>DXHQ01000047.1 GCA_019113345.1 Candidatus Faecalibacterium intestinigallinarum
CAGGCCCGGGCCTACTGGCGGCGGCGGGGGCTGGACGACCGGACCATCGCCCGCTTCGGGCTGGGCTACGCCCCCAACGACGGACAGGCCCTCTACCACTTTCTGCGGGACAAGGGCTACACCCAGGCCGAGATGGACGCCAGCGGCCTGTTCAAGCGCAGCCAGGCGGGGCGGATCTACTGCCTGTTCTGGCGGCGGGTCATCACCCCCATCTTTGACCTGCGGGGCAACGTCATCGCCTTCGGCGGGCGGGTGATGGACGACTCGAAGCCCAAGTACGTCAACAGCCCCGAGACTCTGGTCTATCACAAATCGGACACGGTCTTTGCCCTGCAGATGGCCAAAAAGGACCCCTCCCGGCGGTACGTCCTCTGCGAGGGGTATATGGATGTCATCAGTATGCAGCAGGCGGGCATCGGCACCGCCGTCTGCGCCTGCGGCACCGCCCTGACCCAGAATCAGGTCAAGCTGCTGAGCGAATACGCCGACGAGGTCATCCTCTGCTACGATTCGGACGAGGCGGGGCAGAAGGCGACCCTGCGCTCGCTGGAGCTGTTCCGCTCCAGTCCGGTGCAGGTGGGGGTGCTGAACATCCCCAACGCCAAGGACCCCGACGAGTACATCAAGAAATACGGTCCCGAGCGCTTCCGCGAGCTGCTGGACAGGGCGGGCAACGCCCTCGACTTCCGGCTGGGGCGGGCCCGGGCCAAATACGACCTGGCCCAGGACAACCAGCGGCTGGAATACATCCAGGAGGCGGTGAACATCCTGGCCGACGGCACCACCCCCACCGAAAAGGAACTCTACGCCGGGCGGCTGGCCGAGGAGACCAACCTCTCCAAAAACGCCATCCTCTCCCAGGTGGAGGCGGCCGCCCGCAGGGCGGGGGCCCGGCGGAGGTCGGCCCGGCAGAAAGAGCTGCTCCACTCGGGCGAGATGGATACCATCAAGCTGCCCTACGGCAAGGACGGCCCCGGCGCGCTGGGCGCCGCCTCGGCCCAGCGGCGGCTGATCGCGGCGATCCTCCGCCAGCCCGAGGAACTTGCGCGGATCGCCCCGGCCCTCGCCCCCGAGAGCATCCTGGACGAAAAGCTGCGGGAAGCCTACCAGGCCATCCTGGCCTGCTGGCGGGAAGGGCGCGAGGTCAGTGTGGGCGCTCTCTCAAACGAGATCGGCGAGGAAGCCATGAATGAACTGTGCGCCGTCGCGGCAGAATACAGTGATGTGGGCTGCACGCCGCAGGATATCGAGATGTATCTGGAGCGGATCGCCCGGGGCAAGCCCCTCTCGGCCCAGGCGGGCAGGATGTCGGGCGAAGAGCTGGCCGATTACATCGCCCGGATCCGGGAAAAGAAGGAGTAATTTTGCCCCCTCCGCCTCGCTGTGCTCGGCACCTCCCCCGCACGCGTGAGAGGCAATAAGGAATGGATTTAGAAAATAGACTTGAAGGTTTCTTTTTCAAATGAGGGGAAAATAGAGAGAAGCGAAGAAAGGAGTGCCTGCCATGTCCCCAGAGATGCTTGCAGAACAACTGGCCCGGAAGGCCCGGGGCCGGGCCATGACGGCCGGCCAGCTGAGCCGGGCGGCCCAGGACGAGGATTTTGACCTGGCCGGGCTGGACGCTTTGTGCGAGGCGCTGAAGGCCCGCGGGGTGGAGCTTGCGCCGGAGCCGGAGGCCGACGCCGGCGAGGAGCTGCCCCTGCTGGACGAGGCGCAGATCGGTTCTCTGGAGCGGGAGCTGTCCCCGGCGGGGGTCACCCTGGACGACCCGGTCAAGGCGTATCTGAAGGAGATCGGGGCGGTGCCGCTCCTCTCGGCGGAGGAGGAAGCCGCCCTCGCGGCCGCCGCCCGGGAAGGGGACGCAGACGCCCGCCGCCGCCTCTGCGAGGCGAACCTGCGGCTGGTGGTCTCGGTGGCCAAGCGGTACGCCGGGCGGGGGCTGCCCTTTCTCGACCTGATCCAGGAGGGCAACCTCGGCCTGATGAAGGCGGCCGAAAAGTTTGAGCCGGCGCGGGGGTTCAAGTTTTCCACCTACGCCACCTGGTGGATCCGGCAGTCCATCACAAGGGCCATCGCCGACCAGGGCCGGACCATCCGGATCCCGGTCCATCTGGTCGAGAGCATCAACCGGGTGAAAAAGACCGCCTCCGACCTGCTGCATCAGAACGGCCGGGAGCCCACCCCCGCCGAGATCGCCGTCCGGCTGGAGATGGAGCCGGAACGGGTGGGCCAGCTGCTGCAGCTGTCGCAGGAGCCGGTCAGCCTGGAAGCGCCGGTCGGGGAGGAAGAGGACGCCCGGATCGAGGACTTTGTCCAGGACGACACCGCCGGCGTCCCCGCCGACGAGGCCGGACGGGAGATGCTGCACCGGGAGCTGACCAGCGTGCTGGCCAGCCTGACCGACCGGGAGCAGCGGGTGCTGGCCCTTCGGTTCGGTCTGGAGGACGGGCGGCCCCGCACCCTGGAGGAGCTGGGGCAGGAGTTCCACGTCACCCGGGAGCGGGTGCGGCAGATCGAGGCCAAGGCCCTGCGCAAGCTGCGCCACCCCAGCCGGGCCAGAAGACTGCGGGACTATTTGGAATAACGGCGCGCTGCGCCGCAGCCGCCTGGGCAGGGAAGCCCGGGCGGCTTTTTCGCGCCTGGCAAGGGGCAATGTGTACAAAATCACCAAAGGCTTTTTTGGATGGAACGTGAGAAACGAAAAATGCAAGCCCCAAAACGCGGTTTCACAACACGCCGCCGTGCGTGCTGCGCGAAACCGGCCGCGGAAAATTTTTTGACCCGCAGCCGTAAAATGGCTTGACAACAGGGATTTTTTGTGCTATGATACCTGAGTATCACAAAATGGAATACTGCGCGAAAAACGGGGTTTCGAGGCTCGACTGGCGGGCTCGGAAACAAAAAGTTTGTGAAAAACGACGAACCCGTCCGGCCCGCGCAGGGCTGTTTCTGTGAGTCTGCCAGAAATCGGGCGGCCGAAGGGGCAAAAGGCGCTTCACTTGTCAAGAGCGGGGCGCAAAAAAACCCGCCGCAGGCCGCCTTGTCCGCACGTCCGTGGAGTATAAAAGTAAGGAGTGGTCGATTTTATGATGAAAGTCAAGCCCGTAAAACTCGGCAAGACCGAGCGGATGAGCTTCTCCCACATCGACGAAGTCATCGGGATGCCCAACCTCATCGAGGTGCAGAAGAACTCGTACCAGTGGTTCCTGGACGAGGGCCTGCGCGAGGTGTTCCATGACATTGGCACCATTGAGGATTACACCGGCAACCTGGCGCTGAGCTTCGTGGATTACCGCCTCGACAAAGAGCCCAAGTACAGCATCAAGGAGTGCAAGAGCCGCGACGTGACCTACGCCGCGCCTCTGCGGGTCACCGCCCGGCTGCTGAACAAGGAGACGGGCGAGGTCAAGGATCAGGAGATCTTCATGGGGGATTTCCCCCTGATGACCGACGCGGGCACCTTCGTCATCAACGGCGCCGAGCGTGTCATCGTCAGCCAGCTGGTCCGCTCTCCGGGCGTGTTCTACGGCATGGCCCGCGACAAGGTGGGCAACGAGCTGTTCAGCGCCACCATGAACCCCAACCGCGGCGCCTGGCTGGAGTATGAGACCGACGCCACCGGCGTGTTCTATGTCCGCATCGACAAGAACCGCAAGCTGCCGGTCACCGTCCTCTGCCGCGCGCTGGGCCTTTCCTCCAACGACGACATCCTGAACTACTTCGGCGAGGACGAGCGGATCCTCGCCACCTTCGAGAAGGACACCACCAAGAACACCGAGGAGGGTCTGCTGGAGGTCTACCGCAAGCTGCGCCCCGGCGAGCCCCCCACGGTCGAGTCAGCCACCAGCCAGATCAACATGCTCTTCTTTGACCCCCGCCGGTACGATCTGTCCCGGTTCGGCCGGTACAAGATGAACAAGAAGCTGTCCCTGGCCCGCCGCATCACCGGCCAGGTGGCGGCCGAGAACGTGGTCGACCCGCTGACCGGCGAGCTGCTGATCGAGGCAGGGGAGAAGATCACCCGCGCCAAGGCCGAGCAGGCCGACGCCGCCGGCGTCAATCTGGTCACCATCACCGTCGAGGGCAAGCCGGTCAAGATCATCACCAACGGCTGCGTCGACGCCCAGCCCTTCTTCTCCTTCGACGTCAAGGAGTGCGGCATCAACGAGCGCTGCTCCTTTGAAGAGCTGCGCAAGATCCTGGACACCACCTCCGACCCCGAGGAGCAGAAGGAGCTGCTGCGCCGCAACCACGACCAGCTGATCAACCGCACCCTGACCGTCACCGACATCCTGTCCTCCATCAACTACCTGAACGGCCTGGGCCACGGCATCGGCACCACCGACGACATCGACCACCTGGGCAACCGCCGCATCCGCAGCGTCGGCGAGCTGCTGCAGAACCAGTTCCGCATCGGCTTCTCCCGGATGGAGCGCGTCATCCGGGAGCGGATGACCCTCCAGAGCCAGGACCAGACCACCCTGACCCCGCAGGCCCTCATCAACATCCGGCCTGTGGTGGCGGCCATCAAGGAGTTCTTCGGCTCTTCGCCGCTGTCCCAGTTCATGGACCAGAACAACCCCCTGGCCGAGCTGACCCACAAGCGCCGTCTGTCGGCCCTGGGCCCCGGCGGTCTGAGCCGCGACCGCGCGGGCTTTGAGGTCCGCGACGTCCACTACAGCCACTACGGCCGTATGTGCCCCATCGAGACCCCGGAAGGTCCCAACATCGGCCTGATCTCCTACCTGGCCTCCTATGCCCGGATCAACGAGTACGGCTTTATCGAGGCGCCCTACCGCAAGGTCAACAAGACCTATGACGAGAAGGGCCGGGTCATCGACCAGGTGGTCACCGACGAGGTGGTCTATATGACCGCCGACGTCGAGGACGAATACGTCGTCGCCCAGGCCAACGAGCCGCTGGACGAGAACCGCCACTTCATCCGGCCCCGCGTCTCGGCCCGCCGCCGGGACGACATCCTCGAGATCGACGCCGAGAAGGTGGATTTCGTCGACGTTTCGCCCCGGATGATGGTCTCGGTGGCCACCGCCATGATCCCCTTCCTGGAGAACGACGACTGCAACCGCGCCCTGATGGGCGCCAACATGCAGCGCCAGGCCGTGCCTCTGATGGTCACCCAGCAGCCGCTGGTGGCCACCGGCATGGAATACAAGGCCGCCACCGACTCGGGCGTCGCCATCCTGGCCGAGCACGACGGCGTGGTCGAGCGGGTGGACGCCGACCACGTGGTGGTGCGCAACGATCAGGGCGGCGCCGACGAGTACAGCCTGATCAAGTTTGCCCGCTCCAACGCCGGCACCTGCATCAACCAGAGGCCCATCGTCTCGGTGGGCGAGACGGTCAAGAAGGGCCAGGTCCTGGCCGACGGTCCCGCCATGCGCAACGGCGAGATCTCGCTGGGCAAGAACGCCCTGATCGGATTTATGACCTGGGAGGGCTACAACTACGAGGACGCCGTCCTGCTGAACGAGAAGATCGTCCGCGAGGACGTCTATACCTCCATCCACATCGAGGAATACGAGACCGAGAGCCGGGACACCAAGCTGGGACCCGAGGAGATCACCCGCGACATCCCCAACGTCTCGGAGGACGCCCTGAAGGACCTGGACGAGCGCGGCATCATCCGCATCGGCGCCGAGGTCAAGAGCGGCGACATCCTGGTCGGCAAGGTGACCCCCAAGGGCGAGACCGAGCTGACCGCCGAGGAGCGGCTGCTCCGCGCCATCTTCGGCGAAAAGGCCCGCGAGGTCCGCGACACCTCCCTGCGCGTGCCCCACGGCGAGTACGGCATCATTGTGGACGTCAAGGTCTTTACCCCCGAGAACAGCGACGAGCTGCAGCCCGGCGTCCGCGAGGTGGTCCGCTGCTATATCGCCCAGAAGCGCAAGATCAGCGTGGGCGACAAGATGGCCGGCCGCCACGGCAACAAGGGCGTCGTCTCCCGCATCCTGCCGCAGGAGGATATGCCCTACCTGCCCGACGGCACCCCGCTGGATATCGTGCTGAACCCGCTGGGCGTTCCTTCCCGTATGAACATCGGTCAGGTGCTGGAGGTCAACCTGGGCTACGCCGCCAAGGCCTGCGGCATCAAGGTGATGACCCCCGTCTTTGACTCGGCCCGTGAGAACGACATCGGCGACGCCTTTGACACCGCCCGCGAAAAGTGGCACGGCGAGGGCGCGCCCGAGTATCCCACCAAGCTGCCCAAGATCATGGGCGAGCAGGGCCACATCATCGACTTCTCCAAGATCGAGCTGGACCGCGACGGCAAGACCACCGTCTACGACGGCCGCACCGGCGAAAAGTTCGACAACCGCGTCACCGTCGGCTATATGTACTACCTCAAGCTGCATCACCTGGTCGACGACAAGATCCATGCCCGCTCCACCGGCCCCTACTCCCTGGTCACCCAGCAGCCTCTGGGCGGCAAGGCCCAGTTCGGCGGCCAGCGTTTCGGCGAAATGGAAGTCTGGGCCCTGGAGGCCTACGGCGCAGCCTACACCCTCCAGGAGATACTCACCGTCAAGTCCGACGACGTCACCGGCCGTGTGAAGACCTACGAGGCCATCGTCAAGGGCAACAATATACCTCAGCCCGGCGTGCCCGAGTCTTTCAAGGTCCTGGTCAAGGAGCTCCAGTCCCTGTGCCTGGATATCCGTGTGCTGGATGAAAACGGACAGGAGATCGAGCTGAAGGACGAGGATGAGGACGATTTCATCCCCGACATGAAGGATGAGTTCTACCAGTCCGACGACAGCGAGATAGAGGCCGAGGGCTACTCCATAGAGGACATTCCCGAGGACGAGTTTGACGCCGACTTCGGCAGCGACGATTATACTGACGACGATGAGG
>DXHQ01000048.1 GCA_019113345.1 Candidatus Faecalibacterium intestinigallinarum
AAATCTATTTGGCGCACCTGTTTGCGTGCGCTTTGGGCTTATTGTACCATGTTTTTTTCACTTGTCAAGCGGTCGGATAAAAATCCTTTCACTTTTTATGGAGGCTTGCCGAAAAACTGCGAAACCGGCGCAATCATCCGGGCGCACGGTCCGTATTATCCAAAAGGATATTTCTGGAAGGAGGAGCCCCATGGCACGAAACAAGCAGAAAACGTGGCAGGTCTATTTTGACCTGAACGTCCCGCGCAAAGACCAGCCCCGCAGACGGCGTCCCGGCAAAGAATACCCGATCCATCAGGCGTTTTTCTGGGGCGGGGCGGAATGGCGCATCCCCGCAGTCTACGCCTGCGCGCAGGGACTGGTGGCCGACTTTGTGCGGCGGGTGCCCGTCGGGCGCATCCGGGAGTTTGCAGACCGGCATGGACTGCGCCCTGACGAGGACCGGTACGATTTCACCCGGGAAAAACGGATGCGGCTGGAAAGCGAAAACCCGCTCACCTTCGATTTTTCCCCCACCCTCCTGCTCAACGGCCGTCACCTGCATTCCTCTCGTGGGCACGGCATCTGCTGGAACCCCCTCCCCGGCTGTCACGACCCGGACGACCTGCCGCTGCTGGAACATTACGGTCTTGATCCCTCCGACGGCTGGTTCATCTGGCGCTATAACTTCCCCTGGAAAACAAAACACAAGCCGCCCATCCGCAGTCTGGCGGTCTATATGGAAGCAGCCCGTGTTTCCCTGCCCGGCCCGCACATCACGGTGCAGGGAGAGGGCGGCAGCTTCCCCTTTACCGACCCGGACGGGACGGCGCACACCCTCACCGTCCGGGAATATGCGCGCGAGACCCTCCCGCGCGGCACCTTCCGGGACAAGGATTTTCTCTATCCCGACCACTGTGTCACCCTTGGCTATACGGTGGAGCCGCCTTTGCCCCGCAGCGCCTTCCATCTGATGGACTGCTCGGAGGGCGACCGCCCCCGCCGGGTGCATAGGCCCGCCCCCTGGGAACCGGAGCAGGCCCTGTCGGCGGCGGTCTGCGTCCTCAACACAGAGCCGGATGTTCTGGAAAAAGCCCAAATCGGGGTGATCGGTTCCGCCGACGGGCCGGCCGCCGTCTTTGTCGCTTCGCCGCAGAACGCCGCAAAGCCGGTGCGCCATGATGTCTCTTCCCTCTACTTTGAGACGTCCGAGACGCTGGAGTGGCTGATGGTGTTCCAAAAGCTGCCCTGCGGGCCAATCAAGATCAAGCTCCTGTAAATAAAAAGGCCGCCGCGGGTCCCGCGGCGGTCTTTGCTGTTATTGAGGCAAGCTTTCCAGCGGCGTGGTGCCGAAATAGGCGCAGATGGCCTGGTAGTAGACCCGCGCCGCCAGGGCGCAGCCGTCGGCGTCGCCGAATAATTCGACGTCGGCGGCGCTGGTCACAAAGCACTGTTCGGCCAGCACCGCCGGGCAATTTGCCTGTTCCAGCAGCGTGAAGGTCTCCTCGGCGCGGACGCGGCGGTCGCTTGCCTCGGCCAGGACCTTTTGGCCGTTTTCGTAGTAGATGTACCGTACCCCGCGCTGCCCCCGCAGGGTGCTGCCGGCGGCCTCCATCCCGTCGGCCAGCAGCCGGGCAAAGTAGACGCTCTCCCGGTGCCAGACCCGCCCCGGTGTGATGGGATAACACTCAAAGCCGGCGGCCTCAGTGCCGGCCGAGTTGCCGTGGATGGACAGCAGCAGGTCGGGGTTCTGGCTGTTGGCCCGCTCGGCCCGCTGGGTGGGGTTGGCGGTGACGTCGTAGCCGTCCCGGGTGGGGACGGGGATGTAGTTGGGGTCGGCGTCCAGCCAGGCGGTCAGGGCCTGGGCGGTGGCGGCGGTCATCTCCCGCTCCACCACCACGCCGGTCGCGCCGGGGTCGTCCCCGCCGTGCCCCGCGTCCACCGCGATGGTGTAGGGCGGGTCCCCCACCTCGGGGCGGAACAGCTCGTCCGGCTCCTGAACGGCGCTCTCTTCCTGCAAGGCCGCCTGCTGGGCCCGCCAGCGGCTGCCCGCTTGCCAGAGCTTTGCCAGCCCGAGGACCGCCGCCAGAACCAGGGCAATCAGCTGCCAGTTGACCCGGCGGGCTTTGCTGTGTTTCGATCTTGTACGTCTGCGCTTGCTGCTCATCCGATGCGCTGCCCTTTCAAAGTCTTTTTTCTTAAAACGAAATAGATTGTACAGATATTTCGCAGATCATTAAAAAGTCCCGGCCGGACGACAAGCGCGTACGGCCGGGACACCGACAGGGAAATTCAAGCTCGGAGAGTGTGCGAGCGCAGCGAGTGCGCGGTTCCGGGCTTGAATTTTGTCCCCAGGGGGATATTAGGGGGAAGGAATTTCTGCCGCACGAAAGTGCGCAGAAATGGGTTCCCCCTAAAGCGTGTCGCAAGACACGCTATTTTAATTCGACCACGGTGACGCCGCTCTCGCCTTCGCCATAGCGCCCGAGGCGGAAGCTCTTGACATTCCGGTGGCCCCGCAGGTGCTTCTGGATGGCGGCGCGCAGCGCGCCGGTGCCGTTGCCGTGGATCAGGTAGACGGTGGACTGCCCGTTCAGGACGGCGTGGTCGATGAAGGAATCCGCCTCCTGGATGGCCTCGTCGACGGTCAGGCCCAGCAGGTTGCACTCCATCTTGGTCTCCCGGCGGACCCGCTCAAAGTGCCCGCCGTCGCCCCGGCTGCTGTCGCCGGTCTGGCGGGTGTAGCGCTGCTGCGCCTTGGTCTTGGGGGCGACGGGCGCCTTTTCCAGCTTGTCGGGCTGCTTGAGCCCCTTGAGGGGCACCTTGGTCTTGACGATGCCGGCCCGGACCAGAACGTCGCCGTTGCGGTCGGGCAGGGCCAGCACGGTGGCCAGCTGGCCCAGTTCGGCGATGCAGACCTCCTGACCCACCCGGACCTCCTTCAGGGGGACAAAGTCCCGCACCGGGTTATGCACCACGTCGGAATGGGCAAACAGTTTGGCCGACTCCTTTTTGGCGATCTCCCGGGCGCGCTGGGCCCGCTGCTGGGCGCTGGTCTTTTCGTCCTTCTGGATCTGGCGCAGCTCGTCGGTCAGGCGGTAGGCCTCGTTTTCCACCTGCTGGGCCAGGGCGCGGGCCTTGGCGCGGGCGGCTTCCAGCTCGTTCTCGCCCTGGCGGATCAGCTCTTCCTTCTTTTTCTGGGCGTCTTCCAGCTGATGGGCCGCCTCGTGGCGCAGCCGCTCCACCTCGTCCTGGCTGGCCTTGAGCTGCAGCTTGAGGTCGTCCAGCTGGCCCAGCACCGCGTCCAGCCGCTTGTCGTCGGCCGAAAGGTGCTGCTTGGCCGCCTCGATGACCCGCTCGGGGATGCCCAGCTTTTCGCTGATGAGAAAGGCGTTGGATTTGCCCGGCACGCCGACGCTCAGCTTGTAGGTGGGCCGCAGGGTCTCGAGGTCGAATTCGCAGCTGGCGTTGACGACGCCGGGCGTTTCGAGGGCAAAGACCTTCAGCTCGGCGTAGTGGGTGGTGGCCATCAGCAGAACGCCGCGGCGGCGCAGCTCCTCGATGATGGCGACGGCCAGAGCCGCGCCTTCGGCCGGGTCGGTGCCGGCGCCCAGCTCGTCCAGCAGCACAAGGGTGCCGGGGGCGGCCAGCTCCAGAATGCCGGTGATCTTGGTCATGTGGCCCGAGAAGGTGGACAGGCTCTGCTCGATGCTCTGCTCGTCGCCGATGTCCACCAGATACTCCTGAAAGACGCAGACCTCGCTGCGCTCGTCCGCCGGGATCAGAAAGCCGCACTGGGCCATGGCGCAGAGCAGACCGGCCGTCTTGAGGGTGACGGTCTTGCCGCCGGTGTTGGGGCCGGTGATGATGAGGGAGTCGTAGTCGCTGCCCAGGGCGATGTCCACCGGCACGCACCGGGCCGGGTCGATCAGGGGGTGGCGGGCCCGCACCAGCGAGAAGGAGCCGTCGTAGCTGACCGAGGGCTTGAAGGCCTTCATCTCCAGGGCCATCCGGGCCTTGGCCAGCAGGATGTCGATCTCCAGCATGGCCTTGTAGCTGAACTGGAACTGCGGCTCGATGGCGGCCACCTGGCTGGTGAAGGCGGTCAGGATCCGCTCGATCTCCTGCGCCTCCTGGGCGCGGTACTGCAGAATGCGGGCGTTGGCCTCGACGACGGCCTGCGGCTCGACGAAGACGGTGGCGCCGGTGGAGGAGACGTCGTGGATGATGCCGCTGATCTCGCCGCGGTATTCGCTCTTGACCGGCACGACGTACCGCCCGTTGCGGATGGAGACGACCGCCTCCTGCAGGTACTTGGAGGACTCCATGTTGTGGACCAGGCCCTCCAGCCGGTCGCGGATGGCGTTTTCGGTGGCGCGGATCTTTTTGCGCAGCTCGGCCAGGGTGTGGGAGGCGGTGTCGGCCATGGTGTCGGGCGCGAGGATGGCGTCCGAGATCTGCTGTTCCAGCCCGGGCTGGGGGGCCAGGGCGTAGAACAGATCGTCGGTGGGCAGGGCGTCATGGTCGGTCGAGCCGTACCAGGCGCTCAGGTTCTGGAAGTTGCGCAGCGCGCCGGCCACTTCCAGCAGCTCCCCCATCGAGAGGACGCCGCCCTTGACGGCGCGGGCAGCCAGCCCGCTGACCCCCTCCACCCCGCCGAACCGGGGGGAGCCGTTCTTGATCAGCAGGGTGTTGACGGCGTCGGTCTGTTCCAAAGCAAAGCGGACCTCGTCGGGGTCGCACTGGGGGGTCAGTTCCAGCATTTTGGCCCTGGCCTCTTTGCAGACGCAGCCGGCGGCCGCCCGCTCGATGATCTTGTTCAGTTCCAGTGTTTTTAAGTAACCTGTTTCCATTGATTCAATCCTTTTTGGGTTGTTGGTCCGGGTCCCAGGCAGAGAGGGACCGCAAAAATTTCAGAGAATTGAGGGGCTTATCCATATGGGCCAGGGCATACTGCTCCGCCGCGGCAAAGAGCAGCCCGGCGCTTGCGGCCGAGATGCGGAAACCGAACAGTTTCCTGTCCTCCGCAAGGCAGATGTACCGCACCGCAAAGAGGGCGCCCTTGTCGAGATTGCAGGCCAGGTCCTCCTTGGCGGCGCAGCTCTCGCAGAGCAGCCGCCCGTCCTCCCGGTCCAGATAAAAGCGGCTGCCGTCGTAGGCGCCGCACCCCTGGCAGCAGAGCAGCTGCGGCTGAAATCCGCACAGGCACATCATCCGCAGCTCGAACACCGCCTTGACCAGTTTGGGGTCGGTCGTCTGCTGGCAGATCTTATACAGGCAGTTCATCAGCAGTTTCAGCTCGGCTTCGGCCGGCTGGTCCGCGAGGGAAAGCCCCAGCGTGAACTCCACCATATACATGGCGACGCCCTGCGCCTCAAAGCTGTAGCCGATCCCCCGGAAGTCGGTCTCATAGCCGGCTTCCACCACCGTATACATCCGGTCCTCGGTGCCGCGCCCCGGCCGGAGAACGAATTCGGAATAGCACAGCTGCCCGCAGGCAGCAAACAGATGGCTGGTCAGCCGCATACTGTTTTTGGCAAACGCGGTGATCAGCCCTTTTTCAGCGGTCAGGATCTTGAGGATCCGGTCCGCTTCGCCGTACTCGATCTCCTGCAGCACCAGGCCCATGATCACAAATTCGTCCATTGCACGTCCCCTGCGCGGGCGCTGCCGCCCGTTTGTAGTCAAGATAGTGGCCGATTTCCCCGGTCAGGGCAAACGCCTCCCAGCAGCTCTCAGCATCCATCTGTCAGCACCTCGCCTTCTGTATCAGCTTGTAGTGTTGACCTCATCTTAGCGCGGTATCCGCGGGAAAAGTGTCCTCTTCTGGCAGGCGGTCACCTGCGGCCGGCATCCTGCCGGAAGCCGAAGCTGTTGAGCAGGAACTCGTTGTCCCGCCAGTCGGCCTTCACCTTGACCCAGCACTGCAGGTTGACCCGGCAGCCGAGGAATTCCTCGCAGTCCACCCGGGCCGCGCTGGCGATCTTTTTCAGCATGGCGCCGCCCTTGCCGATGACCATTCCCTTGTGGCTCTCCCGCTCGCAGTAGATGTTCACGTCGATGTCCACAAGGTCGGTGCCGGGGCGCTCCTTGAAGCGCTCGACCACCACCGCCAGCCCGTGGGGGATCTCGTCCCGCATGAACAGCAGGGCCTTTTCGCGGATCAGCTCGGCCACCAGCTCCTTTTCGGGCATATCGGTGTAGGCGTCGTCGTCAAAGTAGTGGGGACCCTCCACCGCGTAGCGGCCCAGGATGGCAAACAGCTCCTCGCAGTTTTTGTTGTCCCGGACGCTGACGGTGCAGACGGTGTCAAAGACGCCCAGCGCTTCCAGCTCGGCTTTGCGCGCTTCCAGCGCGGCCGTGTCCTTGACCAGGTCGATCTTGTTGATGACCGCGATGGCCGGTCCGCCCCGGCGCAGCGCGTCGATCAGCATCTGCTCCGACTCGTTGATGCCGGGGTGCGGCTCGAACAGCATCATGGAGACGTCCACGTCCCCCAGCGAGTCGCTGGCGGTCTTGTCCATCCGTCTGCCCAGCTTGTTCTTGGCCTTGTGGACGCCGGGGGTATCCAGCAGGACGTACTGCAGCGGCCCCCGGGTGATGACGCCGGTGATCCGGGTGCGGGTGGTCTGGGGCTTGGAGGTGACGATGGCCACCTTTTCCCCCACCAGAAGGTTGGTCAGGCTGGACTTGCCGACGTTGGGCCGGCCGATGACCGCCACAAAGACCGACGATGTATCGCAGTGCGGCGTAGTTTCTGCGTGTTTTTCGGTGTGATTCAAAACGATTCTCTCTTTCCTGAAATCCTGCGTTATTCGGTGTAGCTGACGGTGCGGGGCAGTCCCAGCTGCTGCAGGACGGCTTCTTCCCGCTCCCGCATACGGACGGCCTCCAGCCCGCCGTTCTCGTGGTCGTAGCCCAGCAGGTGGAGCATGGAGTGGACGGTCAGGAACGCCACCTCCCGCTGCAGCGAGTGGCCGTAGAGGTTGGCCTGCTCCATGGCCCGCTCCATGCTGATGACGATGTCGCCCAGCATCTTGCAGCCGTTGTTCTCGTCGATGTCGTACTGGCCGTCCACCCCCAGCGGGAAACTGAGCACGTCGGTGGGCATGGGCTTGTTCCGGTACTGGTTGTTCAGCTCGGCGATGGCGGCGTTGTCCACAAAGGTGACGCTGATCTCGGCGGCGCCCTCAAAATGTTCGTATTCCAGCACGGCGTTGCAGGCCCGGCGGATCAGGATGCGCAGGCCGGACGGCACTTTGACCGCTTTCTGTTCATTGGCTATCAGTACTTTATTGGACATGGTAGGTCCGCTCCTTTCTTGTTTGCGGCGGGTCGCTTCTTCTTATCATTTCGGATCATCGTTTGGCCGGGTGCGCGGCAGCCTCGTATGCCTTGATGATCTCCTGCACAAGGCGGTGGCGCACCACGTCTTTTTCGTTGAAATAACACTGTGCGATGCCGGAAATATTCTTCAGCACCTGCAAAGCGTCCACCAGGCCGCTGCGGGTGCGGTCGGGCAGGTCGATCTGGGTGACGTCGCCGGTCACCACCACTTTGGAGCCGGTGCCCATCCGGGTCAGAAACATCTTCATCTGCTCGGGGGTGGTATTCTGGGCCTCGTCCAGGATGATGAAGGAATCGTCCAGCGTCCGCCCCCGCATATAGGCCAGGGGGGCCACCTCGATCATCTGCTTTTCGGTCAGCCGCTCGAAGGTCTCGGCCCCCAGCATATCGAACAGCCCGTCGTAGAGGGGCCGCAGGTAGGGGTCCACCTTCTGCTGCAGGTCGCCGGGCAGAAAGCCCAGCTTCTCCCCCGCTTCCACCGCCGGCCGGGTCAGCACGATCCGGCAGACGTCCTTGGCCTTGAAGGACTTGACCGCCATGGCCACCGCCAGATAGGTCTTGCCGGTGCCGGCCGGCCCCACCCCAAAGGTGATGGGATGGGTGCGGATGGCGTTCAGGTATTCTTTCTGACCAAGCGTCTTGGGCCGGATGGGCCGTCCCTTGGCGGTCACGGCCACAAAGTCCTCGGTCAGCTCCCGCACCCGCTTTTCCTCCCCGTCGTGGGCCAGGCTCATGCAGTAGCGGACGGTCTGGTCTTCCAGGGGGGTGTGGTTCTCGTTCAAAAGCAGCATACCCTCCACCGCGCGGGCGGCGGCGGCGACGTTTTCCGCTTCGCCCGCCAGGCGCAGCATGGTGCCCCGGCAGGTCGCCGTGACGGCGAATTCCTTTTCCAGCAGCCGGATGTTGCAGTCGCAGTTGCCAAAGACGGCGGCGGCCACTTCCACGCTGTCCAGTTCGATGCTCTTTTCAGCCATGTGATCCCTCCCGAGGCGTTTTGCGCCCGATCAAATAACGATTCTTACCCTTTATTATATCACCAAAACTTTACAGTGAAAACTGTGAAATTTGCACAAAATTATTCTCGCATAATGAAGCGCTTTTCCCTGTCCCGGGCCGGCGGGCAGGGACCATCCAAATCGCTTGACACCATCCGGCTTTTGTGCTACAATAACTCCGTTGCATCTTGCAGCGTGCTACTGTGGCTCAGCCGGTAGAGCAGCTCACTCGTAATGAGCAGGTCGTCCGTTCGAATCGGATCAGTAGCTCCAGTTTGGAAAAGCCCCGAGGCCGTTTTCAGCGGCTTCGGGGCTTTTTGGTTACGGGCCGTCCGGGCCCTGTGCAAGGCGGCTGAGCTGGCAGAGGACCAGGCAGCAGCCAAAAAAGGCCAGCAGGGCGCAGTCGGGCGGGACCCGGCGCAGGACGGCCGGCACGGGATGCAGCGCCGCCGCAGCCGGGGCGGCGCCGCCCGGCAGCCAGAGCAGCAGCCGGAACAGGGCCAGCGACAGCGGCAGGTGGAGCGCCCGCGCCGCCAGCAGCGGCCGGAAGGAAACATCGGGCGGGCAGATGGTCCGCACCTGCAAAAGGACCGACAGCCCCTGCCAGCTGACGGCCCCGCAGCACAGCCAGCTGGCCCACCGGCCCGCGCGGGACGCGAGGTCGCAGCCGGAGGCCACCTCCAGCAGCAGGGCGGCGGGCAGGCCGAGGGCCGGCAGCGCCGCGCCCAGACCCCCGGCCAGCAGCCGGAAATAGAGGATGAACCCGCACAATTTGCAGTAGGTCAAGGCGGCGTCGGCGATGACGCCGTCCAGCCGCAGAGGCGCTTCGCCGGCCGGCGGGGCGGCGAGGTTGGCGGGGGCCGGTTCGGCCGGCCCGTGCAGCCGGCTGAGAAGGGCGGCCGAGAGCAGCCCGGCCGCCGCCTGTGCCGCAAAGAGGCGCACCCCCGCCCCGGCGCTGCCCAGCATTCCCTCGCCCACCGTCAGGATGACGAAGGAGGGTCCCGAGCAGATGCAGGCGGGCAGCAGGTCCGCGGCCTCCCGCGGGGAGAGTTTGCCGGCCCGGACGGCCTGGGCCGCGGCGTTGGCGGCCGGCGCAAAGCCACCCACAAGACCCATCAGCAGGACGTCGCCGGCCGCAGGCGCGCGGACTCCCGCCAAACGGGCGGCCGGGCGCAGCAGCGCCCCCAGCAGCTCTCCGCCGCCGCTGCGCACCAGCAGGGTGGAGACGATCAGGAACGGAAAGAGAGACAGCAGCAGCGGCCCGCCGCAAAGGGCCAGCCCCTCCCGCAGGGCGCGGGCGCAGGCTTCCGGCGCGGCAAAGGGCAGCGCCGCCGTCAGCAGCGCAAGCAGGAGCAAACCAAAGCGGCGATACATAAGCAGACCCCCTGCTTCCATATATATGGACAGAAGCGGCGCACCATGCCGGGCCGACGGGAGGGGAAACGATGCCAAAGCAACGCAAACGGCGGCTGACGCCGCGCAGCTGGCTGGGGCTGCTGTTCCGTCAGCCTCCCGCCGGGATGTACCGCCGGCCGGCCGTCTACATGACCGGTTCCCAGATGGAGATCGAGCATTTCCGGCAGATCCGCACCTACGATGAGAGCAAACTCTGTCTTGAATGGCAGGGCGGCGCCCTGACCGTCTACGGAGACGGGATGCGCATCCTCTCCCTGACCGCCCACCGGATCACCCTGCAGGGGCGGTTTGTGCGGACCGACTTTTCGGACAGCGTCTGAGCGGAAGGAGGCGGCCGGATGGAGGCTGTACAGCTCTGGGCCGGGGTCAGTTTTTCGGCCCGCGGCGGCCATACCGAGGGCCTGCTCAACGATGCGGCCGGCGCAGGGCTGCAGCTGGCGGCCGTCGTCCCCCGGCCCGGCGGCTTTGACGGGCGCTGCGCCGCCTGGCGCTACCGGAAGCTGGCCGCCCTGGCCCGCCGGCGGCGGGTGCGGCTGCGGGTCCGGCAGCGGCGGGGGGCGTTCTTCGGGCTGCGGCCCCTGCTGCTGCGGCGTGGGCTGTGGGCAGGTCTGGTCCTGTTTCTGCCCCTGCTGCTCTGGAGCCGGGGGCTGGTCTGGGCCGTCGCCTACACCGGCCTGACCCCCGGCCAGCAGGCCCGGGCAGCGGCCGTCCTGCGGGAGAGCGCCGGCCTCGAGCCGGGGGCCCGCGTCACCCGGGAAGCCCTGGCCGCCGGCGAGTACGCCCTGCTCCAAAGCGGGGAGTTCTCCTGGGCCAGTGTCAACTTTTTCGGCGGCCGGCTGGAGGTGGAGGCCGCCGCTGCAAAGCCGGCCCCCACCCTCTTTTCGGGCAAATGGCAGACCATCTGCGCCCGGACCGGGGGGCTCGTCACCGCGGTCGACCTCAAGAGCGGCACCGCTCTGGTGGAGCCGGGCCAGCAGGTGGAGACCGGGCAGCCCCTCATCGGCACCGCCCGCACCGAGCGGGACGGCACCCCCATCTTTGCGCCGGCGGCCGGCACCGTGACCGCCCGGTTCGAGTGGTCCGCCTCCTGCGAGCAGCCCCTTGCGGTGGAAGCGCCCCTGCTGACCGGCGGACGGGCCGTCCGGCTGCGGCTCTCCTGCGGGGGGCTGGATCTGGCCCTGCCGCGCTGGGGCTCCGCCGGCGGGGAGAGCGCCGGAGTCACCCGGCACACCCAGCTGGAACTGTGGGGCCTGCCTCTGCCGGTCGCCGTCGAGGAGACGACCTTCTATGCCCGCCGGACCGGCACAGCCGCCTATCCCGACGATCTGGCCCTCGCCATGGCCCGCCTGACCTGCCTGCGCGCCCTCGAGGCAGAGTGGCCGGACGCCGTCATCGCCGCCCAGAAGGAGACGGTCGAGATGCGCGCCGGCAGCCTGCACTATGCCGTCACCTACACCCTGCTGGGCGATATCGCCGGCGGGTAAAGCGCAAAAAGCCCTGCCCTTCCGGATATTCCGGAGGGGCGGGGCTTTTCCGGTCTGATGGGCTCAGGCCTGCGCGGGCAGCTCCTTTAAGAGCTTGTTGAGATCGAACTCGTATTTTGCGTGGCAGAAATGGCAGACCACCTCGCAGTGCGGGTCCTCGTCCCGGAGCTTTTCCAGCTCCTTGCGGCCGAGGCTGAGCAGCATCTCCCGGGTGCGCTCCCGGCTGCAGTCGCAGCGGTAGGCCACTTCGCGGCTGTCCAGCACCGAGGGCGCAAAGCCGTCCAGCGCCTTTTCCATCATGTCTTTGGGGCCGAGGCCGCTGCGCAGCATCTCGGTGACCGACGGCATGGCGGCGATGTTCTGTTCCAGCCGGGTGATCTCGGCGTCGGTCGCGCCCGGCAGCAGCTGGACCAGGTAGCCGCCGGCGCAGTGGATGGTCAGGTCGGGGTCGACCAGCACCCCCAGGGCGCAGACGGTGGGGATCTGCTCGCTGTAGGCGTAGTAGGCGGTCAGGTCCTCGGCGATCTCGCCCGAGACCAGGGGCACCTGCCCCACCGTCGGCTCCTTCTGGAGGCGGTTGTCCCGGATGACGGTCAGCACGCCGTCCTTGCCGACCGCGCCGCCCACGTCCAGATGGCCGTCGGCGCGGGGCGGCAGCTCGACCAGCGGGTGGTCGATGCAGCCCTTGACGTTGCCGGTGCCGTCGGTGCAGGCGATCAGCAGGCCGGCCGGGCCGCCGCCGTTCACCCGCAGAGTGATGCTGTCCCGGTCGTCCTTCAGCATCGAGCCCATCAGGGCCGCGCCGGTCAAAAGCCGGCCCAGCGCCGCGCTGCAGGTGGCGGTTGTGGTGTGAAGTTCTTCTGCTTTACAGACAATATCTGTCGAATCTACGCCGCAAAATACAATGCCGCCGTTGTCGGACAGGCCGCGGATCAGTCTAGCCATGCTTTTCTCCTTCCAGCTGTGTGTAGTTCTTGACCGCACAGAAAAAATACCGCTCGCTCGTCTCGGTCAGCGGGCCGAAGCTCTCGCCGTCGCAGACCGACTCAAGGGTAAAGCCGTGCCGCTCCAGCGCGGCGCGGACCTCTTCCAGCGTATAGGTATACTCGCAGAATTCCTCGTGGAACGTCTCGCCGTTCTCCCGGTCGGTGATGTCCAGTGCGATCCGCACCCGGCGGCCGCCCTCTTCGAGGCGGTTGCGCCAGACGCAGCCGGCGTCCTCCCCCTCCAGGGTGAAGGTGTTGTCTCCCAGCACTTCCCGGTGCTTGTAGGGAGTGTTCATGTCGAACAGCAGCACCCCGCCCTTTTCCATAAAGAAGCCGGCGTTGGCAATGGTCTTGTCCAGCGCGGGCAGATGGTTGAAGGTGTCGAAGGTGGACACCGCCCCCCGGATGGTGCCGTAGAGGTCAAGGCTGCACAGGTCCTGCTCCAGCAGCAGCAGCCGGCCGGTCAGCGCGAGCTGGTCGGCCTTGTCCCGGACGACGCAGAGCATCTCCTCCGACTGGTCGATGGCGATCATGTCGTACCCCGCCTGGGCCAGCATCAAGGTCAGCTCGCCGGTGCCGCAGCCGAGGTCGGCCAGGATGCCGTCCCGGATGCCGTGGGCGTCCAGCTCGGCCTTGACGTGGCTGTACAGAGCGTCGTAGTCGGCGTCCCCGTTCAGGGCGTCGTAAAAATAGGCAAACTCGTTATACGCCATCGGCCTGCGCCCCGCTTTCCGCGGCCTTGTCCAGGATGGCCTGCAGTTCGGCCACGCCGTAGCCGCTCTCAGCGCTGGTCAACACCACCGCCCGGCAGCCGAAGGGCCGGACGGCCTCTTCAAAGGCCCGCCGAGTCTCTTCCAGCTGGCTCTTTTTCAGCTTGTCGGCCTTGGTCAGGGCCACCACATAGGGGATACGGTGGTAGTGCAGATAGCGCAGCATCTGGACGTCGTCGGCCCCGATGTCGTGCCGGCAGTCGATCAGCTGGACCAGCAGGGTGTGGTTGCGCCGCGCGCCGAAATAGCTGTTGATGAGATCGTCCCACCGCTGACGGTCGGCGTTGCTCACCTTGGCGTAGCCGTAGCCGGGCAGGTCGACGAAATAGCAGCCGTCCACCTCATAAAAGTTGATGGTGGCCGTCTTGCCCGGCGTGCTGGACACCCGGGCCAGGTTCTTGCGGTTGCACAGCTTATTGATCAGGCTGGATTTGCCCACGTTGGACCGGCCCGAAAAGCTGATCTCGGGCCGGCCGCTTTCGGGCAGCTGGCTGGAAATGCCGTAGCTTGCCAGAAAGGCCGCTTTGTTGTAGTTCATCTTCTCTCCTCACAGTTGCGGTCAGCAGACGACCCCCGGCTGCGGCGTCTTGTCCGCCGGCGGCGGCAGGATGGCGTCGGGCGTCTTGGGCTTGCGGGCGCGGGTGCGCCGGGCCGGCAGAGGCTTTGCGGCTTTGAGCAGGGCGATGTCCAGCACCTGCTCGAGGGTGGACACCGGCACGAACTGGATGTGCTGCTTGACCTCGTCGTCCACGTCGTACAGGTCGCTCTCGTTGTCTTTCGGGATCAGCACCAGCTTCATCCCCTCGCGGTAGGCCGCCATGCTCTTTTCCCGCAGGCCGCCGATGGCCAGCACGTTGCCGTGCAGGGTGATCTCGCCGGTCATGGCCACGTCGCCCCGCACCGGCCGGCCGGACAGGCAGGAGATGAGGGCGGTGGTCAGGGTGACGCCGGCCGAAGGCCCGTCCTTCGGGATGGCGCCCTCGGGGGCGTGGATGTGCAGGTCGCACTTTTTCACCTTTTCGGGGTCGATGCCGTACTCGGCGGCGTGGACCCGGGCGTAGGTGATGGCCAGCTGAGCGCTCTCCTTCATGACGTCGCCCAGAGAGCCGGTGACGGTGATCTTGCCGGCGCCGTCCTCGATGACCTGCACTTCGATGGGCAGCGTCTCGCCGCCGACGCTGGTCCAGGCCAGGCCGTTGGCGATGCCGACGGCGTTGTCCCGGTTGAGGAACTCCGGCTTGACCATCCGGGGCCCGAGCAGCTCTTCCAGCATCGCCTCGGTGACCGAGACCTTCTCGGCCTCGCCGGAGGCGATTTTGCGGGCGCACTTGCGCAGCACGCTGGTGATGGTCCGCTCCAGAGTGCGGACGCCGGCCTCCCGGGTGTAGCCGTCGATGATGCCGTAAAGGGCCGACTGGGACAAGGTCACCTTGCCGGTCAGGCCGCAGAGCTCCAGCTGCTTGGGCAGCAGGTGCCGGCGGGCGATGTTGTATTTTTCCACCCGGGTGTAGCTGGGCAGCTCGATGATGTCCATCCGGTCCCGCAGGGGCGCGGGGATGCCGCCGAGGTCGTTGGCGGTGGTGATGAAGAGGACATGGCTCAGGTCATACGGGATATCCAGGAAGTGGTCCTTGAAGGTGTTGTTCTGCTCGGGGTCCAGCGCCTCCAGCAGGGCGGCGGCCGGGTCGCCCCGGAAATCGCCGGCCAGCTTGTCGATCTCGTCCAGCAGGATGAGGGGGTTCTGGCTCTTGGCGGTGATCATGGCGCTGATGATCTTGCCGGGCATGGCGCCGATGTAGGTGCGGCGGTGGCCGCGGATCTCGGCCTCGTCCCGCACGCCGCCCAGGCTGAGCCGGACATACTTGCGGTGGAGGCAGCGGGCGATGGAGCGGGCGATGCTGGTCTTGCCGACGCCCGGAGGGCCCACCAGACAGATGATCTGGGCCTTGACGTCGGGGGCCAGCTTGCGGACGGCCAGCAGCTCGAGGATGCGGTCCTTGACTTTTTTCAGGCCGTAGTGGTCGTGGTCCAGGATCTCCTGCGCCTTGTTGATGTCCAAATCGTCCTCGGTGAAGGTGTTCCAGGGCAGATCGAGGCAGGTGTCCAGATAGGTGCGGATGACGGTGGCCTCCTGGTTGCTGCCCTGCATCTTGGCCAGGCGGTCGACTTCCTTCAGCAGCTTGGCCTCGCTGTCCTCTTCCAGGTGCAGCTCAAGGATACGCCGGCGGTAATCCTCCGCCTCGGCGTGGGTATCGTCCCCTTCCCCCAGCTCGCTGCTGATGATGTTCAGCTGCTCGTGCAGGTAGTAGTCCCGCTGGTTTTTGTCCATCGTCTCGTTGACCTTGTCGCTGATCTCCTTTTCGATCTGCATCACCTGGCACTCCCGCCGCAGCAGCTCGATCAGTTTTTCCAGCCGGCCGGTCAGGGTGTTCTCGTCCATCACCGCCTGCTTGTCCTCATAGCGGAACAGGAGGTTGGCCGGGATGTACTCGCTCAAAAAGACCGGGTCGTCGTTCGAGACGATGGCAAAGACCACGTCCTTGGCCAGCCGCTGGTTGAGGGCCAGATAGTCGTCAAAGACGCTCTTGAGGGTGCGGACCATCGCGTCGGTCTGCAACGCGTCCTCCTCTTTGGGGCCGCGGACCGGCGCGGGCTGCACCGCCGCCAGAAGGAACTTGCCGCCTTCGTCCAGGCCGGTCATCTTGGCGCGGTACTTGCCCTCCACCAGGACCCGGACCAGATCGTCCGAGACGCGCAGCACCTGCTTGATCTCGGCCACCACGCCGTAGGTGAACAGATCGTCCCGGACGGGCTCATCGGTGTCCATCTTTTTCTGGGCGACCAGAAAGACGTTGGAATTGTTGCTCATCGCCCACTCGATGGCGGCGACGCTCTTTTCACGGCCCACCTCAAAGTGGACCAGATTGTTTGGGAAGACCACCAGCCCCCGCAGGGCAATGGCAGGAAGATGGTGCGTCTGCCGCTCCACCTTGATCGTTACTTTTTCAGACATTGTGAACCTCCCACAGCCGGGCCCGGTCTTGGCGGGCGCGGCCTTTCTTCTCTCAGGCGGCAGGGCGCAGGCCCTGTTCCTGTGGTATTATAGCGGGTCGCGGCGGCGGTTGCAATGGGGCCCCCTGTTTTTGCCAGCGGGCCATGCCCGGGAACCGTTTCCATCCGCGGTCAGTTTCTTTTTACAGGGGGTGCCGCTCCCGGGTGCTGAAGCCGAGCTTTTCCAGCGCCGGCAGCAGCGCGCGCAGGATCATGGCGGTCAGCGCCCCCATCACCAGCCCCAGCACCAGCATGACCGGCGCATAGTAGAGGGAGAGGGACGAGGAGATGATGATCCCCGCGCCGATCAGCTGTCCCACATTGTGGGAGAAGGCCCCGCTCACCGACAGGATGAACCAGGTGGGCCGCCAGGGCAGCACATCATAGAGCAGCCACATCACCAGCAGCGAGAGCATCCCCCCGCACAGGGACAGAAAGCCGGCCGTCGGCCCCGACACCAGAAAGACGAACAGTGCCTTGAGCAGGTCGAGGATGAGGGCCTGCCGCACCCCCATAAAGAGCAGCGCGTACATGACGACGACGTTGGCCAGCCCCAGTTTCATCCCCGGCAGCAGGCCCGGAAAGGTCAGCGACCCCTCGATGAAGGAGAGGGCCATCGCCATGGCGAACAGCATCCCCGAAAGGGCGACCTGTTTGGCCTTGCTTGGTTGTTTGTTTGACATGGACGGCCTCCTTTGGGGCGTCAGGCCCCGGCTTCCCCGCCGGCTTCGGACAGGGCGCGCTCGTACTGTTCCTGCTCTTCGACGGCGGCTTCCCAGGCGGCGAAGAGCTCTTCCTGATGGAAGCGCAGGTCCTCCAGCTCATCGCTCTTCTGGCGCAGCAGCTGGGGGTCGTTGTAGACCTCGGGGGAGTTGATCTCGTTGTCCAGCTCCACCTCCCGGGCGCCGCACCGCTCCATCTCCTCCTCGCAGGTCTTGATCCTGGCCCGCAGCTCAGCGCGGCGGCGGCGCTGTTCCTTGCCGTAGCCGGCTTTGGCGGTCTCGCTCTTTTCCTGCGCGGGGGCGGCGGGGGCCGCGCGGCCCATCAGGGCGTCGTAGCTGGGGTAGAGGGCGGCCTTGCCGTCCTCGAGATAGAGGATGGGGCAGGCCAGGCTGTTCATCAGATGGCGGTCGTGGGTGACCAGCAGCAGGGTGCCGGTGTAGGCCATCAGAGCCTCGGTCAGGTTCTCCCGGGTGTAGATGTCCAGGTGGTTGGTGGGCTCGTCCAAAAACAGCAGGTTGGGCCGCTCGAGGACGATCTCGGCAAAGCGCAGGCGGGCCAGCTCGCCGCCCGAGAGGGAGGCGCAGTCCTTAAAGACCGTCTCCCCCCGGAAGCCCAGCCGCGCCAGATGGCTGCGCACCTCCAGCTCGGTCATCTGGGGGTACTTGTCCCAGATGGCGTCGATGACCCGGCCCGCGCCGAGGCGGTGCTGCTGCTGTTCAAAGATGGAGGGCCGTGCCCCGGTGCCGAGGCGGACCATCCCGCCCGAGGGGCGGCGGCGTCCGTCCAGCACCTGCATCAGGGTGGACTTGCCCGCCCCGTTGGGCCCCGCGATGACCAGCCGCTGCCCGCGGCAGACGGTATGGGTGAAGGGCTCCAGCAGCACCCGGTCCCCGATGCGGATGGTCAGGTTCTTCATGATGACCAGCTCGTTCCAGGGCTCGACGTCGTACTCGAAGCGGAAGCTGAGGCGGTTGGTCTCGTCCTTGGGCGCTTCGGTGATCTCCAGCTTTTCCAGCTGTTTGCGGCGGCTCTGGGCCATCTTGGTGGTGGAGGCCCGGACCAGGTTGCGGTCGATGTAGTCCTGCAGTTTTTCGGCCAGGGCGACGTCGGCGTCGTGCTGTTTCTGGCGCAGCGCGTCGGCCGCCTCCTTCTGGGGCAGATAGGCCGAAAAATTGCCCTTGTAGACGGTCATGGTCTGCCCCGCGACCTCCCAGATCTTGGTGCAGACGTTGTCGAGGAAGTACCGGTCGTGACTGACCACCATCACCGCGCCGGCGTAGGTCTTGAGGTAGGTCTCCAGCCACTCCATGGTGGCGAAGTCCAGGTGGTTGGTGGGCTCGTCCAGGATCAGGATGTCCGGCTTTTCCAGCAGCAGCTTTGCGATCCGCAGCCGGGTCAGCTCGCCCCCCGAAAGGACCCCCACATTCTTCTCCCAGGTGTTCTGGGCAAAGCCCATGCCGCTGAGCACCTTTTTGATGTTCACATCCATGTTGTAGCCGTCGGCGGCGTCCACCACCGCCTGCAGGGCGGCGTGCTGCTCCAGCAGCGCCGGGTCGCTGGGGCGCGCGGCCATCTTGCGCTCCACCACCTGCATCTGGGCCATGGCGTCCAGCACCGGCGCAAAGGTCGAGCGCATCTCGCCGTAGACATCCAGCGTCGCGTCCAGTCTGGCGTTCTGGGCCAGATAGCCCACCGTGACACCGTGGGTCAGGCTGAACTCGCCGGTATAGTCGGTGTATTCACCGGTCAGGATCTTGAGCAGGGTCGTTTTGCCGGCGCCGTTCTGGCCCACAATGCCAATGCGGTCCTCCCGCTCGACGCTGGCCGTCACGTGTTCCAGCACGACCTTCTCCCCAAAGCTCTTGCCGATCTGTTCCAGGTTCAATAGCATACTTTTTCCCCACACTTGCAGTCAGGCTCAGATCTGATGCCGCCGGTTCTTCATCCCCACCCGGGCCAGCTCGTCCGATTCCATCACGATGGGATAGAGCTGTTCGAGGGAGTCGATCTCATAGGTCGGGCAGACCTGGCCCGGGTTTTCGATGTGATTGCGGTTGAGCCAGCAGGTGTCCAGCCCGGCGTTGATGCCGCCCTGGATGTCGCTGCTCAGGCTGTCCCCCACCACCAGGACATGGTCGCGGTTTTCCACCCCCAGCGTCCGCAGGGCGGTGTCAAAGATCTTGCGGTTGGGCTTTTCGCTCTCCGACTGCTCCGAGACAAAGACCTCCTCCATAAAGGCGGCCACCCCCGACTCCTTGACCCGGCGGCTCTGCACCTTGTCAAACCCGTTGGTGACGATGGCCATGGTGGCCACCTCGGCCAGCTCATGGAGGACGTCCAGCACATTGCCGGGCATCAGGTCGGGATGGGTGGACAGCTGGTTGAGATAATAGCGGTTCATCTCGGCGCCGTTGCCCGCCGCGCCGATCTCCTTCAAAAAGCGGGTGAACCGCTCGTTCACCAGCTTTTCGCGGCGGATCTGTCCCTTTTCCAGCTGCCGCCACAGCCCTTCGTTGATGGCGCGGTACCGTTCCACCGTCTCGTTCGAGGGCTCGATGCCGTACTGGGTCAGGGTCTCGGCCAGGGCCTTGCGCTCGGCCGCGTCAAAATCGAGCAGCGTGTTGTCTGCGTCGAACAGGATGCAATAGTATTTTGCCATGGATCTTTCCCTCTTTCGCCTTTCCAATCATCCAAAAACGTTCTGTTCCGTGTACAAGACAAAGCCAGCCCCGCCCGCGCAGAGCTGGCCCTTGTTCATTCGTTCACCGTCTCGCCGCCGGCGCCGTTCTGCTGCGGGCGGCTGCCGCCGCAGCGGGGCGCGGTCTCGGTCCGGGCTGCCGGGGCGGCATCCGTCTCGTCTGCCGCACTGCGGCCGGCACGGACGCTTCGGGCGGCGGACAGGCTGTCCCGGCCGACGATCTCCCACTCCATCGGGTAGTAGTCGACGCTGCCGTCGGTCACATCGCCGGCGCCGGGCTCTGCGATGGTGTAGCTTTCCTCTTTGGGCATCGGGTCCCCTCCTTTCCCTTCAACCTATGCAGGCCGGGGGCGGAGGGTTCCGCGGCGGGTCAGTCCACGATCCCCCACAGACCGTCCAGCACATCGCCGGTGACATCGCTGGAAGCGCTGTCCTCTTCCCCGCGCGAAGCGCTGGAATTCGATGCGCTCGACGAACTCGATGAGCTCGAGGAACTGGAGGGCCGGCTGCTGGGCGCTTCCTCCTCATCCTCTGCCGGGGCGGCGTGGGAAGAAGAGCTGCTGCCCGCGCCTGCCGGGCGGCTGGAGCTGCCCGAAGCGCTCGAGCTGCCCGAGCTCGACGAAGGCCGGCTGCTGCCCGAAGAGCTTGACGAACTCGAAGAACTTGACGAGCTCGACGAGGCGTGGCTGCTGGAAGAGGAGGGGCGGCTGCCGGAGCTGCCGGAACTGGAAGAACTGCCCTCCTCCCGGTCCGCCGAAGAAGAACTGCTGCTGGAGCTGCCCGAAGAAGCGGAAACTTCCTCCGAGGGCTCTTCCTCCGTCTCGCTGGACGCGCCCGAAGAGCTGGACGAGCCGGACGAAGAGGAAGAACCGGAAGAGCTCGAGCTGCCCGAGCTGCTGGAAGAACCGGACGAAGAGCCGCCGATGCCGCCCTCAAAGGAGACGGTCAGGGTGTTGCTGACCACCCGGCTGTCGTTGTAGGTGACGGCCGCGTAGACGGTGTAGGTCTGGTTGGCCAGCAGCGGGTCGACGATGAAGGAGACGCTGGTGCGGCCAGCCGCCTCCGTCGATTCTTCGCCGTTGACGTACCAGTGCAGGTTTTCCGCCTTGGCGTACTGGCCGCTGAGCCGCGCGGTGAAGGTGTAGTTCATCCCCAGCAGGCCCGAGCCCTCGCCCACGATCTCGACCGACGCGCGGGAAAAGACCGCCGTCACGTCCAGATTCTGCTTGAAGCTGCTGTCGGTGCGGGTGCGGCTGGTGACGCCGTCGCTCCAGTTGACGAAGAAGTAGCCCTCGTCCGGCACCGCCGTCACGGTGACCGACTGCTCGCCGGTGACGTCAAAGCGGAGCGCGGTCTCGCCGGAGGCGTCGCCGCTGGTCAGGGTGCCGCCGGTCTGGTCGATGCGGTAGCGGGCCTCAAAGGTCTCGCCGGCCGCCTGGGACGAAGAGCTGGGGGCCACCGGGTCGCTGGGGTTGCTGGTGTACTCCAGGGTGCGGGTGGGGATGTTGTCGGTATCGGGGCGGCGGTCCTCGGTTTCGTAGGCGTGGGTGGTCAGGTAGCCGAGCATCGCCTTGAGGCCGCTGTTCTTGAGGTGGATGTCCCCGCTGATATAGTAGTCGTTCAAACCAAAGCCGGTGGCCGGGTCCTTGAGGACCTCGGCGCTGTTCAGAAACTTGACCCCCAGGTTCTCGCACATGGTCAGCAGGGCCATGTTGAAGTCGTCCAGCTTCTCCTGCGAGGTGGAGGGGTAATTGGAGTGATCCTCCGGCACCGGCGGGACGGTGTTGACGATGATATCGGTATAGGGGTAGCTGGCCTGGATCTGCTGGACCAGCTGGGTGTAGTAGCCGATGAAGGTCTCCACTTCCATCCCGCTGTCGTTGGTGCCGAGGGTGATGACCACCCGGCGGGGCTTCATCATGGCGACAGCCTGGGCCATGGTGTACCGCTCATCGGTCCCGCGGAAGGTGACCAGCGGCTCCGAGAGGGCGGTCTGGATGCCGATGCCCTCCTTGGCGCAGAACTGCTGCAGGGTGATCAGGCCGTTGTTGTACAGGCGGACGGTATTGGAATCGCCCAAAAACAGGGTGTCATTGAGGTAGGCTTCGCCGGCGTCGGCCGTCTCGGTCAACAGCGCGGCGGATTGGGTGTCCACCTGGTAGTGGGTGGCAAGGTCGTCCGGTTCCTCCACCTGCGGGACGCTGCTGGACGAGGGCGCTCCGCCCTTGGTGGCCAGCAGCACATAGGTGACGCTGGCCGTGATCAGGATGGCCAGCGCGCAGACGGCGCAGACAAGCACCGCCTGCTTCTGGATCGGCGACATGGACTGTGCATTTCGACTCATGATAATCTCTTCCCCATCTCTCTGTCAGGCCGGCGTTTCCAGCAGGAGGCCGGCCAGCTCTTCGCAGCTTGCGGCATAAAATTTCGGCGCAAAGGGGGCAAGCTCTTCCCTGCCGCCATAGCCGTAGAGGACCGCTGCCGCGTCGATCCCGCAGGCCGCCGCGCCGCGCAGGTCGTCGTGACGGTCCCCCACCATCAGCGCCCGCTTGCCTTGCATCAGGGGCTGATCCAGAACATACCGGATCACCCCCGCCTTGGTGTCGCGGCTTGCGTCCATCGACGCGCCGGCGATGCAGTCGATCAGGGGCGCAAGGCCCTGTTCTTCCAAAATCGGCGTCACCACCCGGGTGGGCTTGCAGGTGGCGGTGCAGATGGTCAGCCCCGCCGCTTTCAGCCGGCGCAGCATCCCGGCTGCGCCGGGGTACGGTTTGCAGATATGGCAGCCCCGTTTTGCGTAGCTGGCGCGGTAGAGCTCGGTCGCCTGCTCGATCTTCGCCTGGTCCGAATAATATTCGGCAAAGGTGTCCCGCAGCGGCGGGCCGATATAGCGCATCAGGTCCACGCCGGCGATGTCCGTCCCCATGGTGTGAAAGACCTCGCGCAGGGTGGAAAGAATGCCCGGGGCGGAATCAAGCAGAGTCCCGTCCACATCAAACAGGATGGCATCGTAGGGTAGCAAACGGCGCTCCTCCTTTTACAAGCATAGATATACAGTAGGTAGTATAGCACAAATTGCCCCGGCGGGCAATTCTGAGGCGAGGATTTAATAAATTTTCCATTTTTCCCTTTTTTCCGGCAGCGCAAAACGCCCGTCCCAGGGTGTGGGACGGGCAGACAGACGCCGGAATGTTCCGGCGTGCGGCGCATCACGCCTCTTCTTCCCGCTGTGCCAGACGGTCGATGATGACCTGATAGCCGCCGCTGCCGTACTGGATGCAGCGGTTGATCCGGCTGATGGTGGCGGTGCTGATCTCGGCCGATTTGACGATCTGCTCGTAGGTCTTGCCCGCAAGCAGGAGCTTGGCCGCCTCCAGCCGCTGGGACATATCGGCGATCTCCTTGACCGTACACAGGTCGTCGAAGAACTGATAGCACTCCTCCCGGTTTTCCAGGCTGAGGATGGCGTCAAAAAGGGCGTCGGTCAGGGCGTTGCGTCTGGGGTTTTTGTCAAACTTGGGCATAAGGGGCCTCCTGTACTTCCTGCGGATGGTTTCCTTCCCACTTTAGCACGAGAAAGCACAAAAGTCAAGAGCTGTCTGCAAAGTTTTCTCCCCGGCAGCAAAAAAGGACGCGGCATCCTGCGATGCCGCGCCTTTTCAGGGTCAGTTTTGGATGCCGGGAAGCATTACTTCACCATGCTGGCGACTTCGGCGGCGAAGTCATCCGAGCGCTTCTCCAGGCCCTCGCCCTTCTGGAAGCGGGCGAACTTGACGATCTTGATGTCGCCGCCCAGCTCCTTGGCGACCTTGGCGGTGTACTGGGCCACAGACAGATCGCTGTCCTTGACGAACTCCTGGTCGACCAGGCAGTTCTCCTTGTAGTACTTCTTCATCTTGCCCTCGATCATCTTGATCTTGACGGCCTCGGGCTTGTTGGCGTTCTTGGGATCGTTGGCCATCTGGACCAGCATGATCTCCTTCTCCTTGTCCACGACAGCGGCGGGGACGCTGGCCTCATCCAGGTAGCTGGGGTTGGCAGCGGCGACCTGCATGGCGATGTCCTTGCCGTAGGCGGTGAACTCGGGCTTGGCGGCGATCTCGTCCGAGGTCTCGAAGTTGACCAGGACGGCGTGGGTGCCGCCGCCGTGGACGTAAGCGGCGCAGGGACCCTCGTAGCGGACAAAGCGGCGGACCTTGATGTTCTCCTTGATGACCAGGATCAGCTGCTTGAGCGCGTCGTCGACGCTGCCCTCGCCCATCTTGCAGCTCATCAGAGCCTCGACGTCGGCGGGGTTCTGCTGCATGATGACCTTGGCGGCCTCCTTGACGAACTCGACGAACTTGTCGTTCTTGGCGACGAAGTCGGTCTCGGCGTTGACCTCGATGACAACGCCCACCTTGCACTCGGGGCAGTAATCGGCGTAGACCATGCCCTCGGCGGCCACACGGCCGGCCTTCTTGGCGGCGGTGGCGAGGCCGCGCTCACGCAGCAGCTCGATGGCCTTGGCGAAATCACCCTCGGCGTCGGTCAGAGCCTTCTTGCACTCCATCATGCCGCAGTCGGTCTGCTTGCGCAGCTCCATAACGTCCTTTGCAGAAATAGCCATTGTAATCCTCTCCTATTCTATACGTTTGGGTATCCGGGCGGAGAAATCAGGCGTTGGCTGCTTCCTCGGCGGGGGCGGCCTCCTGATTGCCCTGCTTGCCCTCCAGGACGGCGTCGGCCATGGCGCCGGCGATCAGCTTGACAGCGCGGATGGCGTCGTCGTTGCCGGGGATGACCCAGTCGATCTCATCGGGGTTGCAGTTGGTGTCGACGATCGCAATGATGGGGATGTGCAGCTTGCGGGCCTCGGAGACGGCGATGCGCTCCTTGTGGGGGTCAACGATGAACAGAGCCTTGGGCAGAGTCTTCATGTTCTTGACGCCGCCGAGGTACTTGTCCAGCTTCTCCATCTCCAGCTCGAGCTTGGCCACTTCCTTCTTGGGCAGCAGCTCGAAGGTGCCGTTCTCCTGCATCTTCTTCAGCTGCTCCATCCGGTCGATGCGCTTGCGGATGGTGCGGAAGTTGGTCAGCATGCCGCCCAGCCAGCGGGCGTTGACGTAGTGCATGCCGCAGCGGGTCGCCTCGTCGCGGATGGACTCCTGCGCCTGCTTCTTGGTGCCGACGAAGAGGATCTCGCCGCCCTCAGCGGCAACTTCCTTGACGTAGTTGTAAGCCTCGTCCAGCTTCTTGACGGTCTTCTGCAGGTCGATGATATAGATGCCGTTGCGCTCGGTGAAGATATACTTCGCCATCTTGGGGTTCCAGCGGCGGGTCTGGTGACCGAAGTGCACGCCTGCTTCGAGAAGCTGCTTCATAGAAATGACTGCCATGTTACATTACCTCCAGATTGTTTTCTCCTCCGCACACCATGATCCGCCGCCCCGCATGGTACAGGGTGCGGACTGCCCTCCACCTCCCGCAGGAGGCACATAAGGGCATAGTGATGCGTGTGTGATGGTTTTTGGCGTCCGACCCCTGTGGCCGGGCGCACCTGTATTATGATACCACACCGCGGGCCCGGTTGCAAGACCGATTTTCGCATTTTGCAGGGGATTTACGCAGTTTTTTCACAGGACAAGGCCCATCCGGTCCAGCGCGTACCCTTTGCCGAACATCAGGTCATACTGCAGCAACCAGTGGTCCTGCCGCCAGGCGGCCTGCCGCTGAGTCAGGCCGCGGTGCATTTTGCCGTCCCAGTCCACCGTCACGCCGGCGGTGCAGCTGCGGTAGCCATAGCGCAGCTGCCGGTTCAGGTACCGGAAATAGAGGGGCTGTTCCAGCCCGAACAGGTCCATCATGACCGGCGAGATCTCGTAGGCCGCGATGGTGCCAAGGTCGACCGGCTGCCCGCTGTAGTTGGACCAGATCAGCAGAGTGGTCTGGCGCAGCCGGGGGTCGGTGCTGTCGGCCTTTGCGTAGCCGGTGGCGGTGTAGACGTCGTAGCCCGAGTCGATGGGGTTGTAGTGGTCCCCCCAGAAAACCAGGATGACCGGCTCGTCCACCCCCGAAAAATAGCTGACCAGCTGGCCCAGCAGGGCGTCGGCGTCCCGCACGCCGGTGGCGAAATCCTCCAGCGCGCCCACCGTGCCGGCCTTGAGGCCGGCCGGCGCACTGGTGACGTGGACCCGCTGCTCGTCGGGGTAGTTGGCGGCGTTGTAGTTGGTGTGGTTCTGCATGGTCACCGCGTGGAGAAAGACCGGCGCGTCCGACGCGGCCTTCAGCTTTTCGTATTCCCGGATGATCTGCTCCCCCATCGCCTGGTCGGTGACGAGGCCGCCCTTCCAGTAATAGCCGCGGACCTTTTCCACCCCGCGCATATCCTCCAGGCTGATGAAATCGTCAAAGCCGAGGTTGGGGTAGGCGGTGTTCCGGCTCCAGTATTTGGCGTAGTAGCAGTGGACCGCCGCCGTCTGGTATCCCCTGCTCTTCAGATAGGACGGCAGGGCGAACATGGGGCGGGTCACATGCTGCTGGTAGGGCTTGCAGCCCGACGGCAGAAAGCCCACCGAATAGCCGGTCAGGGCCTCGAACTCGACGTCGCAGGTGCCGCCGCCGAAGCTGGGGCTGTAGACCCTGCCGTAGGCGCTGGACTGCTGCAGGGCGTGCAGGTTGGGCGAGACGTCGGTGTCAAAGGTGACGCCGTATTCTTCCAGCTCGCTGACGTCCCAGTAGGATTCGTCCATCACATAAAGAATGGTGGGGGTCTTTTCGATTTCGGCAGGGTCGGTGTTGGCCGCGTAGCTGCCCGGGAAATTGGGCCCCGTCTCGATCTTGCCGGCAGCCTCCACATCGTCGAGGAGGGCGTTGACCGCCTCTTCGCCGTACCCCTCCGGCTCGTCGATCTCCAGATTGGTGAGGTTGGTCATAAATCCGGTGATGACGCCGTACCATCTGTAGTAGCGGTCCTGCATCCAGGCGTCGGGGTAGATGCCGAGGGATTCGGTCACCGCCGGCTGCAGATAGACGCCAAAGACCAGCGCCAGCAGCGCCGCCGTCGAAGCCGCGATGGCGGCCAGGCGCGCCGGCAGCCCCAGCCGGCCCCGCCGCCGGTAGAGGAAAAAGGACAGCGCCGTCAGCGCCAGCAGGGCGCAGCCGGACCAGACCATGCTGGGCTGCACCTTCAGCCCGGCGGCGGCCGCCACCCCCGCGGCCTCCTCCACCTGGGTCAGGTCCCAGGGGAGGAAGGGCTCGCCCCGCAGCTGCAGGGTGTAAAAGTTGACCGCGGCCGGGATGAGCCCGGCGCAGCCGGCGGCCAGGGTCGCCAGCGGAGCCAGCCGGGTGACCGCGTCCACCACCGCCCAGATCAGGACCAGCAGCAGCCACGAGAGAAGATAAGCCTTGTAGTGGGGGCGGATGTATTCGGCAAAGGTTTCGGCCGTCAGTTCCCCGCGGGCCACCCACTCGGTCAGGGCCAGAAAGAGCAGCGCCGCCAGGAGCGGAAAAATCCCCCGGGCCAGCCCTGCGCCCAGGGACGCTGCCGTCTGCTTGTGTTTCATACCAACTTCCTGCTCTCCTGTTATCATAAGATATTATAGGTATGGGATCGGGCCGCGCCCGGCGCAGCCCGTGAAAAGGATCGGAAAACGTATCCTATTATAGCGCAGTTTGACCTAAAGTCTACCTGCTTTTTTGTGAAATTTTACAGGCACTCCCCCTATTTCCCCAGCAGGCGGGACAGCAGGCCGGGCTTTTTCTCCCCCTGCACGCTCTCCTCGGGCAGTGCGGTGGTGACCAGCAGGGCGTCGGCGCCGATCTTCTCGATCTCGTTCCAGTCGATGACCAGCGTTTCGCCCCGGCCCAGCAGGCCGAACAGTTTGGGCCTGCCCAGCATCAGCAGCTTTTCCACCCGGGCCGTCTCAGGGTCGATGACCATATCGTCGATCTTGCCCAGACAGGCGCCCTCCTGCAGCTGAACGACCTCTTTCTTGCTCAGTTCGCGGAATGTCACGGTAAGTTCCCCCTTTCCTTCTGCCGAAAACCAGTGGAAATCACCGGTCCCGATGTGCTATACTATGCGGTAGAGAGAAAAACGTGCACCGTATGGAGAATGCCTATGTATAAAAATGTAATTTTCGATATCGGCGGGGTGATGGTGGATTTCGACCCCAAAGATTTTCTGCTGGAGCGGTTCTGCAACGCCGCCGTGGAAGAAAAGGTCTACCGGCTGACCTTTGGCAGCGAGACCTGGCAGAAGCTGGACGCCGGGCTGTGCAGCCGGTACGAGGGCAGCCAGGCCATGCTCGCCGCCGCCCGGGCCGAGGGCTGCGCCTTTGAGGTGCAGGAAGTGCTGGAAAACTGGACCTCCATCCTCCGCATCCGCCGCCGGATGGTGGAGCTGGTCCGCCGGCTGAAAAACCACGGCTACTGCGTCTACTACCTCAGCAACATCCCCGAGGATATCCTGCCCCTGCTGATGCGCCGGGGGCTGGAAGGGGTCTTTGACGGCGGCGTCGCCTCCTGCGACGTCCACATCAACAAACCCGACCCCCGCATCTACCAGTGCCTGCTGGACAAGTACGGCCTGACCGCCGGCGAGTGCATCTTCATCGACGACAGCCGCGCCAACGTCCAGACCGCCTTCCAGCTCGGGATGAACAGCATCCAGATGCGGGACAGCGTCGACACCTTGGTCCGCAGCCTGGCCACCTGCAACGTCACCCTGCGGTAAGAAGAACAAAATTCCCCCGCCGCGCATCCTTCGGGGATGTACGGCGGGGGAACTTTTATGCGGAGGTCACTTCTTCTGATAGCTCTGGCAGAAGTGAGGGGTCTCCACCTGCTGGGCAGCGCAGCTGCCGGACGCGCAGTGCTCGGTCACCTTGATCTGAGGCAGGTTGCACTTGCAGCAGTCGACGTTGTAGCGGCACTCGCTGACGTCGCAGATGACGCCTTTGTTCTCCATCTTTATCACCTCTCTTTGCAGGCAGTATGCCCGCGGGAGAGGTTTTTTATACCGGCGGGGCAAGCCATTTTATCCCAGCTGCCGGGCCAGGAGGCTCAGCGCCGTCAGCGCGCCGTAGAGCGCCGGCTGATGCAGCAGGTAGAGCAGCAGCGAGTGCCGGCCCATCCAGCCCAGCGGCGGGCAGACCGAGCGGCGCAGCGGCTCCATCCGTTCCCGCCCGGTCAGCTTCTGCAGAAAGTAGCCCGCCCCATACAAAAACAGCCAGGGGAAGAGCGAGAAATAATCGGTGGAATAAAACCCCGGGCCCGGAAAGCCCAGAAAGGTCATCACAAAATCCCGGTAGAGTGCGCCGGGCAGCTCGGCGATGACCCACCCGCCAAAGCCGAGGTAACCGCTGTTGATCTCCCGCGTCACGATAAACAGCAGCGCGCAGCCCAACAAGCCGGCCCAGGCCGGCAGCTTTTCCAGCGCCGGGCGCAGCAGCCCGGTCAGCACCATGGCCGCGCCCAGAAAGGTCAGCACCCCGAACAGGACAAGATCGGCCGGCATGAACAGCGCGGTCACCGCCGTGACCAGCGCTCCGGCGGCGAACACGACCAGACCCCGCCGGATGGGATGATGTCCCAGCCGCAGGCAGAACCCCGACAGCAGGATAAAGCACCAGCTGGTGGCCTGCTGCCACAAAAAGCCCGGCATCCCGCCGTACCAGGGCGCATACACCCCGAACAGATAGACCAGATCCCACATGGCGTGGTAGCCCATCATGCTGACAAGGGCCAGCCCGCGCATTTCGTCCAGCAGCGGGTAGCGGGGCGCGGGACTGTGTGTTTCGGCCATAGATGACTGCATAGATTGCTTCCCCCCTCGTTTGGTCAACCGGTTTCTGACAGCTCCAATATAAACCTGACACGCCGTCAGCACAAGCGAAAAATTCGTGAAATTTTTTGAGATAATTCATTTGCAAAACTTTTGGTTGTTTTACGGTTTTGTATTGACAACTTATCCAGGGTGCGATACCATAGAGAAGAAGAGACTGCGTCCAACACGGAGGTGATCCAGATGGCAGCTCCCCGCACCTATTTCGCCATTGACCTGAAGAGCTACTACGCCTCGGCGGAGTGCGCCGCCCGGGGCCTCGACCCTCTGACCACCAACCTGGTGGTGGCCGACCTCACCCGCACCGAAAAGACCATCTGCCTGGCGGTCTCCCCTTCCCTCAAGGCGCTGGGCATCCCGGGACGGGCACGCCTGTTCGAGGTGGTGCAGAAAGTCGGGCAGGCCAACGCCGGCCGGCTGCGGCAGGCCGTCCGCAGCCGTCAGGCGGTGCGCCGGGAGGGAAAGTGGGCCCTCAGGGAAGCCTCCTGCGACGCCAGAGAGCTTGCCGCCGACCCGGCGCGGGAGATCGGCTATCTGGTGGCTCCGCCCCGGATGGCCTACTATGAGCAGGTGTCCCGCCAGATCTACGGCATCTATTTAAGGTATATCGCGCCCGAGGACATGGTGGTCTACTCCATCGACGAGGTCTTTATCGACGCGACGGCCTACCTCGAGCTCTACAGGACCACCGCCCACGACCTGGCCCGGACCATCATCCGGGAGGTGCTGGCCGCCACCGGCATCACCGCCACCGCCGGCATCGGCTCCAACCTCTACCTCGCCAAGCTTGCGATGGACATCACCGCCAAGCACGCCGCCCCTGACAAGGACGGCGTCCGCATCGCCGAGCTGGACGAAACATCCTTCCGTTTGCAGCTGTGGGACCACAGGCCCCTGACCGATTTCTGGCAGGTAGGCCCCGGCACGGCCCGCCGGCTGGAAAAGCACGGCATCCGCACCATGGGCGAACTGGCCCGCACCAGCCTCTACGATCAGGAGCTGTTCTACCGGGAGTTTGGGGTGAACGCCGAGATCCTGATCGACCACGCCTGGGGCATCGAGCCCTGCGGCATGAAGGAGATCGCCGCTTACCGGCCGGAGACAAACAGCATCAGCGAGGGACAGGTCCTCTCTTGCCCCTACAGCTGGGAAAAGGCGCGCATTATCGTACAGGAAATGGCAGACAGTCTGGTCTGGCAGCTGGCCGGCAAGGGTCTTGTCACCGACGGCGTGGTGCTGGACATCGGCTACGACCGCGAAAACTGCGACAAGGGCGGCTACCGCGGCCCGGTCCATATCGACCGGTACGGCCGCCGCCTGCCCAAACCCGCCCACGGCTCTACCCGGCTGGCGGTCCCCACCAGCCTCGGCAGCCAGATCGGCGAGGCGGCCCTCGCCCTTTACGACCGCATCGCCGACCGCAGCCTGACCGTCCGCCGCCTGAACCTTGCCGCCATCCGGGTGGAGCGGGACTGCGGCTTTGTGCAGGCCGACCTTTTCACCGACACCGCGCGGCTGGAAAAAGAAAAGAGCCTGCAGCAGGCCATGCTTGCCCTGCGAAAAAAGTACGGGAAAAACGCCGTCCTGAAAGGGACCAACTACCTCGAAGGGGCCACCATGCGCCAGCGCAACGGCCTGATCGGCGGGCACAAAGCCGAATGACAGGAGGCATCGCCATGAGCCAGAACACACCCGAAAGCCGCGCCGCTTGGGGAAAATACGGCGACATCCTCACCCTCGAGCGGCCCGCGCCGCCGGCCCGACATCCCCGGATGCCGGCGGCCAGCCGGGCCAAGCTGTTCAGCCCCTTTGCGGCGCTGCGCGGCTTTGACGACGAGCTGTCGGCCGAGAGCGCGCAGCACCGCCTGCGGGTGGAAGCCCCCGCCGGGGCGGAAAGGGATTTGTCCCCCGAAGAAGAGTGTGGTATACTGTCAGGGTAAGGGGGAAGGAGTATGTATCTCAAAGCTGCCATCTGCGACGACTCGGCCGCCGACCGCGGCTATCTGTCGGGCCTTGTGGAAAAGTGGGCCGCCGGGGCGGGCCACGCCGTGAGCCTGGCCGCCTTTGATTCGGCCGAGCGCTTTCTGTTTGCGTACGCCGAAAAGAACGACTACGACCTGCTCCTGCTCGACATCGAGATGGGCGCGATGGACGGCGTCACCATGGCAAAGCGCCTGCGGGCCGAGAACGACTCGGTGCAGATCGTGTTCATCACCGGCTACGGCGACTACATCGCCGAGGGCTATGAGGTGGCCGCCCTGAACTATCTGATGAAGCCGGTCAGGGAAGAAAAGCTCTTTGCGGTGCTGGACCGCGCCGCCGAAAAGATCGCCAAAAACGAAAAGATCCTCTATTTCGAGACGGGCGGCGAGATGGTGCGGGTGCCGGTCTACCAGATCCGCTACGCCGAGGTCATGGGCAACTATGTGACCCTCCACGCCCAGAGCGAGCTGACCGTCAAGATGACCCTCGGCGAGCTGGAGCAGCAGCTGGACGAGCGCTTTTACCGGGTGGGGCGGTCGGCGGTGGTCAACCTGACCCAGATCGCCCGGGTGACCAAAAGCGAGATACGCCTTGTGGACGGCGCGTCCATCCATCTGCCGCGGGGCGCCTACGAGGGCGTCAACCGCGCCATCATCCATATGAGGTAAACTGCCATGGGACTGTTCTCCAAACTGATCGACAAGCAGCTGGCCGCCTACCAGCGGGAGCTGATCGAGACCCACTACCGCGAGGTGGACAATATGTACCGGCAGATCCGCGGCTGGCGGCACGACTACCGCAACCACATCCAGACCATGAAGGCCTACGCCGCCGCCGGCGACTGGGAGGCCATCAGACGCTACCTCGACCTGCTGGACGAGGACCTGACCACCGTCGACACCGTCATCAAGACCGGCAACGCCATGACCGACGCCATCCTCAACTCCAAAATTTCGCTGGCCAGATCGAAGGGCATCCAGGTGACGGCCGACGCCCACATCCCGGTCAGGCTCAAGACCGGCGAGATCGACCTGTGCTGCATCATCGGCAACCTGTTCGACAACGCCATCGACGCCAGTATGCAGCTGCCCGAATCCCAGCGGCTGATCCGCGTCTACATGGACATGAAGAACACCCAGCTCTACATCTCCTTTACCAATTTTACCGCCGGCAAAAAGATGCAGAAGGTGGGCGGCCTCTTCCGCACCACCAAGGGGGAGGGCCACGGCTTTGGGCTGGTGCGGATCGACGCCATCGTCGAGCGGCTGGACGGCTACATTAGCCGCAACAGCGAGGACGGGGCTTTCACCACCGAAATCCTGCTGCCGCAAATCTGACTCTGACCTGCAGTTCGTCCCCGCCAGATGACAATTCGTCCCCGAAATGCGCCGGGGACGATTTTTTGTGCTATACTACCCCCGAAATGAGGTGAACCACATATGAAAACCAAACCAAAGTACAGCGTCTGGCAGAACGTCCGGTTCATGCTGGCGCTGGCCTGGCGCAAGGGCAAGGACGTGCTGGCCCTGTGCGTCCTCTTTGCGGCCCTTTCGCTGGGCATCAACCTGGCGCAGCTGTTCATCGCGCCGGTAGTTCTGGCGCAGGTGGAGGCCCACGCTCCCCTGCCCCGCCTGCTGGGGGCCATCGCCGGCTTTGCGCTGGCGCTCATCCTTCTCAACGGCCTGCTGGGCTACGTCGACCAGAACACCATGTTCGGCCGGGTGCGGCTGCGCATCTCCATCATCAACGATCTGAACGAAAAAGCCTGCACTACCTCCTATCCCAACACCCGGGACCCCGAAGCGCTCAAACTCTTCGAGAAAGCCCAGGACGCCACCCGTTCCAACTCCCGCTCGGCCGAGCACGTCTGGACCACCCTGACCAGCCTTCTGCTCAACCTGGCCGGCTTTGCGGTCTATCTGGCTCTCCTTTCGGGGCTGAACTTTGCGCTGATCGCGCTGGTGACCGCCACCACGGCGGCGGGTTTCTTTGTCAGCCGGCGGATCAACAGCTGGGGCTACCGCCACCGGGAAGAAGAATCCGCTTACCAGAAAAAGATCCACTACATCGCCCAAAAGACCGAGTCCATCCAGCTGGCGAAAGACATCCGCATCTTCGGTCTGCGCCCCTGGCTGTCCGACATCTACGAGAGCACCCTCCGGCTGTATGACGCCTTCATCAACCGGCGGGAGCGGATCTACACCGGCGCCTGCGCGGTGGACGCGCTGCTCAGTCTGGCCCGCAACGGCATCGCCTACGCCTATCTCATCCGGCTGACCCTTGCCAATGGGCTGCCGGCCAGCCAGTTTCTGCTCTACTTTTCGGCCTTTACCGGCTTTTCCACCTGGGTCACCGGCATTCTGCAGGAATGCTCCACCCTTTGCAAAGAGAGCCTCGACCTGTCCACCATCCAGGAATACCTGCATCTGCCCGAGCCCTTCCGCTTTGCGGACGGCGCGCCCATCCCCCCGGCGGACCGGTACGAGCTGCGGCTGGACCACGTCACCTTCCGCTACCCCGGCGCGGAAAAGCCCACCCTGCGGGACCTGAGCCTGACCATCCGCCCCGGCGAAAAGATCGCCGTCGTCGGCCTGAACGGCGCGGGCAAGACCACCCTGGTCAAGCTGCTCTGCGGCTTTTACGACCCCGACGAGGGCCGGGTGCTTTTGAACGGCCAGGACATCCGGCAGTTTGACCGCCGGGCCTATTACCGGCTGTTCTCCACCGTCTTTCAGGAAACCTCCGAGCTGGACATCACCGTCGCCCAGACGGTGGCCCAAAGGGTGGACGGCATCGACATGGACAAGGTGAAAGCCTGCGTTGCCAAGGCGGGCCTTGCCGAAACGATCGCTTCCCTGCCCCAGGGCTATGACACCCACCTGGGCAAGCAGGTCTATCTGGACGGCGTGGAACTGTCGGGCGGGCAGACCCAGCGGCTGATGCTGGCCCGCGCCCTCTACAAGGACGGGGCCTTCCTGGTGCTGGACGAACCCACCGCCGCCCTCGACCCCATCGCCGAGAGCGACATCTACCAGAAATACAACGAGATGACCGCGGGCAAATCCTCGGTCTTTATCAGTCACCGGCTGGCCTCCACCCGTTTTTGCGACCGCATCCTTTTTATCCAGGACGGCGGCATCGCCGAGGAGGGCACCCACGAGGAACTTTTGCAGAAGGGCGGCGCCTACGCCAAGCTGTTTGAAGTGCAGGCCCGCTATTACCAGGAAGGGAGGGATCTGGATGACATCCAAATCTGACAAGATCACCCTGCGCGAAACGCTGCAGATCCATGGACGCGCGCTGAAGGATATCCGCCGTTACTGCCCCGGGGCCTTTGCGGCCAGCGTCCTGTATGGAATCGCCGCCGCCCTCAGCCCCTATGTGACGGTCTACCTGTCGGCCCGGATCATCAACGAGCTGGCCGGGGCGCGCCGCCTCGAGGTACTGGGGCCGCTGACCATGCTGGCCGTTGCCAGCGGCGCCCTGCTGACCTTTGTGACCGGCGCGCTGCTGCGCTGGAAAACGGCCAAGGAGCATACCTTTTTGGAGCGGAAGAACCGTGTCTTTGCCGACAAGATGCTCTCGATTGACTTTGCCGACATCGACAAGGCCGAGACCCATGACCTGCGCTCCCAGATCGCCCAGAGCGAAAACTGGGCCGGGTTTGGCTTTTACCGCTTTTGGGATCAGTTTGAAAAAGTGGCGCAGGGGCTGGCCGGCATTTTGGGCGCAGCTGTCCTGACTGTCAGCCTCTTTACCCTGCCGGTGCCCGCCTCTGCCGGGGCTTTCACCGTCCTGAACCGCCCCGCCTTCATCGCCCTGCTGGCGCTGGCCCTGGCCTTTACCGCCGCCCTCGGCCCTTTGTGCAACAACCGCGCCATGGACCATCTGGCCCGCTGCGCAGAGAATTCCCGTTTTTGCAACCGGGTGTTTCATGGTTTCGGCTTTCTGGCCGACGACAAGGGACGGGGCATGGATATCCGTATGTACGGCCAGCAGAAGATTGCCCGTTCCTACATGGAGAAAGAAAGCGTTTTCAACAACAATTCCTCCTCGCTGGTCCGCGCCTGCCGCGGCCCCATCGGCATCTGGGCGGCGCTGGGTTCCTGCGCCAGCGCCATCCTCACCGGACTTGTCTACCTCTTTGTCTGCGTCAAGGCGTGGGCCGGGGCCTTCGGGGTCGGCTCGGTCACCCAGTACGTCGGCGCGGTCAGCGCGCTGGCCAACAATATGGGCGTGCTGATCGAGGCGGTGGGCACCCTCAAGAGCAACGTCCCCTTCATGCGGGACATCTACCAGTTCCTCGATATCCCGAATCAGATGTACCAGGGCAGCCTGACCACCGAAAAGCGTTCCGACCGCCAGTATGAGATCGAATTTCGGGACGTCTCCTTCCGCTACCCCGGCAGCAGCACCTGGGCGCTGCGGCACGTGAACATCAAGTTCCGCATCGGCCGCCGGCTGGCGGTGGTGGGCGAAAACGGCTCGGGCAAGACCACCTTCATCAAGCTGCTCTGCCGCCTCTACGACCCGCAGGAGGGCCACATCCTCTTAAACGGCATCGACATCCGCAAGTACAACTACCGCGACTATATGGACCTGTTCTCGGTGGTGTTCCAGGATTTCCAGCTGCTGGCCCAGCCCCTGGGCGCCAACGTGGCCGGCGCGCAGGACTATGACCGCGCCCGCGCCCAACAGGCCCTGACCGACGCCGGCTTTGGGGATCGGCTTGCCGCCATGCCCGCCGGCCTCGACACCATGCTGTACAAGGAGTTCGCCGAGGACGGGGTGGACGTCTCGGGCGGCGAGGCGCAGAAGATTGCCATCGCCCGGGCCCTGTACAAAAACGCGCCCTTCATCATCCTGGACGAGCCGACGGCCGCCCTCGACCCCATCGCCGAGGCCGAAATCTACGCCAGGTTCAACGACATCGCCGGCGACAAGACCGCCGTCTACATCAGCCACCGGCTCTCCTCCTGCAAGTTCTGCGACGAGATCGCCGTCTTTGACCACGGTCAGGTGATCCAGAAAGGCAGCCACGAGCAGCTGCTCGCCGACGAGGGCGGCAAGTACGCCCAGCTCTGGCACGCCCAGGCCCAGTACTACACCGAACAGCCCTCCCCTGCCGGGATATAAAATAACAAAATCCGAACCTCTTCTTTCGGGAAAAGGTTCGGATTTATGTTTGCAGTGCCGCCGACGGGGGTCGAACCCGTACTCTGTCTCCAGAAAGGGATTTTAAGTCCCTCGTGTCTGCCAATTTCACCACAGCGGCCCGGCTGTCTGCCGCGCACAGCGCGGCAGACAGGAACAGATACTATAATACAGGAATGCCGGGTTTTTGTCAACCGGTCACATCCGGCCGCCGTGGTATTCGGCGTACATCTTCTCGCGGCACTCGGCCACGGCGGGGGTCATGTTGACGTAGTGCTTGTGGGGGCACTCCATCCGCAGCTCGCTCTCCCAGACTTCGGTGGTCAGCTGGCGGACGACGTAGTCCCGCCGCTCGCTGATGGAGGGCAGGTCGATGACCAGCTGTCCGTCCAGGATATAGGGCACCAGCAGGGGCTTGACCGCGGTCGGGGTGAAGGTGATCACCCGCTCGACGGCGTCGGGGTCCAGGTTGACCATGGTGATGGGCTTGCCGGCCTCGATCACCTCGCCGTCCATGGCGATCAGGTCGCACTGGGCCTGCCCGTTGACGTCGTAGAGACGCCAGGGCATCTTTTTGCCGGGGATGATGGCCTTGCTGACGCTGTCCGAGATCTTCATCTTGGGCTGATAGCTGCCGTCCGGCTGCTTGACCGCCACCAGCTTGTAGACGCCGCCAAAGACCGGGTCGGAGGCCGAGGTGATGAGGTTTTCGCCCACGCCGTAGGAATCAAAGTGGGCGTGCTCGTACAGCTCCATGTTGGCGATCTTCTTCTCGTCCAGGGCGTTGGAGGCCACCAGCTTGATATAGGGCTTGCCTGCCGCGTCCAGGGCCTTGCGCAGCCGCTTGGAGCCGCGTGCCAGGTCGCCCGAGTCGATGCGGGCCGACTTAACCCGCTTGTTCGGGTCGTCGGGGTACTTCTCGATCAGGTAGTCGTCCAGCTTGATCAGGTTGGGCAGGCCGCTCTCCATGATGTTGTAGGTGTCCAGCAACAGGCTGACCGAGTCGGGGTAGGTGTCGGCAAAGGCCTTGAAGGCCTCAAACTCGGTGGGGAAAAACTCGATGAAGCTGTGGGCCACCGTGCCCACCGCCTTGACCTCGGCGCCGTACTTCATCTCGGCCAGACAGTTGGCGGTGCCGATGCAGCCGCCCAGCACCGCCGCGTAGGCGCCGTCGTTGCCGGCGCTCTCGCCCTGGGCGCGCCGGGTGCCGAACTCCATCACGCTGCGGGGGGTGTGGGTGTTCAGCCCCACGATCCGGGTGGCCTTGGTGGCGATCAGGCTGTGGAAGTTGATGGTCTGCAGCAGGTAGGTCTCGATCAGGATCGCGCCCACCATGTCGCACTCGATCCGCACCATCTGGACGTTGGGATAGCAGACCGTCCCCTCGGGCAGGGCGTACATATCCCCTTTCCACTGGTAGGTGCGCAGGTAGTCGCAGAATTCCTCGCTCATCCCCTTGGTGCGCAGCCACCAGATGTCCTGGGCGTTGAAGTGGTAGTTGAGCAAAAAGCGGGTCAGTTTGCGCTGGCCGGCGCTGATGGAGTAGCCCTGTTCGTCCGGGTTCTTGCGGAAGAACATATCAAAGACCAGTTTGGTGTCCTTGTAGCCGTGCAGAAACAGGCAGTTGGCCATGGTGAACTCGTAAAAGTCCACCACCATGGCAGGGTTATCATAGTCCTCGTCGGGAATATACGGGATCACTTCGATTTTATGTTCCATAGAGCTTTCCCCTCTTCTCTCTTTCAAACAGCCGCGGGCCGGCGGCCCTTGCGTATCAACGCTATGATAGCATCATTTGGGGCGCGGCGCAAGTTTTTTTGCAAAATTTGGGTCAAATCCAGGCAGATGTCTTGACAGCTGTCGGGCAGAAAAAGCCCCGGCGCAAACCGGGGCCTCTGGTTTTATATGCTTCAGCCGTTCATCATGCTGGGGGTGGAGTTCTTGAGCAGGACGTCGTGGCTGCCGCCCTCGACGATGGAGGTGGAGGAAACGACGGTCAGTTTGGCCTTCTGCTGCAGCTCGGGGATGGTCAGGGCGCCGCAGTTGCACATGGTGCTCTTGACCTTGTAGAGGGTGGTCTGGACGCCCTCGGCCAGGGGGCCGGCGTAGGGCACGTAGCTGTCCACGCCTTCCTCGAAGGAGAGCTTGGTCGCGCCGCCCAGGTCATACCGCTGCCAGTTGCGGGCGCGGTTGGAGCCCTCGCCCCAGTACTCCTTCATGTACTGGCCGTTGACCCGGACGCGGTTGGTGGGGCTCTCGTCAAAGCGGGCAAAATACCGGCCCAGCATCACGAAATCGGCGCCCATGGCCAGAGCCAGGGTGATGTGGTAGTCGTGGACGATGCCGCCGTCCGAGCAGATGGGGATATAGATGCCGGTCTCCTTGAAGTACTCGTCGCGGGCCTTGGCCACCTCGATGACGGCGGTCGCCTGACCGCGGCCGATACCCTTGGTCTCGCGGGTGATGCAGATGGAGCCGCCGCCGATGCCGATCTTGACAAAGTCGGCCCCGGCCTTGGCCAGGAAGAGGAAGCCCTCGCGGTCGACCACGTTGCCCGCGCCCACCTTGACCTTGTCGCCGTAGTGCTCGCGGATCCAGCCCAGGGTCCGGCTCTGCCACTCCGAGAAGCCCTCGGACGAATCGATGCAGAGCACGTCCACCCCGGCGTCCACCAGGGCGGGCACCCGCTCGGCGTAGTCGCGGGTGTTGATGCCGGCGCCCACCACATAGCTCTTGCGGGCGTCCAGCAGCTCGTTGGCGTTCTCCTTGTGGGAGTTGTAGTCCTTGCGGAAGACGAAATATTTCAGATGGCCTTCCTCGTCCACCAGGGGCAGGGTGTTGATCTTGTTGTCCCAGATGATGTTGTTGCAGTCGTGCAGGGAGGTGTTCTCGGGCGCGGTGACCAGCTTGCTCATCGGGGTCATGAAGGTAGTGACCGGCGCGTCGTCGGCGGTATGGTTGACGCGGTAATCGCGGGAGGCGACGATGCCCAGCAGCTTGCCGGAGGCGGTGCCGTCGTCGGTGATGGCGATGGTGGAGTGGCCGGTGCGGGCCTTGAGCTCCAGCACGTCGTGGAGGGTGGCGTCGGGGCCGAGGTTGGAGTCGGACACCACATAGCCGGCCTTATAGGTCTTGACCCGGCGGACCATGGCAGCCTCGTCCTCGATGCTCTGGGAGCCGTAGATGAAGGAGACGCCGCCCTGACGGGCCAGCGCAATGGCCAGGTTCTCGCCCGAGACCGACTGCATGATGGCGCTGACCATCGGGATGTTCATCTCAAGGGGGCACTTCTCCTCCCCTTTGCGGTACTTGACCAGGGGGGTCTTGAGGCTGACTGCAGCGGGCACGTTCTCCGCGGAGGAGTAGCCGGGGACCAGCAGATATTCGCCGAAGGTACGGGAGGGTTCTTCATAAAAATATGCCATGACAATCTCCTTTTCTCATGCCAACCTTGTGAGACGCCGCGGCGCTGTGCGCTGCGCAGAGCCGGACGCAGATACAAAATACTTGGCTATAATAATACCACATTTGGCGCCAGAATACAAAACCTTCGGGCGACAAACTTTTCCAAAATCCGCTCGCAAAAAACAGTCACTTTGCATAGTCAACGCATGAAACCTGTGCAACTTACCTCCCCTGCCTATTCCCCCGTCCATTTTGATTCGTCCCGCCGGACGGCATGTACGTCCGGCGGGACACCTCCAGGGAAATTTGCCGCGGGGAGTGTGCGAGGCCGCAGGCCGAGTGCGCGGTTCCGCGGCAAATTTTGTCGGAAAGGGGATACTAGGGGACTGCGTAGCTGAGGCGCGTCCTGCGGACGAAACAGCCGAAGCGGAGCAGGGGCCGCGGTCTGCTTTTTGCAAGCGGCTTTAGCCCGCGCGGCAAAAACAGGGCACCGCAACCAAATAAATTTCTGACGCGCGGCTGCGCGCCAGAATGGGTCCCTCTTTGTTGAAAACAAAAAAGCCCGCCTCGAAAGACGGACTTTTTTGCACACGAAGCGGGATATCGCCTGTGTGGCGCCGGCCTAACAGCTGAGAAGGAGAACAGCCGGAGGAGGGGCAGGCGGCGCCCGATATCCCAAAAGCAAGAAGAAAAAGATTTCACAGTCGCCGGGTTGGTTCCCTGCTGTAACTATATTGTAACTCTTTTGTCTCCAAATTGCAATACCTTTTTGTCACTTTTTTGTAATTTCTTTTGTGAACTTTTTGTTGCCTCCCCCTGCCGGCCGCTCAGAACCGGCAGAACAGCTCGAAGGCGGCCTTGCCCTCCCGGCGGCCGGTCACATACCAGCCGGGCGCGCCGTCCTCGCCGGCGGCCTGGCCGTAGAACAGCTCCATCTCCTCCCCGAGGGGCACCTGCCGGTGGTACTTGATGGCGGCAAAGTGGACGGGGCCCTGGTCGATCACCTCGAGGGGCAGCGCGTCGCAGGCCACATCCAGATAGGAGGCGTTGTTGATGTGCCGGTTGGTGTCGCAGATGGAGTAGGCCGCCCGCCGGGAACCGGCGCTGACCAGCTCGGCCGCTTTCGGCACCTGCAAAGACAGCTCCCAGTCCACCGTGTCGCTCCAGTACTGGTCGATCTCCGGCGGGATGTGCCGGATGATCTTGCCGGCGCAGGTGTCCACCAGCGTCCAGCGGGTGTCCACCCGGGCCAGCTCTTCCCCGTCCAGGCTGCGCACCACCAGGACACGCTTGTTGGCCCCGCGGCGGGTCTTTTCGGGGTAGGTGGTCAGGGTGACCGTCTCCCGCATGGCGGGGGCGCGGTAGAACTGGAAGGCCTGCCGGCCCACCAGATAGACCATCTGCCGGGCGCTGTAAAACGCCTTGTCCATCCCAAGGCCCCAGGCGTGGGCGGTGGCCATGTGCTCGGCGCAGCGCAGCAGGGCCGAGGGCCGCATCAGGCCGCGGTAATCGACGTCCCCTTCGTCCAGGGTGATCTGTTCGGTATAGGTGCTGTGATCTTCCATCGTGTTCTCCTTTTCGCGTTTCCGGGTCAATACATATTGCGCATTTTTCTGCGCATCTTGCGCCAGATGTTGAAGCAGGCCAGCAGGACCATGGCCAGCAGCAAAAGCAGGAACAGGTAGCCGCTGCCGCCCTCGTCGTAGCTCTTCATCTCGCTCCACTTGACGTCCAGCTCGCTGTTCACTTCCTCGCTCAGGGCGGTAAAGACCTGCTCTTTGGCGGCGATCTCGGCCGAAGGATAGGCGATCTCGCTGTACTTCAGCTCCTCGTCCAGCTTTTCCCAGACGGCCGTGCTCGGGGTGGTGTAGCCGATGTACTCGGCGTTGGCCACCCCCACGTCCACCTCGCACATGAAGTTGATGAACATCTCGGCGGCCTCCTGGTTCTGGCTTGCCGCCGGGATGCACATGCAGTCCACCGACAGCACGCTCCCCTCTTCGGGGAAGACCCAGGCCAGGTCGGGGTTGTCGTCGATCATGGTGATGGCGTCGCCCGAATAGTAGACGCCCACCGCCGCCTCGCCGCCGATCATCTTGTCAAAGATCTCGTCCATGACGTAGGCCTGGACCAGAGGCTTCTGGGCCTTGAGCTGCTCCATCACCTCGTCCACCTCGTCGGTGGTGGGCGGATTGACGCTCCTGCCCTCCTTGAAGGCCGCGATGGCGTAGGCGTCCCGGCTGTTGTTGAACATCAGGATGCTGCCGGCGTACTGCTCGTCCCACAGGTCGGCCCAGGCGGTGGGGGCCTCGGACACCATGGTGGTGTTGTAGATGATGCCGGTGGTGCAGAGCATATAGGGCACGGTGTAAGCGTTGGCGGGGTCGTAGTCGGGATTGCGGTATTCCTCGTCGATAAGGGCGAAGTTCGGGATATTCTCGTAGTTGAGGGGCAGCAGCATCTCCTCGTCGATCATCTTGGCCACCATATAGTCGGAGGGGATGATGACGTCGTAGCTGGCCGCGCCCGACTTGAGCTTGGCGTACATCGACTCGTTGGAGTCGAAGGTGGTGTAGTTCACATGGATGCCGGTCAGCTCCTCAAAGGCGGCCACCACATCCACGCTGTCATCCGACCCGTTGGAGATATACTCGCCCCAGTTGTAGACGTTCAGGGTCACATTCTGGCCGGCAAAGCGGGTCCAGTCATAGTCTGCCGAGACGGTGATGCCGTCCACTACCGCAATGGGTTCGGCCGCCGGGGCCGGCAGGGCGCAGAAAGTCAGCGCCGCCAGAGCGGAAAGGGTCGCAAGCAAACGCTTCATCTCGCTCCCTCCTCTCCCCGCTGCGCCCGCTGCTGGGCGGTCAGGTCCCGGCGGTAGCGGCGGCCTTCGGCCGCGTTGGAGATCAGGATCACGGCCAGGATGGCTGCGAACATGATGGTGGACAGGGCGTAGATCTCGGGGCTGACCTTGCGGCGGGTCATTGAGTAGATGGCGATGGGCAGGGTCTCGACGGTGCCGCAGTTGAAGTAGGAGATCATGAAGTCGTCAATGGAATAGGTCAGGCAGATCAGGAAGGACGAGAGGATGGCCGGGCTGATCTCGGGCAGGATGACCTTGAAGAAGGCCTGCCGGGGGTCGCAGCCGAGGTCGAGCGCCGCCTCGTAGAGGTGGACGTCCAGCTGCCGGAGCTTGGGGCTGACGTTGAAGATGACGTACGGCACGTTGAAGGCCACATGGGCGATCAGCAAGGTGGGCAGGCCCATGATGGTATCGGGCAGCCAGGAGACCCCGGCCGCAAACCGCTGATAGGCCACAAAGAGCAGCATCAGCGAGATGCCGGTGATAATCTCGGGGTTGACCACCGGGATATAGGTCACGTTGGTGATGAGGAGCCGGCTGGTCCGCTTCATCCCGGCGATGCCGAGGGACGCCGCGGTGCCCAGCACGGTGGCCGCCACCGCCGAGACCAGCGCCACCTCGATCGAGACGGCCAGCGCCCGCAGGATGGAGGAGTTGTGCAGAAGACTCTCATACCACTTGAGGGTGAAGCCGGTGAACAGGGCGTAGCCCTTGCTCTCGTTGAAGCTGAACAGGATCATATAGGCGATGGGCAGATACATGAACCCGAAAAACAGGATGATATAGGTCCGCTGCATCAGGCGGAGATGCTTTGTTTTCATCAGGACACCCCCTCCATTTCGTCTTCGTCAAAGCTGGAAGTGAAGCTCATGCAGAGCAGGACGATGATCATCAGCACCAAGCTCATGGCCGAGCCGACGTTCAGGTTGTAGCTGTTGCCCAAAAACTGCATCTCGATCAGGTCGCCGATCAAAAGGTTGGCGCCGCCGCCCAGCATCCGGCTGATGACAAAGGTGGACACCGCCGGGACGAACACCATGGTGATGCCGGTGCAGATGCCGGGCACGCTCATCGGGATCAGGACCCGGAACAGGGTCTTGGCGGTGCCCGCGCCGAGGTCCTGCGCCGCCTCGATGATGCTCTGGTCGATCTTGACCATGCTGGTGTAGAGGGGCAGGATCATATAGGGCACATAGTTGTAGACCATGCCCAGCACCACCGCGCCGGCGGTGTTCAGCATATTGAAGGGCCCGAGGCCGAACACCCCCAGCAGGGTGTTGATGGGGCCGTTGATGCTCAAAAGGCCCATCCAGGCGTAGGTGCGCAGCAGAAAGTTCATCCACATGGGCAGCATGACCAGCATCTGCATGATCCGCTGCTTGTTCACCCGCAGCCGGGAGAGGAAGTACCCCACCGGGAAGGCGATAACCAGGCAGATGACGGTGGCGATGAGGGCCAAGAGCAGGCTGCGGGCAAAGACCGAGCCGTACCCGCTGACCGAGACGAGGTTTTCCAGGGTGAAGCGCCCCTCGGCGTCGGTCAGGGCGTAGTAGCAGACGATCAGCAGCGGGATCACGGTGAAGAGGGCCATCCAGACCAGATACGGGGAGGCCAGCCGCTTATCATACACTTTCATCCGGCATCACCCCTCGCTCCGCGCCATGATGTGGATCTCGTTGGGGCCGATCCGCATCCCGATCCGCTCGCCGGGGGTGCAGGCGCGGGTGGAGTGGATCAGCCATTCCCGCCCGTCGCAGTCGACGTGCATCTCGAAGTGGACCCCCTTGAAGATCACCTCGTTCACCTCGCCGGTCAGCTGGCCCTCCATCGGCGAGACCACCTCGATGTCCTCGGGGCGGACCACCACCTGGACGCTCTGCTCGGGCTTGAAGCCCCGGTCGACGCAGGGGAACTGCACCCCCGCAAAGGAGACCAGGAAGTCCCGGTGCATGACGCCGTCGATGATGTTGGAGTCGCCGATGAAGTCGGCCACAAAGGCATTTTTCGGCTCGTTGTAGATTTCCTCGGGGGTGCCCACCTGCTGGATGACGCCGCCGTTCATGACGACGACGGTGTCCGACATGGTCAGCGCTTCCTCCTGGTCGTGGGTGACGTAGACGAAGGTGATGTTCATCTCGCGCTGCAGCCGCTTGAGCTCCAGCTGCATCTCCTTGCGCAGCTTGAGGTCCAGCGCGCCCAGCGGCTCGTCCAGCAGAAGGATCTCCGGCTCGTTGACAAGGCTGCGGGCGATGGCCACCCGCTGCTGCTGTCCGCCCGACATCTGGGAGATGCTGCGCCGCTCAAAGCCCTTCAGGCCCACCACTTCCAGCATATCCCGCACCTTGGTGCGGATGGTGTCCTCGTCGAGATGCTTGAGTCGCAGGCCGAAGGCCACGTTCTCAAAGACGTTCAGGTGCGGGAAAAGCGCGTACTTCTGAAAAACGGTGTTGACCGGCCGCTTATAGGGCGGCACCCCGGTGATATCCTTGCCGTGCAGGCTGACGGTGCCGGACGTCGGCTCAAGAAAACCGGCGATCAGCCGGAGGGTGGTGGTCTTGCCGCAGCCGGACGAGCCCAGCAGGGTCACAAATTCCTTGTCGTGGATATCGAGGTTCAGGCCGTTGAGGATGCGCTGGCCGTCAAAATCCACCACGATGTCCCGCAGGGACACAATTACCGAATTGTCCATCTTTCAAATGAGTCCTCCCCTTATCATGTTGCCTTGGCCGGCGGCAGGGATGCGGCCGGTATACAAGGACTATCTTAAACAATCCCGCGGGAAATGTCAATTCAGAAAGAAAAATAAAGCAGAAAAACCGGCGCGCAAAGCGCGTCCGGTTTTGTCTGCGTTCAGATTTTCAGTTCTTCGGCGGGCAGAAAGGCGTTTGCCGCCGCGCCGTCCACTGTGTAGACCGAGCCGTCCCCTTCCACCATCAGGTAATAGCCGTCGGTCCCCTCCCCATAGGTCAGGACGTACTCGCCCGCCCCGTCCCAGGCGGTGACGGCGGCAAGGGGCGCGTCAAAGCCGCAGGCAGCGGGGTCCGCCCCGGCGGCCGGGGTGATCTGCCCGGTCACATAGCCGCCGAGGGCCGAGAGGATGGCCTCGACCTTTTCCTCGTCGAGCGGGGCGTCGGGCTGGTCCGTCAGCCGCCAGACGGTGGTGTAGGCGCTGTCCGCGCCGCTTTCGTCCGGCACCGAGACCGCCTGCAGGCAGACCTCCTCCCCGTCCGCAAGGGTGTAGCGGATGGTTTCCAGCCGGCTGGCCGTGATGCCCGCCGGGTTGAAGGGCTCGAAGAGCTCTTCCCTGCTCACTTCAAAGCAGCCCGCCCGGGCGGCGTCGGCGGTGTAGACCGCGTCCTCCCCCGCTTTCTGAAGGTAGATGTCCCCGGTGACGGGGTTTGAGTCCCCAAAGACAAAGGTCTCGGTCCGGCCCGCCGCCGTCACCGCGACGGTGACCAGGGGCGCGGCAAAGCCGTAGTCCTCCCCGGGCTGCGCTTCCAGCCGGCGTTTGGCCCGCAGGCCGACCAGTGCGGCGGCCATGGTGTCGCATGGAGTCTGGTCCAGATGATAGTCCGGGTCGTCCGCGAGGGTCCAGTTCTCCCCGTCGTAGGCAAGGCGGACCGTCTGTCCCTGCCAGGTGTACTCGATGGCTTCCAGCTCCGCCTCCCCAAAGGCGGTGAGGGGGATGCTCCCCTCTTCGGCCTCCCGTTCGGCCTCCGCCGCCCGGCGGTTCGCGGCGGTCAGCAGGGCCAGCGCGGCTCCGGCCAGTGCGATGAGACCCAGCAGGACCAGCAGGGTGCGGCGCTCTGCGCGCATGGCGTCCACCCCCCTTATCTTCTGCGGCGGCGGATGGTCACCACCGCCCCCGCGGCCAGCAGCCCCACCGGGATGACGGCCAGAAAGGTCAGCCCCACCGCGGCCGCCGTCCGGGCCGGCAGGACCAGCTGGTCGGCCTCGAGGGCCTTTGATTCGATCAGCAGCCCGCCGGACTGGCCGGTCAGGGCCGCCGCGCAGCCCACCAGAAAGTCGCAGTTGCCGGGGATGCTCTGGTAGAGCAGGTCGTCGTCCATGTTGGAGCAGCCCACCCAGACGACGGCGGCCCCCGTCCGGTCCGCCTCGGCCCAGACGGCCAGGTCAAAGGGCCCGTCGAGGTCCCCCTCCTCCCGGTCGACGGTGGTCATCTCGTACCCCGCCGTTTTGCTGTGGGCCGCGTCCGAGGTGGTCAGCAACGGCACAGCGGTCACGCCGTCCGCCGGGGCGGCCGCAAGGCCCTGCGCCATCTGCAAAAGGACCGGCGCGGCGGGGTCCAGGCTCTCCACCACCTCCTGCGCACCGGCGGCAAGGGCGGGCAGCAGATAATAACTGTAGCCGTAGAGGCAGCGGTCCGCGTCCCCTTCCACCACCAGCCCTTCCACCCGGGTCAGGCCAAAGCCGGCCATCACGGCGTCCAGGTTGGGGGTGCTGTAATAGGCGTCGGTCAAAAGCAGCACCCGGCCCCCGGCGTCGAGATAGTCCTGCAGCAGGGCGGTCTCGTCCACCGGGCCCTCCGCCCCCGCAAAATCGCTGGCCGGGCAGTTGATAATCAGCAGCGCGCAGTCCTCCGGGACGGGGCCCGAGAGAAGGCTGAGGCTTTCCACCTCGATGTTCTGCGCCTCGAGGGCGTCGGTCAGGGTGGCCGAGAGGGCCTTTTCGCCGTGGTTGGAGGTGGCGTAAGCCCGGCTGGGCTCCCCGCTGGTCAGCCGGTAGAGGGCCTCGGTGATCTGCCCCTCGCCGTCAAAGCGGATGCTGTAGCTGGAAGCGTCGGTATAGGCATAGACGTAAAAGTCCGCCGCGTCGAGAACGGCGCTGCGCTCCCCCGCGTCGACGATCAGGCTGCCGGCCGAAGCCGTCTCGGCCCCGTATTTCGCCGCAAAGGTGGGGTGGAGGGCGGGGTCGACCTGCTCCCACCGGATCCGCCCGCCGGCAGCCGCGTACTGGTCCAGCAGGCCGGTGATGATGGCGTCCTCGCTGCCCGTCTCGCAGAGGTAGTAGATGGTCACATCCTGGCCGAGCTCCCCGGCCAGCTGCCGGGAGGTCTCGCCTAGGGTGTAGAGCCCGCCCTCCGACAGATCGAATTCGGTATAGCGGGCAGGGATGGCCCGCACCGCCAGATTGACCAGGACGGCCAGCACCACGGCCGCGGCCAGGATGGCGGTGGAATAAAGCCCGCTGCGGAAGATGCGCCCCGCGCCGGGGCGGTTGTTCTTTTTCATGCCCGCCTCCCGTCAGACCCAGCGGCGCTTTTCGATGTGCTGCGCCGTAAAAAAGAGGAACAGCCCCGCCGCGCTGAGGTAGTAGACCACCGCCGAGAGGGAGAAGCTGCCATTGACGAACCGCTCAAAGGGAGCAAAGAGGCACAGCGCCTCCAGCACCCCGCCCAGTGCTTCGACCAGCCAGACGGGGTGGAACAGAAAGAGGGCCGACAGCCCCGCCGCCAGCGCCGCAAACAGAAAGCAGCCCAGCGTCAGGCTGCGGCTGCGCAGCCCGGCCCCGACGGCGGCCCCCGCCGCCAGCAGGGCAAAGACCGCCAGCGCTGCCGCGCTGCCCGCGCTGAACAGGCTGCGCAGGCTGGGCATCAAAAAGGCCAGCAGCAGCGCCGCAAAGCTCAGCAGCGCGGCGGCGGCCGGACTCTCGGTCAGGCCCGAGACCCACTCGCAGAGGGCGATGGCCGCGCAGCCCAGCAGATAATAGCCCAGCAGGCTGGCAAAATTGGACGCCAGGGCGGCGCCGGTGCAGCCGAGGGCGCGCAGAGCCAGAATCATCCCCGCGTCGGCCAGGCAGGGCAGGGCGAAGGCCGCGCACATGGCAAGGTACTTGCCCAGCACGATCCCCCAGACCGACACCGGACTGGTCAGCAGCAGCTGGTCGGTCCGGGCCTGCCGCTCCCCCGCCAGGCTGCGCATGGCCAGCACCGGCAGATAGACCAACAGGACAAAGGAGGTCTGGTAGAGGGTATAGTAGCCGAAATCGGACAGCCCCAGGCCGAGGTTGTTGGCCGTGAAGTACAGGCCCGACGCCGCCGTCAGAAAGGCGGCCAGCAGCCAGCCCAGCATCCCGGAAAAGGCGCTGCGCAGTTCCCGCACAAAGATCGCCGTCATTCCGCCGCCTCCTTTCCCGCCCCGGCGCCGCCGGTCCGTTCCAGATACAGCTCTTCCAGGCTGCGGCCGCCCGCCGTCAGCTCGGAGAGCGGGCCGCAGGCCGCCAGCTTCCCGCAGGACAGGATCAGCAGGTGGCTGCAGACAGCCTCCACCTCGCTGAGGATGTGGCTGGACAGGAGGACGGTGTGGCTCCCGCCCAGCTCCCGCACCAGCCGCCGGACCTCGATCACCTGCGCGGGGTCAAGTCCGGCGGTGGGTTCGTCCAGGATGATGAGCTGCGGGCTGCCCAGCAGGGCCTGCGCGATGCCCACCCGCTGGCGGTATCCCTTGGAGAGGCCGCGGATCAGCCGGGGCATCACCTCCGCCACGCCGGCGCGGCGGGCCGCCGCCAGTGCCTGCGCCGGACGCTCGGCCCGCCTGACCCCTTTCAGGGCGGCGGCAAAGCGGAGATACTCCTCCACCGTCATCTCCGGGTAGAGGGGCGGGGTCTCGGGCAGGTAGCCGACGCAGGCCCGGGCCGCCCCGGCCTCCTCGGGCAGCGGGTGGCCGCAGACTGTCACCGTCCCGTCGGTGGGCGCAAGGTAGCCGGCGAGGATGTTCATGACAGTGCTCTTGCCCGCGCCGTTCGGCCCGAGCAGGCCGTAGATCTGCCCGTCCCCGACGGTGAAGGACAGGTCCTCGACCGCCGTGCGGGCGCCGTAGCGCCGGGTCAGATGGGATACTTCGATCAAAAGGCTGACACTCCTTTCCATAGGGCCATGATACCCCAGTGTAGGGCGCAAATGTGTTCAAAATGAGGCAGAAGGGTAAAACTTCAGAAACCTTTCGTTTTCCCGCGCAAAAACGCCGCCTCAAAACACAAAAAGCCGCCCTCCGAAGCGGAGAGCGGCGTTGATGCGCATGGTTTGCAATTACTTGCGGCCAAAGCGGCGATTGAAGCGGTCCACACGGCCGCCGGTATCGACCAGCTTCTGCTTGCCGGTGTAGAACGGGTGGCACTTGGAGCAGATTTCCACGTGGATCTCGGGCTTGGTGGAGCGGGTCTGGATGACGTTGCCGCACGCGCAGGTGATGGTGCAGTCAACGTAGTTGGGATGGATACCCTGTTTCATAGCTTTTCACCTCATTTCTGGTTCTGACGAATAGGGGCCATATTCAATGTATGCGCCCATCACAACCTTCAATTTCGGCTACCCCGTCGAGCGGCCTTGGGAACGATTGCTGTAATAGTATAGCACGAATTCAGAAAAATGCAAGAGGAAATTTGCGCCGCGCGCGCTCTTGTGCGGCAGGGACGGGTATGGTACAATCAGAGCAGATACGAACATCCCTCATCCACCAAAGGAGGAACCCCATGTCGAACGAATCCCTCATCCGCTGCGAGGTGTACTGCCAGAAGGGCCGGCAGTACAGCGCAGCGTTTCCCCTGGGCGGCGGCTACAGCAGCGAGCAGATCCAGATCGGCGTCGCCGAGCGCGCGGAGGACGGCTGCCGCATCGGCTCCGTCCGGGTCTGGCTCCAGAACAACTACAACACCGAGAGCTGGAACCTCCGTCTGGAGACGCCGGTCAAGGTCTGGCTGCCCTTCCCCCGCCCCGAATCGATGACCGCTCTGTACCTTTTGAATGAATGGTGGACCCGCCCCGCCTTTGTCAGCCGCTTTGAGGACATCCCCGACCGCACCCAGGTGCTGCTGATGCGCTACCCCGACCGATGCGGCTGTTTTGTGCCGATGGTGGGCCGGGCGTTCAAGGCCATCCTCGGCCCCGGCACGGCCGGCGCCCTCGCCCTCGCGATGCAGTCCGGCACTTCCGGCGCGCGGGAACTGGACGAGCCCCTCTACCTCTACGCCGAAGGCGCCACCCTGGCCGAAGCGGTCCGCAAGGCCTTCCGCTGGCTGGCCGGCGAGAAAAACCTCCGCCTGCGCGCCGAGCGCCGCATTCCCGAGATGCTGCGGTATCTGGGCTGGTGCAGCTGGGACGCCTTCTACCGGGAGGTCAGCGAGGCGGGCATCCGTCAGAAGGCCGAAGAGCTGCGCGCCAAAGAAGTGCCCGTCCGCTGGATGATGATCGACGACGGATGGTTCAAGGCCGAGGAAAACGTCCTGCTTTCCATGACGCCCGACCCGGCCAAATTCCCGCAGGGGTTCGGCGGCATGGTGCGGGACCTGCGGGAGGAGTTCGGCGTCCGCTGGGTGGGCGTCTGGCACACCCTGGCCGGCTTCTGGGGCGGCCTCCAGCCCGGCAGCGCCCCGGCCGAGGCGGAAAAAGCCTACCTCTGCCGGTCGGCTTCCGGCAAAATTCTGCCCAGCCCCGTGCACGGAGCCGGTTTTTACCGGGACTGGTACGACCTGCTGCGCCGGCAGGGCATCCGCTTTGTCAAGGTAGACGGGCAGAGCTCGACCGCCTGCCATTTTGAAAACACCATTCCCCTGGCCGAGGCGGCCGCCGGGCTGGGCCGCGCCCTGGAAGAGGGCAGCGCCGCCATGGACGGCGACGTCATCAACTGCATGGGAATGGCCATGGAGACCATCCTGGCCCGGCCGGTGTCGGGCGTGTCGCGCAACAGCGACGACTTCTTCCCCATGCGGGAGGGCTCCTTCACCGAGCACCTGCTCCAGAACGCCTACAACGCCCTCTATCACAATGAACTGTACCACTGCGACTGGGATATGTTCTGGACCGTCCATCCCGACGCGCCCAAGCACGCGCTGCTGCGGGCTGTCAGCGGCGGGCCGGTCTATGTCAGCGACCCGCCCGGCAGGACCGACCCGGCCATCCTCAAGCCGCTGGCCTGGCTGGACGGCCGCCTGCTGATGCTCTCCCGGTCGGCCAAGCCCACCGACGACTGCCTCTTTGCCGACCCGCGGCAGGGCGGCGTCCTCAAGCTGCACAACGCGGGCAGCGGCGGCGCCGGCACGGCCGGGGTCATCGCGGCCTACAACCTCACCGGGACGGCGCAGTCCTTCTCCTTCACGGCCGGCGACGTCCCCGAGCTGAACCCGGCCGGAAGCTGCTGGGTCTGGGACTTCTTCGCCCGGACGGCTCGCCGCCTCGAGGGCGGCGGCCGGTGGACCGGTTCCCTCCCGGCCGGCGGGTACGGCCTCTATCTCCTGCTGCCTGAAGGCAGGCGCTGCACCTTCCTCGGCCGGACCGACAAATACGCCGGCTTCCTCGCCCTCGAAACCGTCCAGGAGACCAAAAACACGACCATCGCCGTCCTGCACGAAACCGGGCCGGTGGGCTGGCTGGCCGCTCAGCCGCCCCGCCGTGTGGCCGCCGGCGGCCTCGACCTGACCGGCCGGCTTGAGACCGCAGGCCCCCTCTGCACCCTCTCCCTGCCCGAAGCGCCGGACAGAATGGTGCTGGAGATCGACTGGTAAACAACGGCTGTCTGCAAGGCCGTCTGTGAGGAGGAATCAACATGAAACGGCACGTTTCCCATCTGCTGCTCTGTCTGGCGCTGCTGCTGGCAGGCTGTTCGCTGCTGGCCGTGGGAGCGGCGGCCGCCACCCCCGTGGGCGAATTCGACTCCGCCCGCTATGGCAGCGACTACCCCGACCTGCTGCGGGCCTACGGCCCGGGCATCCTGCAGGATGAGCTGTACCTGCACTACCTGCGCTACGGCGCAGCCGAAGGGCGCACCGCCTACTCGCTGCGCACCGGCCAGCCCTTTGTGCTGGAAGAAAACGCCCAGCAGTCCTACCAGAACCAGCTGGCCCTCACCGGGGCCGAAGCCCGGCTGAACAACGCAGCCCTCACCCCCGACCGCAGCTGGCCCGAGCCGCTGCTGGCTGTGGCGGACGAGGTGCTGGCCCAGGTCGGCGGCGCTACCCCCTGCGAGAAGCTGCGCGGGTGCTATGACTGGCTGATCCAAAACTGCTCCTACGGCTCCGCGACCACCGGTCTGAGCGGAGGGGGCCGGATTGCGGACGACGCCTACGGGATTCTGGTGGACCGGGTCGGCGTCTGCGACAACTACTCGGCGGCCTTTGCGGTCTTGGCCCGGATGATCGGCTTTGACGCACGGCTGCAGAACGGCATGACCCACATGGCCAGCGGCGGCTACACCGGCCACGCCTGGTGCATGATCAACATCCACGGGGTGGACTATGTCTTCGACCCCCAGGTGGAGGACAACATCGCCGCGGGCGGCCCCATCCGCTACCTGCGCTTCTGCAAGACCTATGAAGAAGTGCCAGACAAATACAGCCGCTTCTACGACGATGTGGTGCAGGACAGCGTCATGGCCGGCGGCGATGCCGGGCCGACCTACGCCTTCGGGAAGGGCGGCGACTATTTTGCGCAGGTGAACCAGGCCCGCGCAGAACAGGGCCTGGCCCCGCTGGTCTGGGATGTCGACCTCGCCCGCGCCGCCCTGCGCATCGCCCGGGGCGAGGACAGCGACCTGGTGGAATCCGAGCTGGAAAGCCAGACCGGCAAGAGCTGGTCGTCCTGCTTCACCAGTTACGGGTTCTTCCCCTCCCCCAGTTCGTGGAAGAACGTGTCGGATTCTTATAAGAGCATCGGCGTCTGCATCTACGGGGTCAGCATGTGCGCCATTTACAGCAAAACCTGAGAAACAGGGATAGAAAAACCGCCCGGCTTTCCGGAATGAACTGCACCCCATTTGTTAGACAGTATGGTATACTGGATAACAAGTGGGGTGATTTATTATGCCAAAAGGAAAACCGAACAAACGGTACACACCAGAATTTAAGCAGCTGGTAGTAGAGACAATGCG
>DXHQ01000049.1 GCA_019113345.1 Candidatus Faecalibacterium intestinigallinarum
ACCTTGTGCTGGTCGAATGCGACGCGGACGGTATCGCCGTGACGGGCCTTGGAGGTGGGCGAGACGCGGGCGGTCATCTTGTTGCCCTTGTAGTCCAGATACAGGTAGATCTCGGCGCCCATCATTTCGGAAACCTCAACCTCAGCGTTCAGCTGGCAGTCGGGGTGCTTTGCCATGAACTCAGGCTCGTCGTCGATGTCCTCGGGACGGATGCCCATCTTGACCTTCTTGCCGACATAAGCGTCCAGCTTGCCGTCGGCGGTCTTCTCCTTGGGCAGGGGGATCAGGTCGCCGCCCAGGTCAACTGCGTACTGGTCGCCCTTCTTGGTCAGGCTGCCGTCCAGGAAGTTCATCTGGGGGCTGCCGATGAAGCCGGCGACGAACATGTTGCAGGGGTAATCGTACAGGTTCTGCGGGGTATCGACCTGCTGGATGATGCCGTCCTTCATGACGACGATGCGGTCGCCCATGGTCATGGCCTCGGTCTGGTCATGGGTAACGTAGATGAAGGTGGTGGCCAGCTTCTTGTGCAGCTTGATGATCTCGGTGCGCATGCTGGTACGCAGCTTGGCGTCCAGGTTGGACAGAGGCTCGTCCAGCAGGAAGACGGCCGGGTTACGGACCATGGCGCGGCCCAGAGCGACACGCTGGCGCTGGCCGCCCGACAGAGCCTTGGGCTTGCGGTCCAGCAGGTGCTCGATCTCCAGGATCTTGGCGGCCTCATGGACGCGCTTGTCGATCTCGTCCTTCGGGGTCTTGCGCAGCTCGAGGCCGAAGGCGATGTTCTTGTAAACGGTCATGTGGGGGTACAGAGCGTAGCTCTGGAAGACCATGGCGATGTCGCGGTCCTTCGGGGGAACGTCGTTGATCAGACGGCCGCCGATGTACATCTCGCCCTTGGAGATCTCCTCCAGGCCGGCGATCATGCGCAGGGTGGTGGACTTGCCGCAGCCGGAGGGGCCGACGAAGATGATGAACTCCTTGTCCTTGATCTCAAGGTTGAAGTCGGTAACGGACGGGGCAGTGGCGCCCGGGTAGATCTTGTAGATGTGCTGGCAGCTAATCGAAGCCATGAGAGTGCCTCCCTAAAATATCTCTTTACTGATGGTGGATGGACGGTTTTTGACGGCCCTTGACGGGCCTCTCACTTGCTGGTACTATAATAGCAGATATTTTTGTGATATGAAATAGCATTTTATTGATTAGAGGTGTCGGATATTGCTGTACAACTGGGAATCCACCGCCGCCCTGGCCGCCGTCCGGGACGAGCAGACCGCCGACCCCCTCACCCTGGCCGGCGAGGGGCTGTGGGTCTGCCTGCTTTCAAGCGGCAGCTGCGCCGCGGCTTTGGGGGATGCGCCGGGCTCCCTGCCCGCCCTGCCGCCCAAACCGGTAGAGGCCGGCGGCCTGCTTTTGAGCCGCGCGCCCCTGGTCCTGACCCCCGCGGGGGAGTGCCATCTGCTCTGCCTGCAGCTGACCGGCGCCGCCCCCGCGCAGCTGCTGGCCGGCCTGCCCGAGCAGCCCTTTTCCGCCCGGGGCGAGACCTGCCCCGGCGCGGCCGAGCTGATGGGCCGCCTGGCCGGCGACGAGGCGGGGGGCAGCCGGGCCCGCAGCCAGCTGGTCTTTGCGCTGCTGTGCGAGCTGGCCAACGCCGACAGCGCCGCCCCGCCCCTGCCGCCCCTGGCGGCGGCCGCCATCGAGGACATCCGCCAGAACTACGCCGGCCTGTACGGGGTCGAAGAGCTGAGCGAGCGGCTGGGCGTCTCCAAAAGCCACCTGATCCGGGTCTTTACGGCGGCGGTGGGGGTGCCGCCGGGGCGCTATCTGACCGGCGTGCGGATCGAGGCCGCCATGAAGCTGCTGCTCCACCGGGAGTACAGTCTGGACGTGGTGGCAAGCCTGTGCGGCTTTTCGGGCGCGAACTACCTCTGCCGCGTCTTTAAGAAGGAGACGGGCCAGACCCCCGCCCAGTGGCGGGCGGCCGCCGCCCGCACCGCCATGGCTGACCTGACGGCGGAGGAAAAGACGCGGGAACAGGAGATGTTTATTTAAGATCTGCCACCGCAGGACAAAAACTGCCGATGTACAACCGGCGCCGCCGTCCGTATAATAGAAGTAAAGAAGAGGTGTTTTTTGCGCGGCGGGCCCTTGCCGCGCTTTTTTGGGATGTGTTACAATAAGAGAAAACGGGAGGGCGTCTATGTACCGGTTGATCATTGCGGACGACGAGGAAAATATACGCAACGGCATGGCGCACAGCCTGCCTTGGCGGGAGTGGGGCTATGAGGTGGTGGCCCTGTGCGCCAGCGGGCAGGAGGTGCTGGACAGGATGGAGGGGTGCAGGCCGGACGTGGTCCTGTCCGATATACGGATGCCGGGGATGGACGGGGTGGAGCTGATGCAGCGGCTCAGCCGGGATTACCCCCAGGTCAAGATCGTCATCCTCAGCGGCTACAGCGACTTCAAGTACCTGAATATGTCCATCCGCAACCATGTGGCCGAATACCTGCTCAAGCCCACCGATATCGACGACTTTGAGGAGACCTTCCGCCGGCTGAAGTCCACCATGGACCATGAGCGGCTGCGCCGGGCCCAGATCACCGAGAGCGTGCTGCGTCATTTCCACGTCTGGCTGACCGCCATGCTGGGCGGCACCGCCGCCCCCGAGGACACCGACCGCTTTCTGCCCATGCTGACCGAGGCGGGCATCGACCTGGACAACCTGCAGATCGCCGCCTTTGTCCTGGACGGGCACGGCGGGGACGAGCACCCCGACCAGGTGGCCCTCTGGCGCAGGGTGTGGGAGGTGGTGGCGGCCCTGCCGGGCGGCGGGCTGCACCGGCTGCCCTTCCTGCTGGGCGGGGAGGACATGGTGGTCCTCTACAGCAGCGGGGAGGAGATCGCCCCCGCCGACGTCCGCGCCGACATCGAGGCCATCCAGCAGGCGGTGCGGGACGGGCTGCGGGTGACCCTTTCGGCCGGGGTCAGCGACCTGTGCACTGAGCCGGGGATGCTGCCCCAGGCCTACGAGCAGGCCAACTGCAGCGCCAAGCAGAGCGCCTTTGCCGGGCAGGAGGCGGTCTATTTCTTCTGCCAGATGCAGCGGGAGCGCCCCGCCGGGATGCCCTACTTTGACACCGAGCAGGTGGAAAAGGCCCTGCTGGCCCAGGACTACGAGGCCCTGCGGGCCGAGATCGACCGGGTGCTGCTGCCGTTGGCCGAGCAGCTGCCCGAATACCGCACCGTCGACCAGCTCTGCCTGTCATTGCTGTTCCACGTCTCCCTGTGGGGGCTGCGGTACGGCATCCAGATGGAGGAGGTGCTGCGGACCCTCGGGGCCCACTATACCGATATCTACCAGAGCGAGACCCTGGCCGCCAAGCGGGACTTTGTGCTGGCCTGCCTGTTCGGGTGCCAGCAGGCGCTGGCCCGCCGCCGCAGCCACAGCCACACCGTCAAGAGCGTGGCCATGCGGGTGCGGGAATACGTCGACGCCGAATACTGCTCTAACGCCCTCTCCCTCGAGAGCGTGGCCGCCTACGTCCACAAGACGCCGGCCTATATCTCCCGCGTGTTCAAAAACGAGCTGGGCTGCAACTTCAGCGACTATCTGACCGAAAAGCGGATGCGGCTGGCCGCCCAGCTGCTGGCAAAGCCGGAGGGCAAGGTCTACCGCATCGCGGCCCAGTGCGGCTACGCCGACACGTCCAACTTTATCCGGGTCTTTAAGCGCTTTTACGGCGTCAGCCCGATGGAGTACCGCACGGTGCAGGGAGGCGCAAAGTGAAGGCCGGGCGCTCCAGCCTGCGCCGGCGGATGCTGTTCACCCTGCTGGGCTGCTTTGTGCCGATGGTGGTGGTCATCTCGCTGCTCTTCGTCCGGTCCTTTCTGGCGCAGCGGCAGGCCGACATCGAGGCGCTGCGCTACGCCGCCGAGGACATCCGGGTCACCCTCGACCGCTTTGCCGACGGGGTGTACAGCGTGTCGGACGCCTTTTCGACCGACGAGCGGCTGATCGAGATCCTCGACCGGGACTACAGCGCCGACCCGCTGGCCAAGCAGTACGCCGTCACCTACACCAACGGCGCCCTCTTCGAGAGCTATTCCCGGCTGGTCCATCAGGAAAAGATCGCCGCCATCTACCTGCCCGCCCGGCGGGAGGTGTTCGACTTCCGTGACCCCAACCAGGTCACCACCCTGCTGGTGAAACAGTTTGAGGCGATGCAGGTGGACGCCTCGGACAAGCTGGGCCGCTTTTTCTTTTACCCGCTGCAGAAAAACTTCCTCTCGACCGAGACCTACGGCGAGGCGCGGCGGGACATGGTGGTGCTGGGCAGCCGGCGGGTCTACTCGGCCCTCAAGAGCGGCTACCCCTACGTCCATATCTTTGCCATTGAGGAGCAGACCCTCTACGAGCACTATCAGTACCAGGCCCGGCGGCTGGGGGCCGCCGTCTACGTCCTGACCGAGGAGGGGGCGCTGATCTCTTCCACCGACGAGGCGGCGGTGGCCGCCGGACAGGTCCCCGCCGAGGTGACGGCCGCAGCCGCCGCCCT
>DXHQ01000050.1 GCA_019113345.1 Candidatus Faecalibacterium intestinigallinarum
TCAGAACGGCTCGGTGACGTCCAGCGCGCCGGCGCGGGCCCAGGCCGAGCGGTCGGCACGGCGGACGGCCTTGAGGGTGTACTTGCCGCCGCCCATGGCATAGACGGCCGCGGCGATGACGGCCACCACCTCGGGCGGGATTCCGGCCTCGACCTGCGGGGCGCGGGGTGCGGCGGGGGCCGCCTTCGGGGCGGCGGGGGGCGCCGGCATGGCCGGAGCTTCGGCCGGGCGCGACTCGGACGCGCCGGAAGAAGACCGGCTCTTATTCAAAGCGAAGAGGGCCACCGCCAGGGCGGCCACAGCGATCACGATCATGATGACGGTATTGGAATCCATAGGTACATCCTCCTGTCGCCGTCCCGGTGGGGACGTTCGGCGTTTTTCCTTTGATCTTTATTATACCCGGTTTCTGGGGGGATTGCAACGGCTTTTCACCGCCGGCCAATGCGGGGCGTCGCGTCGGTGAAGCCCACCTCCAGCTTGTCGCCGATCGAAAGGCTCATGGCCGTGCCCAGCGCCACGCAGTTGACCGGGTCGGGCGAGACGTAGACGTCCACCTTCAGCTCCTGGCTGAGGTACTCGGGCAGGCCGTGCAGCTGCGCGCCGCCGCCGGTCAGCATGACGCCGTTCTTGTAGATGTCGCCGGCCAGCTCGGGGGGTGTCTTTTCCAGCACCTGATGGGCCGCGGTGCCGATCTGCTCGCTCAGCATCATGACCGGCTCGTATAGGTCGTCGGTCGAGACGTTGACCCGCACCGGCAGCCCGGTCAACAGGCTGCGGCCCTTGATCTCCATCGTCTCGTGGAAATCGGCCTTCTGCGGGCAGCAGGCCACCCGCTTTTTCAGCTCCTCGGCGGTCCGCTGGCCGATGGCGATGCTGAACTTGGCCCGCACGAACTTGAGGATCTCGTCGTCGTAGTGGTTGCCCGCCACCCGGACGCTGGTGGCCTTGACCTTGCCGCCGAGGGACAGCACCGCGATGTCGGTGGTGCCGCCGCCGATGTCGATGATCATCCGCCCGTCGGGCACGGTGATGTCAAGGCCCGAGCCGAGGGCCGCCGCGATGGGCTCGTCGATCAGGTAGACCTGCCGCGCGCCGGCCGCGACCACCGCCTCCACGACGGCGTCGCTCTCGATGCCGGTGATGGCCGCCGGCACGCAGACCGCCACCCGCGGCTTGACCATGTGGGAGCTGTACACCTGGTTGACAAACCGGCAGATCAGCTCCCGGGTCATGGTGTGGTCGCTGATGACGCCGTCCTTGAGGGGGAAGGTGGCCGAGATGTAGTTGGGGGTGCGGCCCACCATGGCCAGGGCCTTGTCGCCCACCTCCAGCACTTCCTTCTTGCGGGTGTCGACAGCCACCACGCTGGGCTGGTTGAGCACAACCCCCTTGCCCTCCTGGGCGATGATGATGGTGGTGGTGCCAAGGTCTATGCCGATATCGTTCTGTGCCATAACGCTGTGTTCCTTTCTGTCTCCAGTCTCTATCCAAAGTCCCCTGCGGGGACGTAAAAATCCAGTTTTCAGTATACCACAGGCCGGGGCAAAAGTATAGTGCTTTTGCTCTGGGGGGAACCCATTTTTGAGCGTTCAAATTTCGGGCTGCGGCGGCTGCGCGCGGCTTTTCAGCAGCTCCGCCAGGCCGCTGTAGCGCAGGTTCTGCCGGACGTTGGCGGTCATGGCGGCCACCGTGTCCCGCCGGCCGGCCACCACGCAGAGCTTGCGGGCCCGGGTCACCCCGGTGTAAAAGAGGTTGCGGTAGCACAGCCGCGGCGGCACCCCCGCCGCCGGCAGCACCACGGCGGCAAACTCGCTGCCCTGGCTCTTGTGGACGGTGATGGCGTAGGCGGGCTCCAGCTCGCCCAGGTTCTCGGCCGGGTAGACGAGGACCCGGTCGTCCATCCGCACCGTCATCGAGCGGGTGCGCGGGTCGACCGACTCGACGATCCCGATGTCGCCGTTGTAGGCCCCTACCCCCTGCTCGCCGCCGTCCCGGCGCCAGATGATCTCGTAGTTGTTTTTCACCTGCATCACCTTGTCCCCGGCGCGGAAGACCCGCGACGCGCTCTGCAGCTGGGGCTTGCCCCTGGCGGGCGGGTTGAGCAGCTCCTGCAGCAGGGTGTTGAGGGCCTGGGTGCCGCAGGGCCCGATCTTGGTCGGACAGAGGACCTGAATGTCCCGGATGGGGTCAAAGCCATAGCTGCGGGGCAGCCGGGTGGTGACCAGGTCGCAGACCAGCTTCTGGCAGACCTCGCCGTCCGCCTCCAGAAAGAAGAAATCGTCCTCCCGGCCGCCCTTCTGCAGCGGCCGTCCGCTGACGATGTTGTGGGCGTTTTCCACAATGAGACTGCGCTTGGCCTGCCGGAAGATATGCTTGAGGCAGACGGTGGGCACCACCCCCGAGCGGATCACCTCGCCCAGAATGTTGCCGGGCCCGACGCTGGGCAGCTGGTCGGCGTCCCCCACCATGATCACCCGGCAGTTGGGCCGCAGGGCGGCCAGCAGGCTCTGGAACAGCTGGACGTCCACCATGCTCATCTCGTCCAGAATCACCACATCGCACTTGAGCAGGTTGCGCTCGTTGTGGATGAAGCTGACCACCCCGCCGGTGTAGTCCACCTCCAGCAGGCGGTGGATGGTGGAGGCCTTGCGGCCGGTCAGCTCGCTCAGCCGCTTGGCGGCCCGCCCGGTGGGGGCGCAGAGGGCCACCCGCTCGGCCTGGCTTTCCAGCACGTTGAGCACCGCCTTGACGGTGGTGGTCTTGCCGGTGCCGGGCCCGCCGGTCAGCACCAGGCAGTTTTCGGTGACGGCCCGGCGGATGGCTTCCCGCTGCTCGGGCGCGTAGGCAAAGCCCTGCGCCGCCTCCAATACCTGGATGTCTCGGTCAAGGTGACGGGCGGTCTGCGTTTCCCGCTGCGCCAGGGCGGCCAGCCGTTTGGCGACCGCCTCCTCGGCGGCCAGCAGCTCGGGCAGGTAGATGTACGCCCCGCCGCTGAACACCCGCTCGTCCAGCTGCTCCGTCTCCAGGCAGTGGTCGAGGGCGGCGGTCAGTTTTTCGGCCGGCTGATGGATGAAGGCCGACGCGGTGGCCACCAGCCGCTCCCGCGGCAGGCAGGTGTGGCCGTTGCCGGCATTGTGGCGCAGGGTGCGCAGCAGGGCGGCCTGCAGCCGCTGCGGGCTGTCCCCCTCCATCTGGTAGTAGGCGGCGATGCTGTCGGCGTGGCGGAAGTCCAGGTGCAGCGGCTCGCCGCAGAGCAGGTAGGGGTTGGCCGCAATGGCCTGCGCCGCCCCCGGCCCAAAGGCGCGGAACACCTCCATCGCCCGCCGCGGCCCGATCTCGAACTGAGCCAGATAGGCGATCAGCTCCCGCATCCCGAACATCCGCTTGAACTCCTGCTGGATGCGGTCGGCCTTGTCGGCCGAGATGCCCTTGATCTCGGTCAGGCGGGCGGGCTCGTTGGCGATGACGTCCAGCGCCGCCGCGCCGAACCTGTCGATGATCTTCTGCGCCGTGGCCGGCCCCACATAGGGCAGGGACCGGCTGGCCAGAAAGGCGTAGACCGCGTCAAGGTCCTTGGGCATATCGGTCAGGCACTCGGCGGCGTGGAACTGCCTGCCATAGGTGGCGTGGTTTTCGTACCGCCCGCGGCAGACCACGCTCTGCCCGACGTGCAGCTCGCCCAGAGTGCCGCAGACCACCGTCAGCTTGCCCTGCCCCGACAGCTCGAACACCACATAGCCGCTGTCGGTATTCTCAAAGATAATGTCCTCGATGGTGCCCTCGATCTGTTCCAGCTGCTGCTCTTCCCTGTCAGGCATGGCGGGCCCTCCTTTCCGGCGTGATGTACTAAGTATACCCTCCGCGGGCAAAAAATGCAAATTGAAAAGCCCGCCCCTCCGGTTTTGTCCCGGAGAGGCGGGTGTCAGCTGTATCTTTTTGTTTTATGCAGCAAAGTTCTCTTCCGTCAGGCCGACTCCTGCCAGACCACCATCACAAACTTCCGCAAATTTCTCTGCGCCGCCTGCGTAGTGGATGGTAACATCACTATTAAGTTCCACTTCTAGGCTGCCTATGTTGTTTGCGAAGGCTCTATTGCCAACACTTTCGACGTTGCCATTTATTCTAATCTCATCTCTTATACCTCCGAAAGCTTTTTCACCAATCCAAATAGAACCGCCAGTCAGTTTTGTTGTACAGTCCCGACCATAACTTGCGCCTACCCCTAAAGCTCCGTCAAATGCATTATTTCCAATTTTCAGATCATTCTTTGCGTCAATCGTAACATCAAAAAGCCAAGTACAGTACATAAAAGCGCCTTGTGCAATGTCTATATCTTCTGCATTTGTAAGTGCAACCTTTTCAACAGCGGTCATATAGAAAGCCACCATCCCCATCTTTTCCACACCAGACAGGCTCACATCTTTCAACTTCTGAGAAGCTAAAAAGCCCTTCTTAGGAGGGGCAGCCAGGTTAATACTCTCCACTTCTTCCTCAGTATATCCCGGAATCTCCGTCACGCCGCTGCCCTTTTCCACAATCAGATGCACGACATTCTGGAAGGAGAAATTTTCGGCAGCCGTCGGGTTCATCGCGTACTGTCCAGCCTGCAATCCTTTTATCGTTGCATCCAGCGTCAGGGTATGGGTGTTGCCCATCACAGCACTTGCACCGTTGCGGAAAATCAGGGTGCCGGCTTCATACTCGCCGTCGTTTGTTTCGTACCACTGCACGGGGTACTCTTCTTTTTCCTCAAAAACTACAGTGATGGTGATATCGCTCTGTACATTGCTGACCGTGTAAGTTTCTTCAGCATCTTCGCAGTTTTCGTAGTCACCGGAAACGCTGACACTTGTCACGTCAGCGTTTTCCCCGGGTTCCACCGTAAAGGTAAAGCTCCCGCCCTCTTTGACTTCTTTGGGTGCGGTGACCGTGCCGAGGCTTGTATCATAGGCCGCCACAGTGATTTTGTACATAGTGAGCTGCGGGTCGGGCTGGCCCGGCTCACTGCTGCCACCGCCGCCGGAGCTGCTCTCCTTATAGGTCAGCACCGCTTCATAGAAGTAATTGTTGTCCGCCTTGACCATCGAGATGATGCCCTCATCCTTGCAGCCGGAAAGGCGGGGCAGAATCTGCTCTTCGGCGATGGTCCGGGCGGCTTCTTCGGCGTCCACATTGGCGCGCAGGGCGTAGACGTTCAGGCGATAGCCGGACGTCAGCAGCTCTTTCAGGCTTGCGTCGGCAAGCATGGCTTTTTCGACGTCAGCCGGCTGGATGTTTTCCTCCACCGCATCGTGGAGGGCGTTGGTGAACTTCTGGTCGACCTGGAATTCGACCCGCAGAGTTTCCCCCTGCGCCTCGTTGGCGGCCTTGAC
>DXHQ01000051.1 GCA_019113345.1 Candidatus Faecalibacterium intestinigallinarum
TAAGAGCACCTAACAAAACCTGACAAATAGAGGAATATGCAGTAAAATACCAGTGGAGGTGAAGCAAATGCCCAGAAAGCTGGTAAGCGACGAACTGTGGAGTCAGATTGAACCACTTTTGCCAAAACATAAGCTCAGGCCCAAAGGAGGCCGTCCACGTATACCTGATCGGGCAGCTTTGACCGGAATTGTCTTTGTACTCAAGACAGGGATACCGTGGGAAGACCTGCCACAGGAGTTGGGCTGCGGCAGTGGTATGACCTGCTGGCGCAGACTTCGGGACTGGCAGGAAGCTGGTGTTTGGGAGAGCCTTCACCATGTCATCTTGCAAAATTTACACGATACGAAAAAGATCGACTGGAGCAGAGCCTGTATTGACGGCTCTGTCATCCAGGCAAAAAGGGGGGCGAACACACAGGACCCAGCCCCGTAGATCGAGGTCGTCCTGGAAGCAAACATCATCTCATAACGGATCGCAATGGCATTCCGCTTGTTGTCGGCCTCACTGCCGCCAATGTGAATGATTGCAAAATGCTGGAATATATGCTGGATCATCTGCCCTCCCTGCGAAATTTGCACGGGAGACCCACTTGTCGTCCTCAGAAACTTCACGCTGATAAAGGGTACGATTTTCCGTTTTGCAGACAGGCGTGCACCGTGAGACATATAAAGCACCGCATTGCCAGACGTGGGGTGGACAGTTCCTCTCATCTTGGAAAGCACCGCTGGGTTGTTGAGCGAACCTTTGCCTGGTTCCATCGATACAGGCGCCTGCTCGTCCGATATGAACGCAGAGCTGATATCCATTTGGCTTTTTTCTCCCTTGCTGCCGCTTTGATCGCTTTTCGGTTTTGTTAGGTGTTCTAATGCAGAAATAACTCTATTAGGAAAACTGATATACCCCAATTTAGAGAATGGCATCGTAATTCCAAGCGATAAAGAAAAAATGGTCGCGCTGGCAAATAAATATATCGCAAAAGAGAATATAGATGCGCTCATTCTTGGCTGCACGGAGTTGCCACTTGCCATAAGACCTGAAGACATTGACGTTTCAATTGTAAATACCACATAAGTACATATCAACGCAATTTACCAATATGCGATTCAATGACGCCCATCACCCAGAGCTGGAAGCACTACAAGCTCAAACGCTTCTTTGCAGCCAGCACCGAGCGTTCCATCACTTTGACCTTCCAACAACTTGAGGAGATCGACGATCAAACCCTGCCCAAAACGGCCAGAATGGACCGAAGCTGGTGGAACCCGCGCCCCAACTGCAACATGATCGCCGAAGCCTGGCTGACCGAGGGCTACGAGCTGCACAGCATCAACCTGGCGGCGGAGAAGTTCATCCTGCACCGCCAGCATGGGCTGTCCAAATTGAAGATACCGGAGGTGCTTCCGGACGGCGTACTGCCGGATAACGCAGTGTATGAGCTGGAGACACATATGGCGTATGTGATTGAGAAGTATGGGTTGAAGAAGGGGAGGAAATAGAGGGCCATGCACATCAGGCCCTCTCTATAATTCATTTCCAATGGAAATTCTCTCTAAGTATAGCAAAGCCGCTGCAGGGTAGACATCCCCCGCGGCGGCTTTTGATCATACAGGATTGCCCTTATTCCACCGTCACGCTCTTGGCCAAATTCCGCGGTTTATCGACATCCAGGCCGCGCGCCACGCTCAGGTAGTAGCCCAAAAGCTGCAGCGGGATGACCGCCAGGCTGGCCGCGAAGTGCTCGTCGGTCTTGGGGATGTAGACGGTGAAGTTCGCGGTGTCCTCCAGCGCATAGTTGCCGTAGCTGGTCAGGCCCATCAGGTAGGCCCCGCGGGATTTGCACTCCACCATGTTGGAGACGGTCTTTTCGAACAGCTCGCTCTGGGTCAGCACGCCGATCACCAGGGTGCCGTCCTCGATCAGGCTGATGGTGCCGTGCTTGAGCTCGCCGGCGGCGTAGGCCTCCGAGTGGATGTAGCTGATCTCCTTCATTTTCAGGCTGCCCTCGAGGCTGACGGCGTAGTCGATGCCGCGGCCCACAAAGAACACGTCGTGGGCGTTGGCGAACTTGGCCGCGAACCACTGGATGCGCTCTTTATCTTCCAGCACGCGGGCGGCCTTGGCCGGCAGGGCCAGCAGCTCGGCGATGAGGTCGCGGTACTGCTGCGCGTCCAGCGCGCCGCGCACTTTGGCGAACTGGATGGCCAGCGCGTAGCAGGCCGCGAGCTGCGCCGAGTAGGCTTTTGTCGTAGCCACGGCGATTTCTGGCCCGGCCAGGGTGTAAAAGACCTTGTCCGCCTCCCGCGCGATGCTGCTGCCCACCACGTTCACGATGCCAAGCGTCCGCAGGCCGCGGGCCTTGGCCTGGCGCAGGGCGGCCAGGCTGTCCGCCGTCTCGCCGCTCTGGCTGACGACCACCACCAGACCCTTGGGGTCGAGGGGCAGCCGCCGGTAGCGGAACTCGGACGCCAGCTCCACCCGCACCAGCAGGCCGGCCAGGTCCTCGAAGACGTACTGCGCCGCCATCCCGACGTGCCACGCCGAGCCGCAGGCCACGATATAAAGCTGCGATATACCGGCGATTTCCTCGTCCGAGAGGCCCACCCCCGACAGGTCGATGCCGCCGTCCCTGACCACCGCGTGCAGGGTGTCCTCGATGGCTTTCGGCTGCTCGTGGATCTCCTTCATCATGAAGTGCTCGAAGCCGCCCTTTTCCGCCGCCTCGGCCGAGAAGGTGATCTCCACCGGCTCCTTAGGCACCTCGTCGCCGTTCAGGTCGTAGAAAGTGACGCTGCCCGGCGCGAGCCGCGCCAGCTCGAGGTTGCCGATGTAATAGACGCTGCGGGTGTGCGGCAAAATGGCCGGCACGTCGGAGGCGACGTAGGTCTCACCCTCCGCGATGCCGATGATCATGGGCGAATCCTTGCGCGCGGCGAAGATTTCGCCCGGGTAGTCCTTGAACATGACCTCCAGCGCGTAGCTGCCCCGCACCCGCACCATCGTCTTGGTGATGGCGTCCACCGGGCCCATCTTGTACTTTTTATAATAGTAGTCCACCAGCTTGATCAGCACCTCGGTGTCGGTCTGGCTGTAAAAGGTGTAGCCGTGGCGCAGCAGCTTATCCTTCAATTCCTGATAGTTTTCCACGATGCCGTTGTGGACGCCCACCACCTCCGACTCCACCGGCCCCGACGCCGAGCGGCGGCAGTTGCCGCTGACATGGGGGTGGGCGTTGGTCTGGCTGGGCGCGCCGTGGGTGGCCCAGCGGGTGTGCCCGATGCCGCAGGCGCCGGCCAGCGCGCGGCCGTTGTCGGTCTTTTCGGCCAGGTTGCGCAGCTTACCGGTGGCCTTCACCACCTCGGCCAGCCTGTCGCCGTCCCGGACGGCCAGCCCCGCCGAGTCGTAGCCGCGGTACTCCAGCCGCGACAGCCCCTCCAGCAGAATCGGCGCGGCCTGCCTATGGCCGGTAAATCCTACGATGCCACACATAAAAACGCTCCTTTCTCAAGCCCCTGGGACCGCGCCTTGAACCCGCGCGGCCCTGCTTTCATTGTATCCTTTCCCACAAAAAAACAGACCGGCCGCGGCCCCGGCCCAGGACGAAAACCCGCCCCCTCCGCCACGCCGCGACCGATGTTGCTTTATCAGTTTACAGCAATTTACAATGAATGTCAAACCCCGTGGCCCCGCGCGCGCAGTACTGCCACGACTTCGTCCACGTACTGCCGGCAGGTCGCCTTGTCCGGGGCCTCCACCATCACGCGGATCACCGGCTCGGTGCCCGACTCGCGCACCAGGATGCGGCCGGCATCGCCCAGGGCGGCGGCCACTTTCTCCACCGCAGCCTGCACGGCAGGGTCGCCCATGGCGGCCTTTTTGTCGGCCACGCGCACATTTTCCAGCACCTGCGGGTAAATTTTCAGGGGCGCGGCCAGCTCGCTCAGCTTTTTCTTGCGGGCCAGCATGACCTCCATCATCTTGAGGCTGGTCAGAATGCCGTCGCCGGTGGTGGCGTACTTCGAGAAGATGATGTGGCCCGACTGCTCCCCGCCGATGCGGCAGCCGTGCTTGGCCATGTACTCGTAGACGTACTTGTCGCCCACCGGGGTCTTGGCGTAGCCGATGCCCGCCTCGTCCAGCGCCTTGTACAGGCCGAAATTGGACATGACGGTGGTGACGATGGTGTTGCCGATCAGCTTGCCCCGCTCCTGCATATAGCGGCCGTAGATGTAGAGGATGGCGTCGCCGTCCACGACGTTGCCCTTCTCGTCCACGCAGAGGCAGCGGTCGGCGTCGCCGTCGTAGGCGAAGCCCACGTCGAGGCCCTTCTCCACCACAAACTTTTGCAGCCCCTCGATGTGGGTGGAGCCGGCGTCCAGGTTGATGTTCAGGCCGTTGGGGCGGTTGTTGATGACGTAGGTGTCCGCGCCGAGGGCGTCGAACACCGACTTTGCGATGTTCCAGCTCGAGCCGTTGGCGCAGTCAAGGCCCACCTTCACCCCCTTGAAGGAGTAGACCCCCAGCGAGATGAGGTAGCCCATATAGCGGTTGCGGCCAGCGACGTAGTCCACCGTGCAGCCGATGCGCTCGCGGCGCGCGAAGGGCAGCTCGGGCCAGTCCCGGTCAAAGACGTGCAGCTTGCCGTCGAGGTAATCTTCGACCAAAAATAGCGTTTCTTCGTCCATCTTCTCGCCGCAATAGTTGATGAGCTTGATGCCGTTGTCGTAGTAGGGGTTGTGGCTGGCCGAGATCATGATACCGCAGTCGAAGTCGTCCACCCGCGCGATGTAGGCCACGCTGGGCGTGGTGGTGACGTGCAGCAGGTAGGCGTCCGCCCCCGACGCCACCAGCCCGCCCACCAGAGCGTACTCGAACATATAGCTGGAGCGCCGGGTGTCCTTGCCGATTACGACGCGGGGCGGCTCGCTGTCGCCGCTGCGCTGGCGCAGCATCCCGTAGTACCACCCGAGGAAGCGCCCGATCTTGTAGGCGTGGTCAGCCGTCAATTCACTATTTGCTTCCCCGCGGAAGCCGTCGGTGCCGAAATATTTTCCCATATAAATACCTCTCTATCTTTTATAAGATCAATACTTTCTCCACACCATCTTATTCACGACGCCGGTATAACTCTGGATGATCTTCACCACCTTATCCGACACGTTCTCGTCGGTATAGTCCGGCACGGGGATGCCGAGGTCGCCGCTGCGGTTCATCTCCACCGCCACGTCCACGGCCTGCAGCAGGCTGGCAGTGTCGAT
>DXHQ01000052.1 GCA_019113345.1 Candidatus Faecalibacterium intestinigallinarum
CGTTCCTGCACTGCCGTTTGCATCCGTCCCGCTGCGGTGGTACAATCATCTCAAAAGGAGGCGGCTGCCTATGACCAAACAGCCTACCGCGCCCGACAAGATTCTGGTCCGGGGCGCGCGGGTCCACAACCTGAAAAACGTGAACGTCGATATCCCCCTGCACTGCATCACCGGCATCGCCGGGGTGTCGGGGTCGGGCAAGTCCAGCCTGGCGCTGGGGGTGCTGTACGCCGAGGGGTCGCGGCGGTATCTGGACGCTCTGTCCACCTACACCCGGCGGCGGATGACCCAGGCCGCCCGGGCCGACGTGGACGAGGTGCTCTATGTCCCGGCGGCGCTGGCCCTGCACCAGCGGCCGGGGGCGGGCGGGATACGCTCCACCTTCGGCACCGGCACCGAGCTGCTCAACAGCCTGCGGCTGATGTACTCCCGGCTGGCCAGCCACCGGTGCCCAAACGGGCACTATCTGGCCCCCAGCATCGCGGTGGCAGCCGGGCAGGAGCTGGTCTGCCCGGTATGCGGGGCGCATTTCTACGCCCCCTCGGCCGAGGAGCTGGCCTTCAACAGCCAGGGGGCCTGCCCCACCTGCGGCGGCACCGGCACGGTGCGCACCGTCGACCGGGCCACCCTCGTCCCCGACCCCAGCCTGACCATCGACCAGGGCGCCGTCGCCCCCTGGAACAGCCTGATGTGGTCCCTGATGACCGACGTCTGCCGCGCCATGGGGGTGCGCACCGACGTGCCCTTCCGGGACCTGACCGAGGAGGAGAAGTCCATCGTCTACGACGGGCCGATGGTCAAAAAGCACATCTTCTACCGGCCCAAAAACGCCGACGCCCTCAGCGCCGGCGAGCTGGACTTCACCTACTACAGCGCCGTCAACACCGTCCTCAACGCCCTGCGCAAGGTCAAGGACGAAAAGGGGATGAAGCGGGTGGAAAAGTTCCTCAAGGAGGACACCTGCCCCGACTGCGGCGGCGCCCGGCTGTCGGCGGCGGCCCGCGCGCCCCGGCTGCGGGGCATCGGGCTGGACCAGGCCTGCCAAATGCCCCTGGCCGAGCTGCTGGACTGGGTGGAGGGGGTGCCGGCCAGCCTGCCGGCCGAGATGCGCCCCATGGCCCGGAGCATCTGCGAGTCCTTCCGGACCCCCGCCCGCCGGCTGATCGACCTGGGCCTTTCTTACCTCTCCCTCGACCGGGCGGCTTCCACCCTCTCGACCGGGGAGCGGCAGCGGATGCAGCTGGCCCGGGCCGTCCGCAACCGCACCACCGGGGTGCTCTATGTGCTGGACGAGCCCTCCATCGGGCTGCACCCTGCCAACATCGTGGGCCTCGCCGGCGTCATGCAGGACCTTGTGGCCGACGGCAACTCGGTGCTGCTGGTCGACCACGACACCCAGATTCTCAAGCAGGCCGACTGGCTGGTCGAGATGGGCCCCGCGGCCGGCGCGGGCGGCGGGCAGGTCATCGCCGAAGGCCCGGTCGAGGCCCTCATGCAGGACCCGCACAGCCAGATCGGACCCTTCCTGGCCGGGCGGGCGTCGGTGGGGCGGCAGGCCGTGCCGGAAGCGCAGCTCTTCGAGAAGGGGGCCGTCGCCCTCTCCACCGGGCCCATCCACACCGTCGGGCCGCTCGAGGTGCGCATCCCCAAGGGCCGGCTGACGGTGGTCACCGGGGTGTCGGGCTCGGGCAAGACCACCCTGGTGCTGGAAAGCCTGGTGCCCGCCCTGCAGGCGGCGGCTTCCGGCAGCCCCCTGCCGGGACATATCCGGGCGCTGGAGGCCCCCGGCATCGCCCAGGTCAAACTGATCGACGCCTCCCCCATCGGCATCAACGTCCGCTCGACGGTGGCCACCTACGCCAACGTCCACGACGAGCTGCGCAAGCTCTACGCCCGCACCCCCGACGCCAAGCGGCTGGGGTACAAGGCGGGGGACTTCTCCTACAACACCGGCAGCCTGCGCTGCCCCGTCTGCGACGGCACCGGCGTCATCAGCCTGGACGTGCAGTTCCTGCCCGACGTGGAGATTCCCTGTCCCGAATGCCGCGGCAGCCGCTACGCGCGGGCGGCCTGCGGCGTGCGGTATCGCAGCAAGGCCGGGCAGAGCCTCTCCCTGCCCGAGCTGATGGCCATGGACGTCTCCGATGCCCTGGCCTTCTGCCGGGAGATGAAAACGGTGGCCCCGCGCCTTGCCGTCCTGCAGGAGCTGGGCCTGGGCTACCTGACCCTGGGGGAGGAGACCCCCAGCCTTTCGGGCGGGGAGGCGCAGCGGCTCAAACTGGCCAGCGAGATGGGCCGCGCCCAGGACGACGCCCTCTTCGTCTTTGACGAGCCGACCATCGGCCTGCACCCGCTGGACGTGCAGACCCTGCTGGGCGTCTTTGAGGCCCTGACGGCCCACGGCGCGACGGTGGTGGTCATCGAGCACGACCTGGACGTCATCCGCAGCGCCGACTATATCCTGGACCTGGGCCCCGGCGGCGGCGCCGAGGGCGGGAGGCTGGTGGCCTGCGGCCCCCCTGCCGCCATCAAAGCCTGCCCCGAAAGCGTCACCGGCCGCTTCCTCTGACCCCCGCGCCGGAACGGTAGGAACGATAGGAACGTTTGGAACGTTTTGTCTGGCAGGAACGTTTGGAACGATAGGAACGATTGGAACGATGGGAACGTTTCCCCGGCTTTGAGGCCGAATCGTTCCTACCGTTTAGAACGTTCCAAACGTTCCAAACGTTCGGGACGTTCATCAAACCGCAAGGACAGACAAAAAAGTCCCATCCAGCCGACATGTGCGGCTGGATGGGACACAACCAGGGAAATTTGGCGCAGAGAGTGTGCGAGGCCCTTTGGGCCGAGTGCATGGTTCTGCGCTGAATTTTGTCCCCAGGGGGCAGCGGCAGCGAAGCGCGTCCTGCGGACGAAGCAGCGAGCTGACGCTGGCGCAGCGCTCCGGTTTTTGCAAGCGTTTGTCGCGCCGCAAAAAACGGCTAAGCGCAAGAGAGCTAGGGGGAAGGAATTTCTGACGCGCAACTGCGCGCAGAAATGGGTTCCCCCTAGAGCGTGTCGTGAGACACGCTAAAAACCCCCGAGGAAACATCCTCGAGGGTTTGTTTAGAGACGCCGGCATCTACCTATTTTCACAGGCCGTGTCCAGCCAACTATCTTCGGCACAAGTGAGCTTAACTTCTGTGTTCGGAATGGGAACAGGT
>DXHQ01000053.1 GCA_019113345.1 Candidatus Faecalibacterium intestinigallinarum
ACAGGCATGACCGAGAGCGAAGAAGCCCTGCTCTTTGCCCAGCAGACCGGCGAATCTGCCAGGCTGACACCCGGCGATAAAATGCGCGCCATGATCTACGGCGGCGATCCGGAATGTATGGCCTTCCTGAAGGCCACGGAATCGGTGGGGTTGAAGCTGGACTACGGCCAGCGCCGTGGAAAGTATCGCCTTGGCTGCATCGGCACTGCATTCGAGGAGTTCAAGCGGGTGGGAGCCGACCTCTACAAGGAAGCCCTATCTATGATCGTGGCTGCCTGGCGTGGCGATCCCGAGTCCCTGCGGGCCGAAACGGTCCAGGGTGTGGTCCGCTTTGTAGAGCTGTACCATGGCGAGTACGACTCCCGCCGTCTTATCACCCGCCTGCACAAGACCGACCCGTTGACCATCTACCGGGAAGGGCGGGCCATGGGCGTCAACATGGCCGGGTACAAGAAGTACCTCTATCAGGTCTACTGCATCTACAACGGGAGCAGCAAAAAGAAAGTGCTGCCCATGAAGTTCTAAATTCTTATTTTCACCCTTTGGACAGATGCCGCTCGCAGGCTGCGGGCGGTGTCTTACATAAAATATACAAAGGGGGTACATTGCATGATTCCCAAAAACTGGAAATACAGCCGGGGTGACATCTACTATGCCAACATGGAACCCCATGTTGGCTCTGAGCAGGGTGGAGAACGGCCAGTGGTGGTTCTGCAGAATGATACAGGCAACAAGCATTCACCCACACTTATCATTGCTACCCTTACATCCAGAGTGGACAAGAAGCTAAGTCTGCCAACCCACGTTTTGCTTGACCAAAACCCCGGGCTGAGAGTCCCATCTATCGTACAATTAGAACAGATTTTCACTCTCGACAAACAACGTATGCAGCGATTTGTTGGTCAGGCCAGCAGCGAGGAAATAGACCGGATCGAAGCGGCTCTGAAAATCAGCCTGGGAATGAATTGAGAGGAGGAATGCAGAGAAAATGTCTGGAAGGACTCTTTCTTTTCGTGTGGATGGTTACGAAGTATCGGCTTCCTTTGCCGGGACACCAAATAGGTCGATCACCCATCAGCTGAAGCAGATCCTGATGGCATCCTTTGTGAACAACACATCCAGTTCTGCCTCTGGCGACATCCTTGCAGCAGTCCCAAAACGGCGATACAATCAAGACGGTGATCATCACTGTGCACCTTGAAAACTGCATAGAGTTCGTATGGATGCATCTTCCTTTTGACTGTATAAACCAATGAAAGGGAGAAAGATCATGAAAAACAGGGTTTGCACATTGTATCGCGTTTCCACCGACAAACAGGTGGACCACAATGACAAAAACCAGGCCGACATTCCCATGCAGCGGAAAGCCTGCCGTGCCTTCTGTGACAAGATGGGCTGGACCATTGTCCATGAGGAACAGGAGGAGGGAGTCTCTGGCCATAAAGTCCGGGCAGAAAACCGGGACAAGCTGCAGATCATCAAGGGGTTGGCCAGGCAAAAGAAGTTCGATATCCTGCTGGTGTTCATGTTTGACCGCATCGGGCGCATTGCAGATGAGACGCCCTTTGTGGTGGAATGGTTCGTCAAGCAGGGGATCGAGGTGTGGAGCACCCAGGAAGGGCAGCAGCGTTTTGACAGTCACACCGACAAGCTCACCAACTATATCCGCTTCTGGCAGGCTGACGGGGAGAGCGAAAAGACTTCCATCCGCACCAGGACCGCTCTGGGTCAGCTCGTCGAGGCGGGTGGGTTCAAGGGCGGGCTTGCCCCGTATGGCTATGATCTGGTCAAAAGCGGGCGCTTCAACAAGCGCAAACACGAGCTTTACGATCTGGTGGTCAATGAGAGCGAGGCCGCCGTGGTACGAACTATTTTTGAAAAGTACGTCCACGAGGGCTACGGCGCACAGCGGATCGCTACTTATCTGAACCGGCAGGGCTACCGAGCCAGAACAGGGAAGATGTGGCACCACGCCACCATCCGCGGCATCGTCTGCAATCTGACCTATACAGGCGTCCTGCGGTGCGGCGAGAGCCGCTCTCAGGAGCTGCCCCATCTGCAGATCATTGAACCGGAGCTGTTCGAGGCGGCCCAGCGCATCCGCGCCGCCCGTGCTGGCAGCGATGTACAGGAATGCCATGTCCCCATGAACACAAGGGGCAAGTCCCTTTTGTCCGGGAACGTATACTGCGGCCACTGTGGCGCACGGCTGGCCTTGACCACCAACGGAAAATCATATCCCTGCAAAGAGGACCCGCACCGGGTGGTCAAACGGGTGCGGTACATCTGCTACGGCAAGACCCGCAAGCAGACCGACTGCAACGGTCAGACCGGCTATACCGCCCACATTCTGGATGGCATCATCGACAAGCTGGTGCGCCGCATCTTTGAGCGGATGAAGGCTATCCCCAAGAGCGATATCGTCAATCTCCGCTATCAGGAAAAGATGGAGGAACGGAAATGCCTGCTCCAGAGCGTCCGGGCTGACTATACAAAAGCAGCCCATGAACTGGATATGCTGAAAGCGGAAGTCATCAAAGCCCTGCGCGGAGAAAGTTCCTTCCCCAAAGATCTGCTGGGCACAATGGTGACAGAGGCTGAAACCAAGTGCCGGGAACTGCAGGAGAGCATGGAGGCGGCACAGACTGCCTACGATGAAGGAAAAACCGTGCTGGCCAGCCTGAACGCTCAATACGACGAGATCATCTCGTGGTCGGAGCTGTACGACACCGCCAGCATCGAGGCGAAAAAGATGATCGTCAGCTCTCTCATCCGCAGGATAGACGTTTACCGCGGCTACAAGCTGCACATCGAATTTACCATCGACTTTGAGCAGTTCTGCCGGGGCCTGGATTTTGAAGCGGTTGCGGCGTAAACAAAACCACAAAATGCCAAAAGGTCCCGTCCAGCCGACATGTGCGGATGGATGGGACACCTACAGGGAAATTTGGCGCAGAGAGTGTGCGAGGCCCTTGGGTCGAGTGCATGGTTCTGCGCTAAATTTTGTCCCCAGGGGGATACCAGGGGGAAGGAATTTCTGACGCGCGACTGCGCGCAGAAATGGGTTCCCCCTGGAGCGTGGCGTTTTTGTCTGTCCGGATTTACCAGACGTAGACGGCGTGGATGGCGAAGTACAGCATGGCGGCAAGGGCGAGGATGCCGGCGCCGCCGGCGAGGATGAGATACCACTTGATGAACTTTTTGGCGGTGCCGACGTCGTTGTAGAGGGAGTCCAGCTTTTCGCTGTTCAGGTTCCGGCTCCGCACGTCGGCGACGTCCACGTCCCGGACCAGCTCGTCGAGGGTCAGGCCGAAGTAATCGCTGAGCAGGACCAGCCGCTGGAAATCGGGGTAGGACTGGGCCGATTCCCATTTTGAGATGGTCTGCCGGGAGACATGGAGCTCGGCGCCCAGCTCTTCCTGGGAGAGCCCCATCGACTTGCGCAGGCTGATGAGTTTTTCGTTGAAATTCATAGGATGCTCCTTCCGCTTGGGGGTTCAAACTTGGGTGCGGCCGCAAGTTCAGGATACCAGAAGGGGAGCGGTTTGGCAAGCAACCATCCTTGGCAATTTGTCAACCGGCGCTGACAGGGCGGAAATTCCGCCTTTTGGGGCCGGAAAGCAGGAAAAAAGCGCAGGCGGCAGACCTGCGCTGGGTTAATTCAGATCGTCCAGGATATCCGGCCAGAGGGCCTGTTCCTGACGCAGGGCGTCGAAGCAGCAGTCCAGATAGATCTTGTTGGCCGCCGGGATGACGCTGCACCGCAGCAGGAACTGCTCGTCGCTGAGGGCGCTGTCGGGCCGCAGGGCGGGCGCCTGCAGTCCGAACACCCTGCCGATGGCGGCTTCCAGCTCGGCGCAGAAGAGATTGTAGGCCGCCTGAGGGGCAAAGCGCTCCTGCTGGATGGAAAAGAGAAACTGGATGTTCTCCATGGACAACACGTTTTTGACCACCACGATGTACATCAGGTAGCCGATCTGATCCCGGGTGTACTTTTTGCGCACCGGGTGCGAGATGAGCCCTTTTTTGACATAGTTGCTGACCATCGACCCTGTCAGCTCCATCCCCGGGAAATTGCGGAAATGGCTGTTGACATACTGGACGGTCTGATCCAGGTACAGCCCCATGCCGGGCAGTTCGTCATACCGGGGCAGGGCGAAACCCACGGCAGAAGCCGCGATGCGGCGTTTTGTTTCAGTATTCATAGACTAAGTATACATCAAATGGGACGAAAGTCAAGAGAGGTGAAAATCTTTTGTTAAGATTTTTGCATATGGTTGACAAGTTATTCAAAAACTGCTATAGTGGAAGCAGAATAGGGACTTGTTCAGTCGTACCGGCAAAGGACGGGTCTAAATCGAACGGTTGGCGCTTGCCGGCTGCGGATTGGAGAGATGTATTATGAAACGGAAAATTGTGCTGGATTCCTCATCGAATCTGTGGCAGCTGCCGGGGGTGGAGTACGCCTGTGTGCCGCTGAAGATCATCACCGACGAACAGGAATATGTGGACGACCCGGGCACCGACGCCTTTGCCATGGCCCACGACCTGCGCAGCTATAAGGGCAAGAGCTCGACTTCCTGCCCCAACGTGGGGGACTTTCTGGCGGCTTACGCCGGGGCGGACGAGATCTTTGTGGTCACCATCACCGGCACCCTGTCGGGCTGCAACAATGCCGCCCGGATGGCTGCGGAAGAATATCAGGACGCCAACCCCGGGGTCAAGGTCTTTGTGCTGGACAGCCTTTCGACCGGGCCCGAGATGTGCCTGCTGGCCTGGCGGCTGGCCTCCCTCGTCCCGACCGAAGCCACCTTTGAAGAGATCTGTGAGGCGGTCACCGCCTACGCCGAGCACACCCACCTGCTCTTCTCGCTGGAATCGCTGAACAACCTTGCCCGCAACGGCCGGGTCAAGCTGACCGCCGCCGTGGTGGCCCGCGCGCTGGGCATCCGGGTGCTGGGCCAGGCCAGCCCGCAGGGCGAGCTGGACATCATCTGCAAGACCCGCGGCGAGCACGGCGTGCTGGAGCGGATGATCCTGGAGATGAAGGCCCGCGGCTTTGCCAACGGCAGGGTGCAGATCGCCCACTGCGACAACGAAAAGGCGGCCCGCCGCCTCAAGCTGATGATCGAGGCCATCTGGCCCGACTCGTCGGTCGAGATCGTCGAGTGCGGCGCGCTGTGCAGCTTCTACGCCGAACTGGGCGGCCTGCTGGTGGGCTACGAGGACGCCGGAGCGCCCGCGGTTTAAGTTTGAAACAGAGAGACAGAGCTGAGACGAAGGTCCCGGCCCTGTCTCTTTTTTTCTGCCCGGCTTGCAAAATGGGGCGCGGGGCGGTATACTGGCAGGGATACGAGCAATCCTGACAAAAACACCGGAAAGGAGACATCATGTTTAAGCTGCCGGTCGTAAAAGTTCTCAGCCGCTGCATCAACCGCATCACCATCACCGCGCTGCTGATCCTGGTGCAGCTGGTGTGGATGGCCTCCCTCTATCTCCGGCTGACCGAGTACGCCGCCTGGCTGAACGGCGTCATGACGGCGCTGAGCGTTCTGGTCATCCTGCTTCTGGTCCGCAAGGACGAAAACCCCGCCTACACCATCGCCTGGATGGCCCTGATCGGCGTCACGCCGGTCTTTGGAGGTCTGATGTACCTGTTCTGGGGCAACAAGCGCCCCTCCCGCCGGATGCGCCGCCGGATGGCCGCCGTCGACCGCCGCCACCGCGACCTGGTCGCCCAGCAGCCCGATCAGCTGGACGGGGTGCCCCCCCGCGCCCGGGCTCTGAGCGGATATATCGCCCAGTACGGCCCCTGGCCGGCCTGGAAGGACACCGCGGTGGAGTATTTTTCCAGCGGCGAGGAGATGTTCCCCCGCCTGCTGGAGGACCTGCGCAGCGCCAAAAAGTTCATCTTCCTCGAGACCTTCATCATCCGCCCCGGCAGGATGTGGAACGCCGTCGAGGAGATCCTGCGGGAAAAGGCCGCCGCCGGGGTGGACGTCCGGGTCATCTACGACGACATGGGCTGCCTGACCACCGTCCCCTCGGGGTTCGTCATCCGGCTGGAGCAGGCCCGCATCCGCTGCATCCCCTTTAACCCGGTGGTGCCGCTGGTCTCGCTGGTCATGAACCACCGCGACCACCGCAAGATCGTGTCCATCGACGGCAATATCGCCTACAACGGGGGCACCAACTTTGCCGACGAGTATATCAACGCCGAGGAGCGGTTCGGTTACTGGAAGGACGCCGCCATCCGGCTGGAGGGCGCCGCCGTCTGGAACTTTACCGTCATGTTCCTCAATTTCTGGAACGCCTTCCGCCCCATGGAGGAGGACTACCGGCCCTTCCGCCCCACCGTCAAGGCTGCGTCGGACGGGGTGGTGCAGCCCTACGCCGACAGCCCCCTGGACGAGGAGCGGCTGGCCGAGAGCGTCTACCGCGACATTTTGGACGAGGCGAAGGACTACGTCTATATCTTCACCCCCTACCTTGCCATCGGCGAGGACCTGCTCAACTCCCTCAAGATGGCGGCCAAACGGGGGGTGGACGTCCGGCTGGTGCTGCCCGGCATCCCGGATAAGAAGATGGTGTTCCGGCTCAGCCGGTCCTACTATCTGCCCCTGCTGCGGGCGGGGGTCAAGGTGTATGAGTTCACTCCCGGCTTCCTCCATGCCAAGTGCTACGTCAGCGACGACCGCCTGGCGGTGGTGGGCAGCATCAACATGGATTACCGCAGCCTCTACCTTCACTTTGAGTGCGGCACCCTGCTGATGGGGGGCAGCCAGGTGGCTGCCGTCCGCGCCGATGCCGAAAAGACCTTTCCCCAGTGCCACCGCATCACCCTGGCCGACTGCCGTACCAGCCTGCTGGGCGCGCTGCTGGACGATGTGCTGCGTCTGGTCAGCCCGCTGCTGTAAGCGCCGGATCGGGGGAGACGGCAGGGGACTCTGCATAAACGCTCTCTTTGGGGGCACACTACCCCCAAAACCTTGTAAAGGGAGCGAAAAGATGAAGATACACTGCACAAAACAGATGCGGCGGCTGGCGGCGCTGGCCGCGGCGGCCCTGCTGCTGGCCGGCTGCGGAAAGCCGGCGTCCTCCGGGAGCTCGTCGGGCGCGTCCGGGTCCTCCGGGTCCGCCGGCGCGGCGGGCAGCCCGGCCGATGGCTGGAAGGCGGGCCTCGCCGTCCTGACGGAGAGCGAAGCCGGGGACGCCGGGGGCGAGGTGCATACCGTCGCGGCCGCCGTGGTGCTGGACGAGGACGGGCGCATCCTCCACGCGGTGGTGGATGAGCTGGAGACCAAGGTGGACGCGGCCGAGGGCGGCGGGGTGACCCTGCCCGAGGACCTGCGCACCAAGCGGCAGAAAGGGGACGAGGACTACCCCCTCAAGGCAGTGTCCGCCATCGGCAAGGGCTGGGCCGACCAGGCCGACGCCCTGGCCCGGCATCTGGAGGGGATGACCGCCGGTGAGGTGGCCAAGCTCGAAACGGATGAGGACGGCTACGCCGCCGACCCCGACCTGCTGGCCGGGTGCACCATCAAGATCGACCGCTACCGCGACGCCGTCGCCGAAGCCTGCCGGCAGGCGAAACCCCTGTGAAAATAGATATTTTTTGCGGCCGGACAGCGGCGCAGATTGTCCAAAAAAACGCTTGCAATTTTGGGCGTCCTGCACTATAATGTCACCGTTCAAGAAAGCGTCTCGTTCCGGCCGGAACGGGGCGCTTTTCACGGGAAAGTACGCTTGTATCCAAGGAGGATGCACCTATGACCAAAGACATGACCCAGGGCAGCCCGCTGCGGCTGATTTTGCTGTTCTCGGTGCCGATGATGCTGGGCAGCCTGTTCCAGCAGTTTTACAACATGGCCGACACCATCATTGTGGGGCGGTTCGTCGGGGTGGAAGCCCTGGCTGCCGTCGGCAGCGTGGGCGGCCTGAGCTATCTGGTGCTGGGCTTTGTCAACGGCATCGCCTGCGGCTTTGCCATCCCGCTGGCCCGCTGTTTCGGGGCCAAGGACGGCGAGGGGATGCGCCGCTACACCGCCAATTCGGTCTGGCTGTCCATCCTCTTTGCGGCGGTGCTGACGGTGGCGACGGTGGCCCTCACCCGGCCCATCCTGGTGCTGACCAACACCCCCGCCGACATCATCGACATGGCCGACGCCTACATCCGCACCATCTTCGCCGGCATCCCCTTCACCCTGCTGTACAACGTCACCAGCGCCTATATGCGGGCGCTGGGGGACAGCCGCCGGCCCCTGTATTTCCTGATCGTGGCCAGCGTGCTGAACATCTTCCTCGATATCTTCTTCATCCTGGCGTTTGACGCCGGGGTGTTCGGCGCGGCGCTGGCCACCGTCATCAGCCAGGCCGTGGCCGGGGTGTGGAGCCTTGCTTACATGGCCAAAAACTTTCGGATGCTGGGCTGGAGCCGGGAGGAAGGGCGCTTCAGCCCCGCCCTCTGCGCCGACCTGTGCGTGATGGGCCTGCCGATGGGCCTGCAGTGCAGCATCACGGCGGTGGGCTCCATCGTGCTGCAGGCCGCCGTCAACAGCCTGGGCAGCGCGGCGGTGGCCGCCATGACCGCCGGCAGCAAGGCCGGGCAGATCCTGTCCGTCCCCCTCGAGAGCATCGGCACCGCCATGACCACCTACACCAGCCAGAACCTCGGCGCAAACAGCCTGCCGCGGGTCCGGCAGGGGGTGCGCACCGCCATCGGCATCGGCTGCATCTACAGCGTGGCCTCCTTCGTCATCCTGCATTTTGCCGACCGTCTGCTGATCGGCCTGTTCCTGGATGCCAGCCAGGACGCCGGCGGGGCCATCCTGGCCGACGCGCGCAGCTTCCTGTTCTGGAACAGCGTCTTCTACATCCCGCTGGCCGTCCTGATCGTCTACCGCTACTCCATCCAGGGGCTGGGCTTTTCGGGCCTGGCCATGTTCGCGGGCGTCTTTGAAATGTTCGCCCGCGGGGTGGTCGGCTTCTACCTGGTGCCGGTCTTTGGGTACTGGGCGGCCTGCATCGCCAGCCCGGCGGCCTGGTTTGCCGCCTGCTTCTTCCTGCTGCCGGCCTACCACCTGGTGCTGCGCCGGCTGAGCGGCAGCCGCGCCGCCGCACCCCTGCGGGTGGCGGGGGCCAAATCGTAACCTAAAAAAGAAAGAACAAAGCCCCTGCTGTCCCGTGTGTGGACGGCAGGGGCTTTGTCTTTCTGAGAGCGCATCCGGAAAGGTATACCTTTCCGGACGGGTTGAAGCGCCAATTCTTTGAAATAAATTATATCACACATTCGTCACATATACAACCGGATTTTCACTGCGTATCATCCAAAAATGTCCGTTCGGAATTGTATACTCAGCCGGACAGCGCCAGAAAAAAGGAGGAATACAACGTATGCACGCAAAGAAACTGTTGTCCCTGCTGCTGTCGGCGCTTGCCGCCGTCACGCTGCTGGCAAGCTGCGGCAGCCGGTGGGACTATTCCCGGGAAGCTGTCAAGGCCGCCAACGAGGCGCAGGGGGAAACTCTGCGGGTCGAATTCCAGGTCGACCAGAAGTTCACCAACGCCCTCCACGATGCGGTGGAGGAAAACATCCAGCCGGCTGACGTCGAAAAAGCCATGCT
>DXHQ01000054.1 GCA_019113345.1 Candidatus Faecalibacterium intestinigallinarum
GTAAATCGGGCCTTGACACCGGGGGGGGGTATGCTATAATGCCTTTGAAAGGAAAGGACCTTCCTTTCAGCCTGTTTTGGGTCTCTATCTTTTATACACCATAAGGAGGAAAAATTCATTATGAAACTCAAGAAGCTCATGGCTCTGGCTATGTCCGGTGTCCTGGCTGTCAGCATGTTCGCTGGCTGCTCTACTGTTAGCGAGAAGCCCGAAAATCCCACTGACGAGCCCGATACCCCTGTTTCCAACTACAGCACCACTTTCTGGAACAACCTGGATGAGGGCCAGAAGAATATCACTTGCGCCGACAGCGCAGAGCTGACTGCTGCTCTGACCACCGCTGTGGGTCGCGCTGGTGCCCTCACCATTTCTGGGAACTACTGGGGCACCGACTTCATTCGTCCTGTCAGCATTTATTCTCGTCCCGCTTCTCTGGCTAGCGTTGCTTCTAAGCTGGCTGAGCTGACTGGAGCAGACAACGAGGAGCTGTTCATTACTTTTGGCAATGACATGGGCATGGAGTCCACTCTGAACCAGGTTGTGAATGGTGAGTATGCTCAGACCGATGATGATATCACCGCTGTTGCACTGTTCATTGTTGATGGTACCATTGATGTTGACCAGGCTCTGGAAGATGTTGCCGAGCGTCTGGATGAAGTCATTCGGGATCTCCAGCCCACCAGCCAGAATAGCATCTACAATGTTGCTTATGAGTATAAGTACACCGGTGCTGTGAGCGTCGTTTCTAAGAGCATCGACAATCTGGACGGTATGAAGGTTAACTTCATCGCTGTTCAGATCGACCGTACCACTGTCCAGCGCTAAATTCTACTTATAACAATCCCGGTGGCACCATAACCGGGGTTGATGTAAGGCCGATGGGCTCGAGAGACGGCCTGTCGGTTGGCATTACCCTCTTACTGTGACGACAAAGGGGAAATACCTAACCAGTAGTTCCTTCTGTTGTTGATCGCACCAAAACAAAAGAACTTTTGCGTCACGAAAGATAGGGTCCCTCTGCGGGGGTCGGCGTAAGCCGGCCCCCGCATTGTTTGTTGCACTTCCCATCCTTCCGCTTGCCAAAACACCCCGTCTTGTTTATAATAAAACTGGATTCATATACCCCGGCTGCCGGAAGCGCCCGGGCGAAAGGAGGCTGTGCCGGATGCGGAACAAAAAGAAACCGATGCCCAAAGGGGTTTTGCTGTTTACGCCGCTGCCCTGGCGTCTGAGCGGGGCCGGGCTGGCGCTTGCGCTGCTGCTGCGGGACCACCCGATGAGCAGGGCGGAGCTGCGCAGGGCCTGCGAGGCGGAGGGCCTGCGGCTGGACGTCAAAGAGACGGCCCGGCTCCTGACTGTCCTGGTCCGGCGCGGCGTGATCCGGGCCGAAGGAGGAAAGTATCTCTGCCGGCATCCGGCGCTGACGGGGCTCCGCTGCACCCTGAGCGACCGGCAGCTGCTGGAACTGGTGGGACTGACCCAGTTCACGGTGGACGGCCGGATGTTTTATTCCGCGGCGCCGCCCATGAGCGTCAGCTCGACCGGCGCGCCGGGCAGCGTGGGCTGAAAAGCCGCCGCCTGTTTTATACGGGATGTTCTTTATTTTGTCATATCTCTCCCGTATAATAAGAGCATATCGCACTGTGCAACGCGCAGGGGAGGGGGCAGGACTGCCCGCCCTTGCCCAAGGCTGTAAGGAGAACACCATGGCAAATGAAAAGATCCTCGTCGTGGACGACGACCAGAATATCTGCGAGCTGCTGCGGCTCTATCTGACCAAAGAGGGGTATCAGGTCACCCTGGCTTCGGACGGGGAGGACGCCCTGAATCAGTACGGGCAGGTCAAGCCCGACATGGTCCTGCTGGACGTGATGATGCCCAAACTGGACGGCTGGGAGGTCTGCCGCCGCATCCGCAAGGAGGGGGACACCCCCGTCATCATGCTGACCGCCAAGGGCGAGACCTTCGACAAGGTGCTGGGCCTGGAGCTGGGCGCCGACGACTATATCGTCAAGCCCTTTGACAGCAAGGAAGTGGTGGCCCGCATCAAGGCAGTGCTGCGCCGGTGCGCCGGCGGAGCCGCCGCGGCCGAAAAGCCGGCCGAGGGTGTGGTCGAGTTCGACAACCTCCGCCTCGATATGAACAGCTACGAGCTCAAGGTCAAGGGCAAGGTGGTGGAAGCCCCGCCCAAGGAGCTGGAACTGCTCTACTGCCTGGCCTCCCACCCCAACCGGGTCTATACCCGGGACCAGCTGCTGGACGAGGTGTGGGGCTTTGAGTACTACGGCGACTCCCGCACCATCGACGTCCATGTCAAGCGGCTGCGTGAAAAGCTGTCCGGCGCGTCCGACAAGTGGGAGCTCAAGACAGTCTGGGGCGTGGGCTATAAGTTCGAGGTGCGTCAGTAATGCGCAAAAGTATCTCGGTGGCCTTCTTTTCCACCGTGGCCACCCTGATGATCCTGGGGGTGGCCGTCATGGGCCTGTCCCAGCTGGTGCTGTTCAGCCGGTACTTTGCGCAGGAGCGCTTTGCCACCCTGGACGATGTCGGCGACCTCGCCGCCCGCACCGCCACCTATGTGTGGGATGGCCTGGAAGCCGAGGACGAAAAATCCAGCGCCCGGCTGGAGGCCATCCTCGGGAAGGTGGACCTGATCGGTCAGAGCGCCAACGTCTACCTCTTTTTCACCGACAGCGCGGGCCGGGTGATCCTGGCTTCCAACAGCGACCACCTGACCGGCGAGTCGGTGCCCGCCGCGCTGCTGGAGGAGGTAACCGAAGCCGCCGGAGAGGACAGCGGGGTCTACCACGAGATGGGCAGGCTGGGCGGCGCCTTTGACGAGCGGTTTTACGTTTCGGCACGGCCCATCCTGCGCCGGGACGGCGGGCCGGGGGCCTACCTCTTTGTCTGCGCCTCGGGCCAGATGCTGGAGGCGTTTGTGGCGCGGTTCGGCTCCAACTTCCTGCTGTCGGCCTGCCTGATGCTGATCTGCGCCAGCGTGCTGACCATGTTCCTGATGCGCAACCTGACCGAGCCGCTCCACCGCATCAGCGAGGCGGCCCAGAAGTTCGGCGGCGGGGACTTTTCGGTCCGGGTGGAGGATGTGGACGGGGACGGCGAGATCGCCGACCTGGCCCGCACCTTCAACACCATGGCCGCCAATCTGCAGGAGATCGACTCCTCCCGCGGGCAGTTCATGGGCAACATCGCCCACGAGCTGCGCACCCCCATGACCACCATCAAGGGCTTCATCGACGGCATTCTGGACGGGACCATCCCGCCCGAGCTGCAAAATCACTATTTGCAGCTGGTCAGCCAGGAGACGGGCCGTCTGGCCCGGCTGGTCCAGAATATGCTGGACCTCTCCAAGCTGGAATCGGGCGAGTACCAGGTCAACGCCCGGATGTTCAACATCTGGGAGACCCTGACCGGCGTGGCCCTCTCGGCCGAGCAGCGGATCAACGACGGGCAGATCGAGCTGGAGGGGCTGACCATGGACGAGCGGGTGCTGGTCTACGCCGACCCCGACCTGATCCACCAGGTGGCGTATAACCTGCTGGATAATGCCATCAAGTTTACACCGCCGGGAGGGACCATCCGCTTCAGCGTCGAAAAGCTGGGCCCCGAAGCCGAGATCGCCATCTGGAACAGCGGCCAGGGCATCGCGCCCGAAGCGCTGCCCTTCGTCTTTGACCGCTTTTACAAAGAGGACAAGTCCCGCGGGCTGCACGCCCGGGGGGCGGGCCTTGGCCTGCACATCTGCAAGGTGCTGGTCAATCTGTCCGGCGGGCAGATCCGGGCCGAGAGCAAACAGGGCGAATGGTGCCGCTTTGTCTTTACCCTGCCGGTGGAGGTGCCGGGCCGCGGCGACCTGCTCAAGCTGTCCGACGACACCACCCAGCCGGGCTCCGGGGCCGCGGCGCGGTGACCGTTTGGGGCATTTCGGTGAAAAAGACGGCGGCGGGTTTGATTTTTGCGCCGTTTTCGTGTACACTACAAGGTGGCCGCCGCGCCGCTGCGGCCGGAACGAAATGCAAAAATATCAATCAATACAACGGAGAGTAAAACTGTCATGGCGATCATCAGCCCTTCTATCTTATCTGCCGACTTCTGCCGTCTGGCGGAGGACTGCCGCCTCGTGCTGGATGCCGGGGCCGCGATGCTCCATTTTGACGTGATGGACGGCCACTTTGTGCCCAACATCAGCTTTGGCGTGCCGGTGCTGGCCAGCCTGCACCGCGGGATGCCCAGCGCCTTTTTTGACGTGCATCTGATGATCAGCCACCCGCTGGCCTATGTGGACGCCTTTGCCAAAGCGGGGGCGGACCTTGTCAACTTCCACCTGGAATCGGAGGACGAGCCCGGCGCCGTCCTGGCCGCCATCCGGGCGGCGGGCTGCAAGACCGGCATGACCATCAAGCCCGGCACCCCCGCCGAGGCCCTGCTGCCCTGGCTGGACCAGCTCGACCTGGTGCTGGTCATGAGCGTCGAGCCCGGCTTTGGGGGGCAGAAGTTCCAGGCCTCGGCCCTGTATAAGCTGGAGGCGCTGAAAAAGGAGCGGGAGGCCCGGGGCCTTTCCTTCCTGCTGGAGGTGGACGGCGGCGTCAACGCCGAGACCGCCCCCTTCTGCGTCGAGGCGGGGGCCGACGTTCTGGTGGCGGGCAGCGCCGTCTTTGCGGCGGCCGACCCCGCCGCCGAGGTGCGCGCCCTGGCCGCCCTTTGAATCTCTCCCTTGAACGAGGATGATCCATGGAACAATCAATACGAAACAAGCAGGCGGCGGCCCTTGCCGAGACGGGCGGCTACTATAAGCACATCTGCTGGATGGCGCTGCCCCTGGTCTGTATGTCGGCCTACCTGTACGGGCCGCGGCCCATCCTGCTCTGCCTGGCGGCTCTGCTGACCGGCAACCTCTGCGACCGGCTGGTGGCGCTGCTCCGCCGGCGGGTCTACCGCTCGGGCGACTGGTCCAACGAGAGCTTTGCCCTGGTCATCGCCCTGCTGATGCCGGCGACGGTCAGCTGGTACGTCCTGGTGGTGGCGGTGCTGGCCGGCGTGCTGCTGGGCAAGGAGGCTTTCGGCGGCTACGGAAGCTACCCCTTCCACCCGGCGGCGGTGGGCTATGTGGTGGTGGCGGTCTCCTGGCCGGAGCAGGTCTTTCTCTACCCGCAGCCCTACGCGCAGATCCCCCTGTGGGACCCCTCCGGGGTGACCCTGGTCAACGGGATGAGCAGCACCCTGCGCAACGGCGGCCTGCCCACCGTCAACAGCTGGTCGCTGGTTTTGGGCGAGTTCGCCGCCCCCCTCGGCAGCGGCGCGGTCCTGATCCTGCTGGCCTGCGCCCTCTTCCTGTTCACCCAGAAGGACCTGCGCCCCATCGCGGCGGTCAGCTTTCTGGCGGCCTGCGCGGCGATCGTCTTTCTCTTCCCGCGGCAGGCGGACCTGGTCCACACCGGCCTGTTCGAGACGGCCGCCCAGCGGCTCAATCTGGTCAAGTACGAGCTGGTCAGCGGCGCGACCCTCTACAGCGCCGTCTTTCTGGTCAGCGAGCCCTACACCTGCCCCAAACGCAGGCTGGGGCAGCTGCTGTACGGCGCGCTGCTGGGTGGCGTCAGCGTCAGCTTCCGCTACTTTGGGGTGTATGAGACGGGGGTCTGCTTTGCCATCCTGATCATGAACAGCCTGTCGGGTTGGCTGGACCGCGTGGTCGACCGGCTCTACAGTCTGCCCGGCAAAGCCGGAGGAAAGGAGGCCGCCTGATGAAACAGCGCAAGGCGGAGACCATCCTCCGCGACCCCGGGCGGTACGCCCATCACGACCGCATCTTTTTGAATAACCCGGTCATCATGCAGGGCATGGGCCTGGCGCCGCTGGTGGTGCTGGCCACAAGCGGCCGCAACGCTTTGATGCTGGCGGCGGCGGTGGCCCTGCTGCTGACCCCCTCCCGGGTGGTCAGCTACCTGCTCAGCAAGCTGGTGCCGCTCCAGGAGCACGCCGGCGAAGAAGAGCTGCGGGCCAAACTGCTGCCCCGCGGCCTACTCTACAGCGGCACCGCCGCCGTCCTCTATATGGCCGTCTACCCCGTGCTGGACCGGCTGTTCGGGGTGGAGCTGCTGACCCTGGGCATCTACCTGCCCATTCTGGTGGTCGAGCCGCTGCTCATCTACCGCTACGGCCGGGTGCAGGAGACCCTGCGCAAAGCCGTCTCCAAGGGCCTGCGGGTGACAGTGGGCTACGCGGCGGTCCTGCTGCTGGTGGGCTGCATCCGGGAATGGCTGGCCACCGGCGCCGTCTTTGGCATCCCGCTGACGGCCAACACCGCCCTGATGCCGCTGGCCTCCATGCCGGCGGGCGGCTTTATCCTGCTGGGGGTGATCAGCGCCGTCTGGCGTGCGCTGGCCGCCCGCTACCGGGCCTTTTTGACAAACGAGGCCCGCAGCCAGGTCATCGTCAATCAACAGAAGGAAGCGAGGGGGAAACCGTGAATCTGGCAGTTCTTTCCGCGCAGCCGGCCACCCTGACCGAAACGCTGACCATCTTTTTCGGGTACGCGCTGCTGGCCGTCTTTGCCCAAAACGCCATCTTTACCCGGGCGCTGGGCGTCTCCCGGCTGGTGCAGCTGGTGGGCGACGAGCGAACCAACAGCCTGCTGTTCGGCCTGCTGCAGTGCGTTACCCAGCTTTTGCTGGCCCCGGTGGCCTGGTATGTGGGCGGGGCCGCCGCCTCGCTGGGCGTTGGGCCGGCGGCCCGGCCGCTGGTCTACCTGGGGTGCATCGCGGCGGTCAGCGCCGTCGAGATGGCGTTTCTGCATGTGGTGCGGCTGCCCTGGCAGCGGCAGCTGCTGCGCATTCTGCCGCTGGCAGCCCTCAACAGCTGCGTGCTGGGCACCTTGCTGCTGGGCCGCACCCAGAGTTTTACCCTGATCCAGTCGGTGGGTTTCGGCCTGGGCAGCGGCGTCGGCTATCTGCTGGCGGTGCTGCTGGTGACCGAGGCGCAGAACCGGCTGCGCAGTCAGGCCATTCCCGCGGCGTTCCGCGGGATGCCCATCACCCTGGTCTACATCGGGGTGCTGGCGCTGGCGATCTATGGCTTTACAGGGCACACCGTGATCCTGTGACAGAATACGGAAGGTGAGTCGAGATGCCGAGAAGAAGGCGGAACAAGAAGGTCAAGCGGTATCACCGCAGCTTTTACAGCCGTGAGATGAAGATCAAAAAGGCCCTGGGCATCCTGCTGCTGGCGGTGGTGGTGCTGGGGGCGGCCTGGCTGGCCGCGCCCTATGTGCTGGACTGGGCCACCCACACCTGGTACACGGTGGTGCGGGACCGGGACCTGCCCGATTCTTCGCCGGCGGCCTCTTCCGAGGCCGAAAGCGCCCCCGCTTCGAGCGCCGGGAGCGAGGCGGCTTCTTCCGAAGCGGCGTCCTCCGCGGCCGCGTCCAGCGAGGCGGCGGCCTCCTCCGAGCCGGAGCCGCTGCCCGGCACCGCCATCCGGGAGGGCGGCTGGGCGGCCGTCAGCCTGTCGGCCCTCAGCGATGAGGCGGCCGTCCGGGCCGAGGCCCAGCGCCTCGCCGCGCAGGGGGTGACCTACGCCCTCGTCCCCCTCAAGGACGCCAGCGGTTACATCTATTACGCCTCGGCGGTGCCCGCCGCCTCCCGCAGCGTGGCGGCCGCCGTGGTCGACCCGGCCCTCATCGCCTCTGTGTTCAAGGAGGAGGGGCTGGTGCCGGTGGCCGGGGTGGCGGCCTTCCAGGATCCGGTGGCCTCCTACACCGACCGCAGCATGGCCATCCAGTACGCCGGGGAGGGCGGCTATCTCTGGCTGGACGCCGCCAACGCGGCGGCCGGCGGCAAAGCCTGGCTCAACCCCTACGCGGACGCCGCCAGTACTTTCATCGCCGACCTGATCGAGGAACTGTACGGCTGCGGGTTTGAGCAGGTCTGCCTCTCGGCGGTCCAGTTCCCGCCCATCGCCTCGTCCAGCCAGAACTTTGGCGAGACGGGGGGCCGCAGCCGGGACGCCCAGCTTGCGGCCGTCATGGCCGGGTGGGACGCGCGCTTTGCGGGCCGCGTCACCCTCTGGTATGAGTATCCTCTGGACAGCTGCACCGGGGTGAGCACGGCGCTGGGCGCCCTGCCCGCCCAGCTTGGGGTAAAGAACCTGGTGGTCGGCCTGCCCGCCGGCGAGACCCAGGACCCCGCCGTCCTGGCCGATACCGCCGCCCGGATGAAAGAGCTGGGGGCGGTGCACGTCGTGGTGCGGGACAGTGAGAGCGGCCGCTTTTACTGACCCGTCCCCCCTTTGGTTTTTGTGTGAGAGTGAGGAACTGAAGATGGAAAAGACATCCTGTTTTATGCCGGCCCACATCCTGCTGCCCGACGCCGCCATCCCGCTGGAGCAGTGGGGCTGCATTGCCTGTGACCAGTTCACCAGTGACCGCGCCTATTGGGAAAAGGCGGCCGCCGTCACGGCGGACGGGCCCAGCGCCCTCCATCTGATCCTGCCCGAGGTCTTTCTCAACGACGGCGGCCTGCCCGACCGGGTGGAGACCATCCACAAGGCGATGGAGGACTACGACCGCCGGGTCCTGACCCGGGCAGTGGACGGCTATATCTACGTCGAGCGCACCCTGCAGAGCGGCCGGGTCCGGCAGGGACTGGTGGGCCGGGTGGACCTGGAGGCCTACAACTACCACCGGGGCAGCCTTTCGCCCATCCGTCCCAGCGAAAACACGGTGGAAGAGCGGATCCCGCCCCGAATGGCGGTCCGCCGCGGAGCCAGACTCGAGACCCCCCATGTGATGATGCTGGCCGACGACCCCGGCTGCACCCTGATCGAGCCCATCGGCCGGCAGAAGGAAAAGCTGCGCCCCCTCTACGAGGGCGAGCTGATGCTGGGCGGCGGCCATGTGGCCGGCTGGGCGGTGGAGGACCCCGCCCTGGTGGCCGGGATCGAGGCGGCCATGGCCGACCTCGGCAGCGCCGAGACCTTCCAGGCCAAGTATCCCCACGCGCCCAACAAGCGCCCCCTGGCCCTGGCGGTCGGGGACGGCAACCACTCCCTCGCCACCGCCAAAGCCTACTGGGAGGAGCTGAAACCCACCCTGACGGCCGAGCAGCGGGCGAACCACCCCGCCCGCTGGTGCCTGGCCGAGGTCTGCAACGTTCGGTCGGACGCGGTCGAGATCGAGCCCATCCACCGGGTGCTGTTCAACACCAGCTACGAGACGGTGCTGCTCAATCTGGTGACCTGGAGCGACGAGAACATGGCCGGGGTCCGCTTTGGGAACGACTTTGACCAGAAAGTGCAGCTGATCGGCGTACAGGACGAGTGCGCCCTCAGCTTTGAAAACCCCACCGCGCCCCTGGGTGTGGGGACGGTGGATGAATTTGTGGAATACTTCCTCGAAAACCACCCCGAATCCCGGGTGGACTATGTCCACGACGAGGCCGCGGTGCGGGCCTTTGTCGCCGAAAAGGGCGCGGTGGGCCTGCTGCTGCCCCCGCTGGAAAAGGGCGACCTCTTCCGCGGGGTGGTGCTGGGCGGCGTGCTGCCCCGCAAGACCTTCAGCATGGGCCACGCCGAGGAAAAGCGGTACTACATCGAGTGCCGCCGCATCGCAGAGTAACCCATTTCCCCATTTTCCTAAGGAGCAGAATGACATTTCAAGAACTGAATCTATCCAAACCCATCCTGCGGGCCGTGGCCCGGGCGGGCTATGAAAAGCCGTCTCCCATCCAGGCGGGGGCCATTCCCCCGGTGCTGAAAGGGCAGGACCTGCTGGGCTGTGCCCAGACCGGCACCGGCAAGACGGCGGCCTTCGCCCTGCCCATGCTGGATCTGCTGAGCGCCCGACCGCCCAAAAAACCGGGGGCCATCCGCGCCCTCGTCCTGACCCCCACCCGGGAGCTGGCCCTCCAGATCGAGGAGAGCTTTGTGCAGTACGGGCAGTTCCTCAAGCTGCGGCCGGCCGTCATCTTCGGCGGCGTGGGCCAGGCCCCGCAGGTCGAACAGCTGAAAAAGGGGGTCGATATCCTGGTGGCCTGCCCCGGCCGCCTGAACGACCTGATCGGGCAGGGGTATGTGGACCTGTCCGGCATCGAGATCTTTGTGCTGGACGAGGCCGACCGGATGCTGGACATGGGTTTTGTCCACGACGTCAAGCGGGTCATCGCCAAGCTGCCGGTGCGGCGGCAGACCCTGATGTTCAGCGCCACCATGCCCGCCGAGATCGAGCAGCTGGCCGCCGGCATCCTCCGCTCGCCCGCCTTTGTCAAGGTGGACCCGGTCTCCAGCACGGTGGACCGCATCGACCAGAGCCTCTATTTCGTCTCCAAGGCGGACAAGCGCAGGCTGCTGCCCTGGCTGATCCAGAACCTGCAGCCGCCGGTGCACAACGCCCTGGTCTTCAGCCGCACCAAGCATGGGGCCGACCGCATTGCCAAAGACCTTGTCAAACAGGGCATCCCGGCGGCCGCCATCCACGGCAACAAGAGCCAGAACGCCCGGGTGGCCGCCCTCGAGGGCTTCAAGGCCGGCCGGACCAAAGTCCTGGTGGCCACCGACATCGCGGCCCGGGGCATCGACATCAGCGAGCTGTCCCACGTCTTTAACTACGACCTGCCCGAGGTGCCCGAGACCTACGTCCACCGGATCGGGCGGACGGCCCGCGCCGGGGCAGACGGGGCGGCGGTCAGCTTCTGCGCCCCCGAGGAGCGGGAGTACCTGGCCGGCATCGAGAAGCTGAACCGCAAAAAGATCCCGGTGGTCAGCGGCCACCCATGGGACACCGCCGGCTCTGCGCCGGCCGTCAACCAGCCTGAAACGGCGCAGCCCGCCCGCCCCGTCAAGGTGCGGCAGGTGCAGCCTGCAAGCCCCGTCCCGAAAGACGGCAAGAAAGAGGAGACCATCATGGACGAAACCAAAAAAAGCGCCCCCCGCGAGGGCGGGGAGAAGCGCAGCCGCTCCCGGCGCGGCCGCCGGGACGGCAAGCCCCGTCCCGCCCAGGGCGGGCAGCCGCAGCAGGCGGCAAAGTTCGACCCCCACTTTTTGACCGGCGCCGAGACCGCCGTTCTGCCCGCCAAGACGGTGGCTTCCGCCCCCGAAAAGCAGCGGCCGGCACAGCAGAACAACCCGCAGCAGGGCCGCCCCGCCAAGGGCCAGCCCAGTCAGCGCCCGGCCAGAGAGAACCGCGCCCCCCAGCCTGCCGAGACCAAAAAGGCCGGCCGCGGCGCGGGCAAAAACCAGCCCAAGGCCGAGCCCGCCCGCCCCGAGAACCAGAAATCGGCCCGCCCCGCCGCCCCGGCGGCCCCAAGCGCCCCGGCCGAGCGGAGCCGCAGCCAGGCGGGACGGGTCCCGCCGGCCAAAAGCCCGGCGGGCGGTCAGACGCCCAAGCGTCCCCAGGGCCGGCCCGGCCGCGCCCCCCGCGACAGCCGCAGCGACGACCCCGGTCTGGTGCTGATCAGCCGGCGGCCGCCCCAGCAGAAATTCTCCAGCTTTGAGGAGTATATGGCGGCCCACGGCGGCGCCACCGCCCCCATCGAGGACCACAGCGAAGATTACGAATAAACGCCAAAAACGGCGCCCTGAGCCAAAAGCCCAGAGGCGCCGTTTTTTTATTTCTGGCCGGCCAGGCGGCTGATGCGGTACTCCCGCGGGCTTTGGCCGTAGTGGGCGCGGAACAGCCGGTAGAAATAGCTGGTGTTCTCGTAGCCCACCTGCCCGATGATCTGCTGGATGGTCATATCGCTGCGGCGCAGCAGGCGGGCCGCCATCTCCAGGCGGTGCTGCTGCAGCAGCTCTTTGTAAGTACGCCCGGTTTCGGCGCGGACACATTCGCTCACATAGGCCAGCGAGACCTGGTAGCTGTGGGCCACGCTGGAAAGATTGGCCTGTTTGTAGTTGTTGGTGATTTCGTCCAGCGCGGCGCGGACCAGCGCCTGTTTGTCGACGGTCGCGCCCCGGCCCGCGGCACGCACCTTTCTGGTTGTGGTCTCGATCATAGTATCCCTCCGTTCGTGCAGGACGCGGCGATTTCTCAACGTCACGATGCAGCGTTCACTTTCAAAACGAAATAAGGACGGCAGTTATTGCGGCCCGCCGGCGCTGGGATAACTTTCACATCCTGGCAACAAAAGGGTCACAGACCGGCCACAGAAAAGACAAAAAGAAAGACAAAAAGAGCCCCGCCGGCGGCTGCCGGCGGGGGCAAAACAGGTTCAGGATACCGGGGAAGGATGCTTGTCTCAGAACATGGATTCGTTCTTGTACAGGCCGGTGCGGGTGAACTGCACCCACTCGGCCAGGTTGACGGCGTGGTCGCCGATCCGCTCCAGATATTTGATGACCATCAAAAGATCCAGCGCGGCGTCCACCTGGGTGGGGTCGGCCGCGATCTCTTCGGCCAGGGTCCGCTTGATGGCGTTGAAGGCGTAGTCCACCTCGTCGTCGGCCGCAATGACCTTCTGGGCGGCGTTCATGTCCTCGCCCAGGAAGGCGGCCATCCCGTCCTGGACCATCTTGTGGGCTTTCTGGCCCATCCGGATGGCCTCGCTGACGGCGGGGTCGCCGGCCTTGCGGGAGGCGAACAGGTGGGGCATGATCTCGGCGATGTCGGCGGCGTGGTCGCCGATCCGCTCCAGGTCGGTGATGACCTTCAGGGTCGCCGAGACGCGGCGCAGGTCGCCGGCCACCGGCTGCTGGCGCAGCAGCAGCAGCATACACCGGTGCTCGATGTCGTGTTCCATCTCGTTGACCTGGCTGTCGTCCTTGATGATTTGGGCGGCGGCTTCGGCGTCGGTGGCAGCCAGGGCCTCCATCGCATTTTCCACCGCGTCGGTGACGGCCTGGCCCATCTCGGTCAGGGCCTGGTTCAGCTCGGCCAGGGCCTCGTCATAGTGCTTGCGGATGCTCATAGGTATTCTGTCTCCTCTCTCTTTGACCCGGATCGCTCGGATATCAGCCGAACCGGCCGGAGATGTAGTCCTCGGTGCGCTTGTCGGAGGGGGTGCTGAAAATCTCTTCGGTGGGGCCCACCTCGACCAGCTCGCCCAGCAGGAAGAAGGCGGTGCGGTCGCTGATACGGGCGGCCTGCTGCATATTGTGGGTGACGATGACGACGGTGTAGTTCTTTTTCAGCTCGCTCATCAGCTCTTCGATCTTCATGGTGGAGCCGGGGTCGAGGGCGGAGGTCGGCTCGTCCATCAGCAGGACTTCGGGCTTGACCGCCAGCGCCCGGGCGATGCACAGACGCTGCTGCTGGCCGCCCGACAGGCCCAGGGCGCTCTTTTTCAGGCGGTCCTTGACCTCTTCCCAGAGGGCCGCGCCGCGCAGGCTGCTCTCGACGATCTCGTCCAGCTCGGCCTTATTGCGGACGCCGTGCAGCTTGGGGCCGTAGGTGATGTTGTCGTAGATGCTCATGGGGAAGGGGTTGGCCTTTTGAAAGACCATGCCGACCCGGCGGCGCAGGGTGGTCAGGACCATGTTCGGTCCAAAGATGTCCTCGCCTTTCAGGGTGACCTGCCCCTCAATGCGCACGCCGGGGACCAGGTCGTTCATCCGGTTGAGGGTCTTGAGGAAGGTGGATTTGCCGCAGCCCGAAGGGCCGATCAGGGCGGTGATCTCCCGCTCGCCCACGTCCAGAGAGATGGACTTGAGGGCCTTGAAGTCGCCGTACCACAGGTCGAGATGCTTTGCCGAGATGACAGGGGTGGAGTTTTGCAGTTCCATATCGTTTTTACCTCACTAGATCAGCCCTTTTGCCGGAGATGCTTTTTGGCCAGGCGGGCGGCAATGTTGATGACCAGCACCAGGATCAGCAGGATGGCGCCGATGCCCCAGGCGGAGTCGAAGTCGCCGTTCTCAAAGGCGCGCAGGTAGAGCAGGACGGACAGGGACGCGCCGTTGGAGCTGTAGGCTTCGATGATGTTGCCGGCGATGATCTGCGCCGCGCCGGCGGTGAAGAGCAGCGCCGCGCTCTCGCCCACGATGCGGCCGATGGCCAGGATGCAGCCGGTGACGATGCCGTCGATGCTGCAGGGCAGGACGATGGTGCGGATGATGTGCCACTTGCCCGCGCCCAGACCCATGGCGCCCTCGCGGTAACCCACCGGCACCGTCTTGAGGGATTCCTGGGTGGTGCGGATGATGGTGGGCAGGGTCATGATGACCAGGGTCAGGCTGCCCGACAGCAGGCTGGTCTGGAAGCCCAGCGCCTGGGCAAAGACCAGCATACCCACCAGGCCGTAGATGATGCTGGGGATGCCGGCCAGGGTCTCATTGGTGAACTCGATGGCCGCGATCAGTTTGCGGTTGGTGGCGTATTCGGTCAGGTAGACCGCCGCGCCCACCCCCAGCGGCAGAACGATGACCAGGGTGAGCAGGATGATATACAGAGTGTTGATGATGGCGGGCAGGATACCCTTTGTACCGCGCAGGATGCTGGAGGTGGTGGTCAAAAAGGTCCAGTTGACGTGGGGCAGGCCCCGCACCAGCACCATCCCGATGATGCCCACCACCAGGAGGATGACAAAGAGGGCAGCGACCCAGACCGCGCCGGTAAAGAACTGGTTCCACAGCCGGCGGGAAGGGGAGAAGTCTGCGTAGCGATTACTTTTCACCGTTGCTGCCTCCTTTCAGGAAGAAGTTGAGGACCAGGTTGATGAGCATGATGAAGGCGAACAGGACCAGGCCGATGCTGAACAGCGCCTGCCGCTGCAGGCCGCTGGCGTAGCTCATCTCCTTGGCGATGGCGGTGGTCAGGAAGGTGACGCTCTTGAAGATGCCGGGCATATTGGGGCTGTTGCCGGCCACCATCATGACGGCCATGGCCTCGCCCACGGCGCGGCCGATGCCCAGCACGATGCCGGCGGCGATGCCGCTCTTGGCGGCGGGGACGCTGACCTTGAACCAGGTCTCGGCGTCGGTGGCACCGAGGGCCAGGCTGCCCTCCTCATACTCGCGGGGGACGGCGTTGAGGGCCGTCACCGACACCGAGACGATGCTGGGCAGGATCATGATGGACAGCACCAGGATGGCGCTGAGCAGGCAGGCGCCCGAGGCCCGGCCAAAGACGGCGGCCACGGCGGGCACCAGCAGCTGCATACCCAGCAGGCCGAAGATGACGCTGGGGATGCCGCTCAGCAGTTCGATGGCGGAGGTGGCGGCGGTGCGCAGCTTGGGCGCGGCCGCCTTGGAGAGAAAGACCGCCGTCAAAAGGCCGATCGGGATGCCGATGATGATGGCGCCCAGGGTGCCGTAGACGCTGGAAAGGATGAAGGGCAGGATGCCGAATTTGGGCTCAGCGGCGGTGGAAGCCCACTCCTGACCCAGAAGAAATTCCCCGATGCCGATCTGGCCGATGGCGGGCAGGCCCGAGATGACCATGTAGACGGTGATCAGGGCGACGCAGCCGATGGCCAGGATGCCGCAGAGGAAGAAGATGGCGTTCATCACCAGCTCCAGCCACTCGGCCGCGTTGTGGGGCTTCTGGAATTTTCGGATCACGATGGCGCCGGAAGCGGAGTCTTGCTGTTTCATAAGGTACCCCCATGGTGTTGGTTGAAAACGGCCTGTTCCCAAAAACCGCCTGGGAACACACGTCCCCAGGCGGAAATGTTTCAGGTTGCAGGACCCGGGTGTCGAGCAGGGGCGCCTGCCTTACTCAGCGTCCACCAGGGGGACAGCGCCGGCCAGACGGATCAGCTCGGCGGCGTCCTCGCTGACGGCAAAGTCGATGAAGGCCTTGGCCGCATCGCTCAGCTCGGCAGCGTCGTTGGTGATGAAGTTGAAGGGGCGCTGAACCTTGTAAGTACCATCCAGGACGGTGGCCTCGCTGCACTCGACGCCCTCGACGGTCAGGGTCTTGACGGTGTCGCCGACGGCGGACAGGGAGGCGTAGCCGATGGCCAGCTTGTTGGAGGCGACGGCCGAGATGACGGCGCCGGTGGCGGTCAGCTCCTGGTCGTAGACGCAGGCGTCCTCGACGCCGACGATGCTCTCAAAGCCGTCGCGGGTGCCGGAGCCGGCCTCGCGGCCGATGACGACGATCTCGCCATCCTCGCCGCCGACGTCGGCCCAGTTGGTCACTTCCTTCTTGAAGATCTGGGCCAGCTGCTCGATGCTCAGGTCAGAGACGGGGTTCTCGTTGTTGACCACCATGGCGATGCCGTCCAGGGCGACGGTGGTGGCGGTGACGCCGGTCTCGTCGTCGTGCAGGGCGCGGGAAGCCAGGCCGATGTCGAGAGTCTGCTCGACGGCGCCGGTGATGCCGGCGCCCGAACCGGTCGGGTCGTAGCTGACGGTGACGCCGGGGGCGACTTCGGCAAAGCCCTCGCTCAGGGCCTCGATGACGCTGTTCATCGAGGTGGAACCGCCGGTGGCGACGGTGCCGGACAGGCTGCTCAGGTCATTGGCAGCCTCGGAGGCGGAAGAAGCCACCGAAGAGGCGGTGGAAGAAGCAGAAGAAGCAGTGGAGCTGGAAGCAGCGGTGGAGCTGGAAGAGCTGCCGCCGCAGGCGGCCAGAGCGCCGGCAGCAGCCGCGGCGCCGCAGACGGCCAGGAAGGAACGACGATTGATCTTTTTCATAGGAATTTTCCTCCAAATCACAGGACCGGGCCTCGTGTCACCCGGTATATCATTTTCGTTGTCGCTTTGTGTTTTCCTCTCGGAACGACCCCATTGTACAACGGAAACGCGCCCGCTGCGACCATGGCAAGGAAAAATCCATGTAAAGTTTTGCGCACCGATTTGCCCCAAATGAAAAGGGAATGTAAACCCGGAGCCAAAAACCTTGCTCTAAAGTTTACATTCCCTTCAGCGTGCCTTGCGGCACGCTCCAGGGGGGACCCTTTTCTGCCTGCTGCGCAGGTCAGAAAACCTCTTAGTTGCGGTGCCCTGTTTTTGCTGCGCCCGTCGCAGCGGGCTTGCAAAAAGCAGACCGCGGCCCCTGCTCCACTTCGGCTGCTTCTGCCGCAGGCAGCGCCTCAGCTTCGCAGTCCCCTGGCATCTCCCTTTTAGACAAAATTGAACGCAGAGCCGCGCACTCGCCGCAAAGCGGCTCGCACACTCCCTGCGCTCAATTTCCCTGGTTGTGTCCCGACCGTACGCGCATGTCGTCCGGTCGGGACGATTTTATACGATGCGAACGCCCTTCTGGATGACCGACTGGATCTCGAGGGACTTATCGGCCAGGATGACGTTGCCGTACCGGCCCACGGCCAGCGAGCCGTAGTCGGCGTCGACGCCGATGCTGCGGGCGGGGTTCTCGGAGGCGGCGCGGACGGCGCTCTCCAGCGCGACGCCCATGTCGAGGACGGCCCGCTTCATGCAGTCGTACAGGCAGGTGGCGCTGCCGGCAATGACGCCGGGCTGGTCGGTCAGGGTGGCGCGGGGTCCCTTGACTGTGACGGCCTGGCCGCCCAGACTGTACTGGCCGTCGGGCAGGCCGCAGGCCATCATGCTGTCGGCGATCAGGATGACCCGGTCGTCCCCAAAGGTGTGGAAGGTGAACCGGACCATGGCCGGGTGGATGTGGACGCCGTCGGTGATCAGCTCGACCTCAGCCTTCTTTTCCAGCGCCGCGATGATGGGCCCCGGCTCCCGGTGGGTGATGCCGGGCATGGCGTTGTAGAGGTGGGTCATGTGGCTGGCCCCGAGGTCAAAGGCGGCGATGGCGGTATCGTAGCTGGTGCAGGTGTGGGCGATCGAGATCCGCACCTCGTCCTTGCACTTGGCGATAAAGTCAAAGGCGCACTCCTCTTCGGGCGCGATGTCCACCAGTTTGATCAGGCCGCCCGACCGTTTTTGCAGCCGGCGGAACATCCCGACGTCGGGCAGATGGAGGTAGGCCGGGTTCTGGGCGCCCAGCTTGTGGGGGCTGATGAAGGGCCCCTCCATGTTGATGCCCACCAGATCGGCGCCGCGGCCGTTCTTGTGGGCGGCGGCCGCGTCCATTACCCCGTTCAGGATCTCTTCCGAATAGGTCATGGTGGCGGGGCAGATGGCGAGGACGCCCTTGCTGGCCTCAAAGTCGGCAATGGCCTGGATGCCTTCCTCGTCGCCGTCGCAGAAATCGTGGCCCACCGCGCCGTGGAAGTGGATGTCCACCAGGCCGGGCAGGGCGTACAGCCCGCCGGCGTCGACGATCTCTTCGCCGGGCTGGGGGGCGGTGTCCGCCGCGATGCGGCCGTCACGGATGGCCAGGTCCCCCGGCGCAAAGGTGTGGGCCGGGGTGTAAATCAGTGCGTTTTTGATAATCATAGATGCCCTCTCCGTTTCTTTTGCGCCGGGCCGCTCCCCCGCAGGCGGGAGAGCAGCGGCGCTTGCAGGCTCCTTTCCGCCGCGCCGCAGACACGGCGCGGCCAGAGGGGCATCAGATCAGGGACAGCGCCTCTTCGTCGCCCACCAGGGTGAAGTCGGGGTGCATCTGCAGGATGGAGGCGGGCACCTCGGGGGTGACGGGGCCGAAGAAAGCCTGCTTGATGATCTCGGCCTTGCCCTTGCCGTTGGCCACCATCAGCACCTTGCGGGCCTGCATGATGGTGCCCACGCCCATGGTGTAGGCCTGCTTGGGCACCAGGTCGGCGTTGCCGCCGAAGAAGCGCTTGTTGGCCTCGATGGTGCTCTCGGTCAGGTCGACGCAGTGGGTGCCGAGGGGGAAGTGGTCGGCCGGCTCATTGAAGCCGATGTGGCCGTCGGGGCCGATGCCCAGCAGCTGCAGGTCGATGCCGCCCAGATCGTGGATGATCTGGTCATAGGCCTTGCAGGCGGCCTCGGCGTCGGGGTTGGAGCCGTCGGGCACATGGACGGCGTCGGGGCGGACGTTCACGTGCTCGAACAGGTTCTTCTGCATGAAGTACCAGTAGCTCTGGTCGTGGGTGCGGGGCAGGCCGCGGTACTCGTCCAGGTTGACGGTGGTCACCTCGGAGAAGTCGAGGTCGCCCTTGTTGTACCAGTCCACCAGCTGGGCGTAGGTGCCCACCGGCGAGCCGCCGGTCGCCAGGCCCAGCACGCAGTTGGGCTTGAGGATGACCTGCGCCGAGATGATGTTGGCCGCCTTGCGGGACAGATCGTTGTAGTCTTTCGCGCGAATGATCTTCATGGGGGTTACCTCCGTTTTTGATTGTATAAAGTCAGTATAGCATACCAGTGTGGACGAATCATGAAGGAACGGCGTAAAAATAGAGCCGCCGAAAGCGGGGCCGTTCAGCCCGCCCTCGGCGGCTATCAAAAGGGGAGCGGGGCAACCAGCCCCCGCCGGTTCATATGCGAAGATTTAGAGCATCTTCTTCAGCTCATCGTAGACGAACTGCACCTTGGTGCCGATGATGACCTGGCAGGCGTTCTTGCTCGGGCGGATGACGCCTGCGGCGCCGGCAGCCTTGACAGCCTTTTCATCCACGGCGGTGTAGTCCTTGATCTCAAAGCGCAGGCGGGTGGCGCAGTACTCGACGTTCTTGACGTTGCCCTTGCCGCCCACGGCAGCCAGGACGCCCGCGGCGACCTGGGTGTAGTTGTTGTTGGCCAGGACCACCTTCTTCTCGGCGTCGGTGTTCTCGTCGTCGTCCTCACGGCCGGGGGTCTTGAAGTTGAAGGCTTTGATCAGGGCGTAGAAGACCACGAAGAAGACGATGGCGGCGCCGATGCCCAGAGGAATGATCATCCAGGTCTTTTCAGCGGCAGGCAGCGAAGCGGAGAAGACCAGGTCGGTCGCGCCGGCCGAGAAGGAGAAGCCAGCCCGGAAGCCGGTGTAGTAGGTAATGACGGTGAAGATGCCGTACAGGGCGGCGTACACCACATACAGGGGGAAGGCCACGAACATGAAGGAGAACTCGAACGGTTCGGTGACGCCGCAGACGAAGGCGCAGATGGCGGTCGAGACCAGCAGGCCGGCGGCGGCCTTCTTGTTCTTGGCGGTGGCGATCATGGCGGCGGCGGCGGCCGGCACGCCGAACATCATGCAGGGGAAGAAGCCGGACATGTACATGCCGAGGCTCCAGGAGACGTCCGCGCTGGTCTTGCCGGCCCAGAAGTTGGTCAGGTCGCCCAGGCCGATGGTGTCAAACCAGAAGACGTTGTTCAGGGCGTGGTGCATACCGATGGGGATCAGCAGGCGGTTGAAGAAAGCGTAGAGGCCCGCGCCGAAGGCGCCCATGCCCTCGATGCCTTTGCCCAGAGCAACCAGACCGCCGAAGACCAGAGGCCAGACGAACAGCAGGACGACCGACGCCACAATGGAGATGACGGCGGCGGCCATGGCGACAAAGCGCTTGCCGCTGAAGAAGGCCAGGAAGTCGGGCAGCTGCATGTTCTTAAAGCGGTTGTAGGAGAAGGCGCCGATCAGGCCGCACAGGATGCCGATGAAGGGGTTGGAGATCTTGCTGAAAGCAAGGAACTCGGTGGTGCCGTCGACAACGTTGGGCATGATGGTGGAGACGACGCCGGTGCTCAGCAGCTGCTGGATCATCAGCCAGGAGGCAAGGCCCGCCAGAGCGGGGGTGCCGTCCGGTTCGTCCGCCATACCGACCGCAACGCCGATGACGAACAGGATTTGCATATTGTCGATCAGCGCGCCGCCCGCCTTGACCAGCAGGAAGCCGATGATCTGCGCAAGGCCCTCGACCGAGCCGCCCTGCATGGTAGACGGACACAGTGCATAGCCGATACCCATCAACAGACCGCAGATGGGCAGCACTGCGACGGGCAGCATCAGAGACTTGCCCAGTTTTTGCAGAAACTTCATCATAAGAAAATCCTCCCTTGTACGCGCAGGGCAGCCGCAGCTGCCCTATGGTTCAAGCTGTGACACGGCGCTGCTGGTTGCCAGCCCGTTCACATTTGCGTAACAATATTGTAACACAATTCACAGGGAAAAGCTATAGATTTTTTGAGAAAAAACGCTTTATTTGTGCGAATTGCATAAAGGAGGCGGGGAATTTCCCAAAACCGTTCTCACATCCCGCTTTCGCCGCAGCTACGATGTTTATACAGGAACGAAAGGGGCGGCTTTGCCGCGCGCAGAGCGGCTGCCGCACCGGAAGCTAAAAAAGAAAGCAAGAAAGCTGAAGTGTCCGCCCGCCGCTTTATCCGCCCGCCATTTTATGGTATACTTATCCCATCCACACCGACCCCACAAAGGAGGCAGACACTATGGAATGGACCGATATCCGGCTGACGGTGGCCCACAGGGACGCCGAGCAGGCCGAAGCCGCCGCGACCATGATCGCCGAGGGCGGCATTTATATTGAAGACTACAGCGACCTGGAAGAGCAGGTGGCCGAGATCGCCCATGTGGACCTGATCGAGCCCGAACTGCTGGAAAAGCCCCGGGACGTGGTCGTCATCCACATCTATCTGGAGCCGGGGGCGCAGCCGGCCGAGACTCTGGCCGCCATCGACGCCCGGATGGAAGCCGCCGGCATCGCCTACACCGTCGAGACGGCCGGCGTCGAGCAGGAGGACTGGCAGAACGGCTGGCGCAAGTATTACCACCCGCTGGAGATCGGGCGGCGGCTGGCGGTGGTGCCCTCCTGGCAGGCATACGACACCGACCGGGTCAAGCTGCTGCTGGACCCCGGCCTGGCCTTCGGCACCGGCGGGCATGAGACCACCGGCCTCTGCCTCGAGGCGCTGGACGAGCTGGTCGCCGGCGGGGAGCGGATGCTGGACATTGGCACCGGCAGCGGCATTCTGGCCATTGCGGCCCTCAAGCTGGGCGCGGCCGCGGCCGAAGGGGTCGACATCGACCCGGTGGCCGTCCGCACCGCCTGCGAGAACGCCGCCCTGAACGGGGTGGAGAGCCGCTTCACCGGCCTGGTGGGGGACCTGTCCGACCAGGCGTCGGGCAGATATGACATCGTCACCGCCAACATCGTGGCCAACGCCATCATCTCGCTGGCCCCGGCGGTGCCGGCCCTGCTGGCCGAGGGCGGGCACTTCATCGCCAGCGGCATCATCGACACCCGCGCCGACGAGGTGGAAGCCGCCCTCGCCGCCGCCGGCCTGACCGTCGCCGCCCGCCGCGAAAAGCGCGGCTGGGTCTGCTTTGTCTGCGAATGAGCCCTCTCCGCCTCGCAAGCTCGGCACCTCCATAAATGTGAGAGGCTATAAGGAAGGAATTTTAGAATCCCTACATCTCAAGCTCCCATGCTTGCGGGGGAGCTGGCGCGCGAAGCGTGACTGAGAGGGAAAGGAGACACCATGCCGCACCGCTATTTTACCACCGACGTCTGGCCCAAAGAGGGCCGGGCCGTCCTGCGCGGCCCCGACGCCCACCATCTGGCCCGGGTGATGCGGGCCAAAGCGGGGGATACCGTCATCCTCTGCGACGGCAACGCCGTCGAGTACACCGCCACCATCACCGGCTTCGGGGAGGACGAGGTGGAATTCTCGGTCGAGGCGGGCTACCCGTCGGCGGCCGAGCCCTCGGTCGAGGTGACCCTGCTGGCCGGCTACCCCAAGCAGGACAAGCTGGAACAGATCATCCGCCACGGCGTCGAGCTGGGCTGCCGGCACGTTGTGCCCTTTTTCAGCCGCTACTGCGTGGCCGCCCCCAAAAAGGAGGAGCAGAAGAACGTCCGCTACAACCGCATCGCCTACGAGGCCGCCAAACAGTGCGGCCGGGGGGTGCTGCCCGACGTGGCCCTGCCCCTGCCCAACTTCGGTGCAGTCTGCCGCACCTTTGACCAGTACGACCTGGTGCTGTTCTGCTACGAGTGCGGCGGCGCGCCGCTGCGGCAGCTGCTGTCCGCCGCGCCCGCCCCGGCGGACCGGCCGCTGCGCATCGCCATCGTGACCGGCGCCGAGGGGGGCTTCGCCCCCGAAGAGGCGGCGGCCGCCACCGCCGCCGGCGCCCGGACCGTCGGCCTCGGCCCCCGCATCCTCCGCTGCGAGACCGCCCCCCTGGCCGTCCTCGCCGCCGTGATGACCCTGACGGGAAATTTGGAGTGAGGAAAAATTTTCTTTTTCACAAAAATTATACAATTGTCCAAATCCGGCCGCAAGGCCGGCTGAGAGCGCCCGTGAAAGCGGGCGCTTTTCTTTTTGCACGCGGCAAAATGGAAAGAATAAATATGCGTTAAATAACGCATGAAAATGAAAAATATACTCTCGCGCCTGCGGCGCGAAGTAAAGAAAAGAAAGCAAAAACGAAAAAATAGTAAATCGGGCCTTGACACCGGGGGGTATGCTATAATGCCTTTGAAAGGAAAGGACCTTCCTTTCAGCCTGTTTTGGGTCTCTATCTTTTATACACCATAAGGAGGAAAAAATCATTATGAAACTCAAGAAGATTGCTTCCCTGATGCTGGCCGGCATTATGGCCGTCAGCATGCTGACCGCTTGCGATACCACCAGCGCTGGTGATGACACCGACGGCGTCAAGCCCCCTGTTGATGACACCACTCCTGCCAGCTACAGCCAGACCATTCTGGACGGCGTTAGCAGTGACGAGCGTTCCATCATGACTGCTGCTGACAGCGATATGCTGACTGCCGCTGTTGTGGCTGCTGGCACCATGATCAATGAGGCTGATGATATTCATGAGCTGATTAAGGTTGGCCAGCATAGCCTGAAGATGGTCAATTATCGTAACCGCGTTGGTCACATGGTCGTTGATGGCTTCGATGATAACCTGGCTGAGGATGTCGAGCTGCAGAAGTGGTATTGGGATATGCCTATCAATACCAATGACCGCTATGCCGCTCTGTATGTCTGCGACACCAGCATGAATGAGACTCAGCTCAACAATGCTGTTTCCTATACCGTTTCTACCATTATGGATGGCTATCGTGATCACCTCAACGCTACTGACATTGACTACACTCTGTCTGTTGCGAAGGCTGATGTCGGCACCGAAGCCAATGGTGTCACCCTGGTCGGCATTATGATCGAGGTTAGCCTGACCCACGCTGCCTAAGTTTTTGGCACAACTTTACTTATGACAATCCCGGCCGCACCATACCGGGATTGATATAGGAGCCGGTAAGTCCTAGAGACGCTTGCCGGTTTGGCACCACCCTTTACTGTGACGACAAAGGGGAATAACACACCAATTATTCCTTCTGTTGTTGATCGCACCAAAACAAAAGAACTTTTGCGTCACGAAAGATAGGGTCCCTCTGCGGGGGTCGGCGTAAGCCGGCCCCCGCATTGTTTGTTGCCCGCATATACAAAAAA
>DXHQ01000055.1 GCA_019113345.1 Candidatus Faecalibacterium intestinigallinarum
CCGGCGGTCAGCCGGGCGACGGCCGTTTTGCCCGCCGTGCCGGCGATGGGGATATACTGGACGGCCCCCGCCGGGGGCAGGACGGCCGCAAAGTCCGAAGCGGCGTCAAAGCCGTCCGGCAGAGAGGCGAAAAACTCGTCCGCCTCACGAATGGTCTGGATGGGCATGGTTCCCCCTTTTTGATGGTTGAAAGACGGCCCCCAGCAGACCGGACAGGATCAGGGCCGCGGTCATGCCGGTCAAGACGCCGGCAAAATCGATCCATACGTCGGTGACCTGGCTGCCCCGGCCGTCGAAAAACAGCTGGATGGTCTCGTCGGCAAGGGCGGTCAAAAGGCCCAGCAGGGCCGGCCAGCTCAGAAAGCGCAGCTTCCGGCTGAACAGCCGCACCCCCAGCTGGAGCAGAAAGCCTTCCAGGGCGTACTCGCAGAAGTGGGCCGCCTTGCGCACCATGTGGTCGGTCAGGCGGGCGGCCAGGCCCGGATAGCCCATCCGGCGCAGCACCCTCTGGAGCAGGCCCAGCACCAGGCCGCTGGCGTCGGAGGAGACGCTGGCGGTCTGCATCGAATTGGAAAAGATGAAGCAGACCGTCCCCAGCAGCGCCGCGGCCAGGATCACCCGGAGCAGCGAGGAGACGCGGTAACGGCGGTCGATGTTGCCCACCTCCCCGCCTTAGCCCAGAGCCCGGATGCTCTGCTCGATGTTGGCCAGCTTGTCGCGGCTGCGGGCGGCCTTGGCGCGGGTCTCCTCCACCAGGGCGGCGGGGGCCTTTTCGACAAACTTGGGGTTGGCGAGCTGCTTTTCAAACATAGCCAGCTCCTTTTCGGCCTTGGCCTTCTCCTTGTTCAGGCGGGCCAGCTCCTTGTCGCGGTCGATCAGCTCCATCATGGGAATGAAGCCGCGGGCCGCGTGGGTGGAGACCTGGACCATCCCGTCGGTGCTGCCCTCGTAATGGCCGGTGAAGGCCACCTCGGTGGCAAAGGCGAACTTGGCCAGATAGACCTCGGCCCGCTGGAAGGGAGCGGGGTCGGCCGTCTCGATGACCATGCTGGTCCGCTTGGCGGGGTGGACGTTCATCTCGGTGCGCATGGTGCGGACCGCCTTGATGTAGTCCATCACCTTCTCGAAGGCTTCTTCCTCCTCGGGCCAGCTGCAGTCGGGGTCGGCGGCGGGCCAGGCGGCGGTCATGATGGTTTCGCCGCTGCCGGGCAGGGCCTGGTACAGCTCCTCGGTGATGAAGGGCATGAAGGGATGCAGCAGCTTGAGGGCCTCGCCCAGGACGTAGACCAGCACCCGGCGGGCGGTATCCGCCTCGGCGGCGTCGCCCGAGTTCAGGCGGGGCTTGGCGATCTCGATGAACCAGTCGCAGTAGACGTCCCAGATGAAGGCGTTGATCTTGGCGGCGGCCAGACCCAGCTCGTAGTGGTCGAGATTGTCGGTCATGGCGGCGGCGGTCTGGCCGAGCTTGGTCAGCACCCACTTGTCGCTCATATCCAGCTTGTCCGCCGCGGGCAAGCCGGGGACAAAGTCCTCGGGCAGGTTCATCAGGACAAAGCGGGTGGCGTTCCACAGCTTGTTGGCAAAGTTGCGGGCGGCCTCCACCTTCTTTTCGCTGTAGCGCATATCGTTGCCCGGGGTGGAGCCGTCCACCAGCATGAAGCGCAGCGCGTCGGCGCCGTACTGGGCGATGACTTCCAGCGGGTCGATGCCATTGCCGAGGCTCTTGGACATCTTGCGGCCCTGGCTGTCCCGGACGATGCCGTGGATGCAGACGGTGTGGAAGGGCGCCTTGCCGGTGTAGGCCAGGCCCGAGAAGATCATCCGGCTGACCCAGAAGCCGATGATATCATACCCTGTAACCAGGGTGTCGGTGGGGTAGAAATAGTCGAGGTCCTTCGTCTTTTCCGGCCAGCCCAGGGTGCTGAAGGGCCACAGCGCCGAGGAGAACCAGGTGTCCAGGGTGTCGGGGTCGCGGGTCAGATGGGTGCAGCCGCACTTGGGGCAGGCGGCGGGGGCTTCTTTCGCCACCACCGTCTCGCCGCATTCGTCGCAGTACCAGGCCGGGATCTGATGGCCCCACCACAGCTGGCGGCTGATGCACCAGTCGCGGGTGTTCTTCATCCAGTTCATATAGTTCTTGGTGAAGCGCTCGGGCACAAAGCGGATGCGGCCCTCTTCCACCGCCTCAATGGCGGGCTTGGCCAGCGGCTCCATCTTGACGAACCACTGCTTGGAGACCATCGGCTCGATGGTGGTGTGGCAGCGGTAGCAGCTGCCCACCTCGTGCTTGAGGGGCTCGACCGATTTGAGGTAGCCGCCGGCTTCGAGGTCGGCGACGATGGCCTTGCGGGCCTCCATGGTGGTCATGCCGGCGTACTTGCCGCAGTCCAGGACGCGGGGCTCGTTGACCGTCGCCTTGCCGGCGGCAAAGAGGGCGTCGGCGGCCTCCTTGTCGGCCTTGCCGGTCATGTGCCCGTCGTAGGTAAAGACCCGGACGATGGGCAGGTCATGCCGCAGCCCCACCTCAAAGTCGTTGGGGTCGTGGGCCGGGGTGATCTTGACCACGCCGGTGCCCTTGGTCATATCGGCGTGCTCGTCGCAGACGATGGGGATCTCCTTGTTCAGCAGCGGCAGGATGACGTGGCAGCCGTGCAGGTGGGCGTAGCGGGGGTCGTCGGGGTTGATGGCGACGGCGGTGTCGCCCAGCATGGTCTCGGGGCGGGTGGTGGCCAGCTCCAGCATCTCCCCCGTCTCCTTGACCGGGTAGAGCAGGTGCCAGAAATGGCCGTCCTGCTCGGCGTACTCCACCTCGGCGTCCGAAATGGAGGTGTTGCAGTGGGGGCACCAGTTGACCATCCGGTTGCCGCGGTAGATCAGGCCCTGGTCATACAGCCGGACAAAGACCTCCCGCACCGCGTCGGAGCAGCCCTCGTCCATGGTAAAGCGCTCCCGCTGCCAGTCGCAGCTGCTGCCCAGCTTTTTCAGCTGGCTGACGATGCGGCTGCCGTAGCGGTTCTTCCAGTCCCAGGCGCGCTCCAGAAAGCCGTCCCGGCCCACCATCTCCTTGGTCAGGCCCTCCTTGGCCATGGCCTCGACGACCTTGGCCTCGGTGGCGATGGAGGCGTGGTCGGTGCCGGGCACCCAGAGGGCGGCGTAACCCTGCATCCGCTTGTGGCGGATGAGGATATCCTGCATGGTGTTGTCCACCGCGTGGCCCATGTGCAGCTGCCCGGTGACGTTGGGGGGCGGCATGACGATGGTGTAGGGTTTTTTGTCCGGGTCGGCCTCGGTGTGAAAATAGCCGCCCTCCTGCCAGAACTGGTAGATGCGGTCCTCCACCTGGCTGGGGTCGTACTGTTTTGCGAGTTCTTTCATGGAATACCTCCGTTGTGACAGGGACAGCAAAAGCCGCCCCTATGAGAATGACCTCATGGGACGGCTGTGATGATTGCAAAAGCCGCGGTACCACCCATATTGCGCGGGACCGGTCTGCCCGCGCCGCTCAAGGCCCCGCTAACGTGGGGCAAGGCCGGGGCGGGCTGAGAAGCCGGCCGGAAGTCCGCCCTCTTTCACCCGTCCTGCTCCGGAGCGACAGCGTGCCGCGGGGCCCTGCCGGTTTTCACCAAGCCCGGCTCTCTGCAAGAGCCCGGTGCGGCGCGCACTCTCCCTCATCGCATTTGATACAGGATAAAGATAGCAGGTTCCGCCCCGTTTGTCAAGCGGCGAATCTCCGTTACAGCTGGCTCTTATACAGCTCGACAATCTCCTCGACGCTGGTGTCGCGGGGGTTGCCGGGGCGGCAGGCGTCGGCGTAGGCGCTCTCGGCCAGGAAGGGGATGTCCTCTTCCTTCAGGATGCCGGCGAGGTTAGAGGGGATGCCCACGTCGGCCGACAGCTGCTTGACGGCGGCGATGGTGGCGTCGGCGGCCTCGGCGTCGGTCATCTTGGCGATGTCCATCACGCCCATAGCCTCGCCCACGGCGCGGTAGCGCGCGCCGGCGACGCACTTGTTGTACTCCAGGCCCACCGGCAGCAGGATGGCGCAGGCCACGCCGTGGGGGGTGTCATAGAGGGCCGACAGGCCGTGGGCCATGCTGTGCACGATGCCCAGGCCCACGTTCGAGAAGCCCATGCCGGCGATGTACTGGCCCAGGGCCATCCCCTCGCGGCCCTCGGGGGTGCCCGTGACGGCGCCGCGCAGGCTGCGGCTGATCAGCCGGATGGCCTCGAGGTGGAACATATCGCTGATGGTGCAGTGGCCCTTGGTGATGTAGCCCTCGATGGCGTGGGTCAGGGCGTCCATGCCGGTGGCGGCGGTCAGGCCCTTGGGCATCGAAGCCATCATGTCGGGGTCGACGACGGCGATCTCGGGGATGTCGTTGGTGTCGACGCAGACGAACTTGCGCTTTTTCTCCACGTCGGTGATGACGTAGTTGATGGTCACCTCGGCGGCGGTGCCGGCGGTGGTGGGCACCGCGATGGTAAAG
>DXHQ01000056.1 GCA_019113345.1 Candidatus Faecalibacterium intestinigallinarum
CGCGCCCCTTCTGCCTGTGTGAGAGCATGGGCGGGAGGGGCGTTTTTGGCGCGGCGGGCGGGACATTTCTCCTTGACGAAGGATGGAAACCGTGCTATATTCACTTTGAGGGAAGGGAATGGAGAAGATACCTTCTGAAAGGAGCGCTTAGGATGCAACCGTATGTCATTTTTACCGAGTCGACCGGCGATTTGACCCCGGCCCTGATCGAGCGGGCGGGGCTGCGGGTCCTGCCCATGAGCTTCAATCTGGACGGGCAGGCTTACCGCAACTGGCCCGACGGGCGGGAGATCAGCTCCCACGATTATTATGACAAGCTGCGGGCGGGCAGCGTCTGCACCACCAGCCAGGTGACCCTGGCCGAGTTCGAGGAGGCGTTTACCCCGGTGCTGGAGGCCGGGCAGGATATTTTGTACCTGGCCTTTTCCAGCGGGCTGTCGGGCACCTGCCAGGCCAGCTGCGTGGCGGCCCGGATGCTGCAGGAAAAGTTCCCCGGGCGGCGGATCGCCTGCGTGGACTCCCGGCAGGCCAGCATGGGCGAGGGCCTGTTCGCCTATCTGGTGGGCCGCAGGCGGCTGGCGGGCGCCGGTTTTGACGAGGCGCTGGCCTACGCGCAGCAGCTGGCCCCCACTGTCTGCGCCTGGTTCACGGTGGACGACCTGATGTTCCTCAAGCGGGGCGGACGGCTGTCCGGCGCGGCGGCGGTGGCGGGCACCCTGCTGGGCATCAAGCCGGTGCTCCACGTCGACGACGACGGCCACCTGGTGGCCATGGAGAAGGTCCGCGGCCGAAAGGCCAGCCTGGACGCCCTGGTCAAGCACTTCCAGGCCACCGCCAGCGACCCCGCGGGCGGCACCGTCTTTATCAGCCACGGCGACTGCCCCGACGACTGCCAGTATGTGATGGACAAGCTGCGCGCGCTGGGCGTCACCGACCTCGAACAGGGGGACATCGGCCCGGTCATCGGGGCGCACAGCGGCCCCGGCACCGTCGCCCTCTTCTGGGTGGGCGGCCCGCGCTGAACCGAAAACGAAACAAAACAAACAAAAAGGACGCGCCCCGGGTGGGGCACGTCCTTTTTTGTATTCAGAGCCATTCCTTTTTGGCCAATGGTTTGAGATAGTTCTTTTTCAGGTCCCGCAGGCTGCCGAAAAAGAGCAGCTCGGACTTGGAGAGCAGACCGTGCTCCATCTTCAACCGGACCAGATGCATAGTGCAGAACAGGTCGGCGGCTTGAAACAGCTTATACTGGGAAGGGGCCACCTTCCGAAACTCCACATTGGGAAGAAGCGCGTGGAATACCGAGGACAGAATCTTGCTGACTTCGACCTGGCCGTTGTCGTAATAGATTTTGACGCGGTCGCAGCTGAGGAATTCGTCGTAATGGGCCCGGATAAAAGCGGCGATCTGCCGGGACAGCCTGCCGGAAGCATCCACAGCGTTGCCGGCCTGCTTCTTCTCAATGGAAAAGCACTTGTAGCGGATATCCACCTGCCGGATGAAGGCGGTCATTTTGTTGAATATCCTGCGCCGCTCCTCGATGGTCAAAAGGGCGTAGTTCTCTTCCTTGCGAATGATGGGGCCGGTATGGATGCAGTGGCGGTCCAGGCCCAGATAATCGAGCGCACGGTCCAGAGCGGCGGCTGCCTGGGCGATGCTGGCGCGCTGGTCATGAAAAACCATGGTGATGATATAATAGGGGCAGTGCGGCTCGTAAGAGCCGAAGTCGCCGGATTCATCAATAAATACACTCAGCTCCCGCATGGTCCCACATCCTGTCGCATGATACAAAAAGAGCGGGGAACTTCCCCGCCAAAGATGGACCCGGATCTTTCGATCAGCCCAAAGCAGACAGCTGTCTGCCTTATTGTATGTACAGTATACCATAGGGATGCGGTTTTGTCAAACCTGCCCCAACAGCCAAAGCCCCCCGCGGAGCGTGCGTCCGCAGGGGGCCTTGGCGGAATAAGAGAACACAGCCTGCAAGCCGGGCAGGTCCACGCAGCGCGGCGCAGGCCGGCGGGAATGGCGGTTAGCCGCGGCGCTGTACGTAGTAGGCGTAGGCGCCGATCAGGTTGGCGTCGTTGTAGTACTTGCAGGTGACCACCTCGGCGCGGGGCATCCCGTGGCGGGCGGTCAGCCGCTCGACCTGCGCGAGGTTCCTGCGCAGCGACTCCATCAGCCTGGGCTGCTGGGAGATGCCGCCGCCGATGGCGAAGCGCTCGGGGTCAAAGATCAGCTGGAGGTTGCGGATCATCCCCGCCAGGGTGAGGGTGAAGCTGTCCAGCGCCATGCAGGCGGCTTGGTCCCCGGCGTTGATCCAGCCAAAGACGTCCTCGCCGTTGACGGCGGCCGGGTCCACCCCTTTGGCGTAGGCCGCGGTGGTGATCAGCTTGCTGCTGCCGTTCAGCCCGCACCAGGTGTGGAAGATGTCGTCGTGGTGGTTGTCCAGGCAGAGGGTGCTGAACTCGCCGGCGGCAAAGTGCCGCCCCGCCAGGACCTTGCCGTCCAGGATGAGGGCCCCGCCGATGCCGGTGCCCAGCACGATGACGATGCCGGACGAGCAGCCCGCCAGGCTGCCCCAGGCGGCCTCGGCGGTGGCGGCGGCCTTGGCGTCGTTGGCGATGGTCACCGGGACGCCGCAGCGGGCTTCCAGCTCCTGCACAAGCGGAAAGTCCTCGCCCAGGCCCAGCGCGCCGGTGGTCTTGCAGACGCCGCCCTCGCTGTCGATGATGCCGGGCACCGACATGGCGATGCCCTCTACGCGGCCGTGGAACTGCGCGTAGATGCCGGCCAGCGCGTCCAGGTAGGCCGCGCGGTCATCGTGCGGCGTTGGAACCTTGCCGTGCTCGGTCAGGCTGCGGTCGGGGCCGATCAGCGCGTATTTGACCGAGCTGCCGCCCACGTCCATGGTAAGACAAATCCCTGCCATTGTATGTCTGCCCCTTTCTCTCAGTCGTTGGCGAGGTCCTCGCCGTTTGTCGCGATGACCTTCTTGTACCAGTAGAAGCTCTTTTTGCGGCTGCGGGCCAGGGTGCCGCTGCGGTCGTTGTGCTTGTCCACATAGATGAAGCCGTAGCGCTTGTCCATCTCGCCAGTGGAGGCCGAGATCAGATCGATGCAGCCCCAGGGGGTGTAGCCCATCAGGTTGACGCCGTCCTCTTCCACCGCCTTTTTCATCTCGGCAATGTGCTGCTGGAAGTAGGCGATGCGGTAGTCGTCCTGGATGCTGCCGTCGGCTTCCACCTTGTCGTAGGCGCCCAGGCCGTTTTCGACGATGAAGAGGGGCTGGGTGTAGTGGTCGGTCATCCAGTTCAGGGCGTAGCGCAGACCCACCGGGTCGATCTGCCAGCCCCAGTCGCTGGCCTTGACATAGGGGTTGCGGACCAGGTCGGTGTCCTCATGGTACTCGTAGTGGGGGTTGCCGGCCTTGTGCTCGATGGCAAAGGTCATGTAGTAGCTGAAGCCGATGTAGTCGACGCAGCCCTCCCGCAGGGCGGCCAGGTCGGCCTCGGTGACGTCCATCTGCCAGCCCTTGCGCTGCCAGTGGGCGAGGATGTTGGGGGGATAGAAGCCCTTGGCGTGGACGTCCATGTAGTAGAAGCGGCGCTGCATGGCCCGCTCGGCCATCAGGATATCCTCCGGCTTGCAGGTGGCGGGGTAGATGGGGGTCATGGCGATCATGCAGCCGATCATGGCGTCGGGGTCGATCTCATGGCCGGCCTTGACCGCCAGGGCGCTGGCCACCAGCTCGTAGTGGGCAGCCTGGTACATCAGGCGCTCGTTGTCGTCCTCCGGCCCGCAGAGGAAGCCGGAGTTGAAGTACATGCTGTCGGGGCGGGCGAAGTTGGCCTGATTGTTGATCTCGTTGTGGGTCATCCAGTATTTGACCTTGCCCTTGTACCGCGCAAAACAGGTGCGGGCAAAGCGGAGGAAGAACTCGATCATCCGGCGGTCCTTCCAGCCGCCGTAGGCCTGGGACAGGTGCAGCGGCATCTCGAAGTGGCTGAGGGTGATGACCGGCTCGATGCCGTACTTGTGGCACTCGTCGAAGAGGTCGTCGTAGAACCGCAGGCCGGCCTCGTTGGGGGTCAGCTCGTCGCCGTTGGGGAAGATGCGGGTCCAGGCGATGGAGGTGCGGAAGCACTTGAAGCCCATCTCGGCAAAGAGGGCGATGTCCTCTTTGTAGTGGTGGTAGAAGTCGATGGCGTCGTGGTTGGGGTAGTACTCGCCGGGCAGCACGCCGTCGGTGACCCGGCGGGGGTGGGTGTGGTCGCCGGCGGTGACCACGTCCACGATGCTCAGGCCCTTGCCGCCCTCGCGGTAGGCGCCCTCCAGCTGATGGGCGGCCACAGCGCCGCCCCACAGGAAATCTTTGCGGAAGCTCATGGCAGGTTTCTCCTTGTGTTGTGATACAGCAAAAGCCCTGCCCCCCGTTTGGGAAGGACAGGGCCTCCGGATCTGCGGCGCAGGCGCGGGGGGCCTGCGCGGCAAAGCGAATGGTGCGGGGTTATTCCTCGTCGCCCTGGTTGGCGATGTTGGCCTTGGCGGCCGCCATGACAAAGGGCAGGTAGATCAGGGTGCTGATGCCGACGCAGAGGACGCCGATGACCAGCGACAGCGGGTTATGTCCGCCCGAACCCAGGAAGGGGATGAGGAAGCCGGGGGTGGTCCAGCCCACGTCCACCGTGACCGGCGGGATGATCTGCAGCACGATGGTGCAGATGTAGCCGAAGATGTTGCAGACCAGCGGGGTCAGGATGAAGGGGATGGCGTAGATGGGGTTCATGACGATGGGCAGGCCGAACATCAAAGGCTCGTTGATGTTGAACAGGCCGGGGGCAAAGGCCAGCTTGGCGATGGTCATCTGGGTCTTGTCGCGGCGGGCCACGATGAAGATGGCAATGATGAGGCCCAGGGTCGCGCCCGAACCGCCGGTGTTGCCGAAAGCGTCGTTGATGGCAGCCCAGGTGATGGGGAAGGGGGTGCCGACGGTGGTGCCGGTCTCACCGTAGTAGGCGAGGTTGGCCACGCCCTGCTCGGCGAACATGATGGTGCGGATGGCGCTGAGGGTGTTGGGGCCGTGGATGCCCAGGATCCACAGGAACTGCTGGGCCAGCGCGAAGATGAGCACCGCGAAGATGTTGTTGCCCAGGCTGCGGAAGGGCACCTGGATGACGTTGTAGATGATGTACTGGATGCCGCCGTCGGTGACGATGCCGAAGATGAAGCTGCATACGCTGGCGACCACAAAGACGATGATGACCGGGATGACCAGGTTGAAGGACTGGGCGACGGCCGGGGGCACGCCGTCCGGCATCTTGATGCGCAGCTTTTCGTTCTTGCCCAGGGCGGGGATGGCCTCGCCGATGAGCAGGCCGACGATCAGGGCCACGAACAGGCCCTGCGCGCCCATAAAGGTCATGGGCAGCGCGCCGCTCTCCTCATAGGGCGGGTAGATGATGAAGAACACGCCCACCGCGCACAGCGCGCTGAGCAGGGTGTCGCCCTGTTTGGTCTCGGCCAGCTTGTAGGCGGTCAGGAAAACGATCAGCAGGGACATGATGTTGGTGGTGCCCTGCAGGATGGGGGTCAGAGCGGCCTGGTAATCGGCCAGGTTGGGGATCAGGGCGCCCAGGTGCAGAATCTTGGCGATGAAGCCGTTGGGGTCCAGCACCGCGTAGTTGACCAGCATGACCAGCGAGCCGGCCAGGGTCATGGGGAAAGCCAGGGTAAAGGCGTCGCGGACAGCCGCCACATGGCGCTGGCCGTTGATCTTGGACGCCACAGGCACCAGGGTAGCCTCCATGGTGGCCTGCAATTTATCCATCATTGCCATGGAACAGGTTCCTCCTTCAGATTCAGGGTGTGCCGCAGGTTACTTCTTGCTCTCGGCCAGCTTGAGGGCGAACTCCATCACCTTCTTGCCGTTCATGGTGCCGTAGTCCACCATGGGGATGACGTCGACGGGCACCCCCTTGGGGTCGCAGATCTTCTTGGCGGCGGCCAGCTTGTAGCGGATCTGGGGGCCCAGCAGGGCGACGTCGCAGCCCTCGGTCTCCTCGTTCATGCGGGTCTCGCCGGCGGCCTCGATGTCGGCGTCGATGCCCATGGCCTTGGCGGCCTCACGCATTTTGGTCACCAGCAGGCTGGTGGACATACCGGCGGCACAGAACAGACGAATCTTCATAACACATTCTCCTTCATAAAGCAGTTGCGGGTGGACGGCTTACCGGGCCAGCTTCTGGTAGACCTCGATGAACTTTTCGGCCAGGTCGATGACCACCATGGCGGTCATCAGGTGGTCCTGACCGTGGCACATCAGCAGGCTCATGGGGACGGGGTCGTTGTTGACCTCCCGCTGCACCAGCTCGGTCTGGAAGTTGTGGGCCGCGTTGATGGTCTCGCGGGCGGCGGCGATTTTGGCGGCGGCCTCGTCGAACTGGCCCTGGCGCGCCAGCTCGATGGCCTCCATGGCGATGGAGCGGGCCTCGCCGCTGTTCACCACCAGGTTCATCACGATGGCATCGGACAGATTTTCATCCATGGGTGTGTTCTCCTTTCTGTTTTTGCATTTGGTTTTTTGTGGACCGCGCGGGGCCCGTCCGGCCCCGGCTGCTGAGGCCAGTATACCCCCGAAAAAGCCGCTTGTCACCGTCTTTTGGGCCGAAAACAACCTGTCAACCGAGAAATAATCTGTTTTCTTAAAAGAACGAAATGTTTTTTATTTTGTGCAGGAGAACCAAAACGGGCTGTTCTGTTTGAAAGTTTTGTACAAAGAGAGGGGGCGCCTGTTTTTTGGCGCGGCGGATTTGTTTTCTGCGCCGGGCACGGCAAAACAGACAACGCCCCCGCCTTTTGGGCGAGGGCGCGTGTGTCATATCGTGATCTCGTCGATCTTCCAGCTGCCGTCCTCCTGTTTCAGGGTCAGAGTGGCCGGAACGGGGTCGGCATGACCGACGGTGGTCTGGGCAACGATGGTGTCGGGAGCCGTTTGCCGCGCCGACAGCAGGGGCTGGTCGAGAGGGTAGCCCATCGTCCAGCCGCCCTCCAGCCGGTAGAGCGCGCCGTTCATCTCGCCCAGGACCCCCTTCTTGATAAAGCTGTAGACCATCAGGTCCTCCGCTTCGTCACGGGTATAGACCCGGCCCAGCAGCGCCTGAAAGTCCTGCAAGGTGTCGACCTTGTCGTCCGTCACCAGCAAAAGGACCTGGTTTTGGCGCCCGGCCAGCCCCTGGCTGGCATCCAGCTGGACAAAGCCGTGGTAGACCACGTCCTGTACCTTATCATAATCGGCCTGGATGGACGTCAGGGCGGCGGTGGCCGTCTGCAGGGCCGCGGCGTTGCGCGCGTGCAATACGCCGGAGGCCATCATGCAGCCCAGGCAGAGAGCGGCCGCGATCCCGGCGGCCATCTTTTTGGCTTTCGTCCGGGCCGCGGGGTTCTTTTCCTCCCCCGGCGGGACGGCTTGCGCCTCTTCCGCCGGCTGGACCGGGCCGTCCAGCTTGACCTCAAAGGGCAGCCCGTTGCACCGCAGCGCCTGCCGGTAAAACAGGCCGGTCGCGGTGCTCAGGTCCAGCCCCAGAGCCTGGAACAGCTCGGACGCCTGGTCCCGCAGTTCCGGCTCGATGCGCAATGTCAGATTCACTTTGTTGGCCATATACAAGCCCTCCTTCCGCAGGTTCTGTATCTTGAGTATACCGCAGATTGCGAAAGATTGCAAGTGCATTGCACATAATTTGTTGCATTTTAGCCGCTGCCAAAACCTCCGAAAACTCCAAACCTTCCGAAAACGCCGAAAACTCCAAACTTATACACCCCTTCCGGCCCGGAGGGGGTGTAACTTTTTGGAGAAATTGGAGTTTTTGGCAGGTCTCAGTGTAAGGCTTGTCCTTTTTGGCAGATTGTGGTATGCTATCTGTGAGAGTGCTGTCGGCAAG
>DXHQ01000057.1 GCA_019113345.1 Candidatus Faecalibacterium intestinigallinarum
CTTTTGAAGATCGAATACAGCGTATGAATATTTATGCAATATATAAAATAATTATAAAATTTTTCTTGCCAAATCAAAACAGAAGGAGTATAATAAACGAGTCATAAAAACGACAGATACGGAGGATTGCAGACATGGAAAAGAAATATAACAAGGTAGTTTTGGCATATTCGGGTGGTTTGGATACATCGGTGCTGATTCCGTGGCTTAAGGAGCATTATGGCTGCGAGGTCATCGCGGTTTCCGGCAATGTCGGCCAGGGCACGGAACTGGACGGGCTTGAGGAAAAGGCGCTCAAGACCGGCGCGTCTAAGCTGTACATTGAGGACTTGACAAAAGAATTTGTTGACGATTATATCATTCCGACCATGAAGGCGGGTGCAACCTATGAGCAGTATCTGCTCGGCACCTCGTTTGCACGCCCGATCATTGCTAAGCGCATTGTTGAAATCGCGCTCAAGGAAGGCGCAGACGCAATCTGCCACGGCTGCACCGGCAAGGGCAACGACCAGGTCCGTTTCGAGCTGACCCTCAAGGCCTTCTGCCCCGAAATGGCCATCATCGCTCCCTGGCGCGAGTGGGACATCAAGAGCCGCGACGAGGAGATCGACTACGCCGAGGCCCACAACATCCCCCTGCGCATCAGCCGCGAGACCAACTACTCCAAGGACAAGAACCTCTGGCACCTGTCCCACGAGGGCATGGACCTCGAGGACCCCGCCAACGAGCCGCAGTACAATAAGCCCGGCTTCCTCGAGCTGGGCGTCAGCCCCGAGCAGGCGCCCGACGTGCCCACCTATGTGACCATCCACTTTGAGAAGGGCATCCCCACCGCCGTCGACGGCAAGGAGATGGGCGCGGTCGAGCTGGTCGAGTACCTGAACAAGGTGGGCGGCGAAAACGGCATCGGCCTGCTGGATATCGTCGAGAACCGCCTGGTCGGCATGAAGAGCCGCGGCGTCTACGAGACCCCGGGCGGCGCCATCCTCTACAAGGCCATCAACGTGCTGGAGACCATCACCCTCGACAAGGAGAGCGCCCACTTCAAGGCCCAGCTGGCCCAGAAGTACGCCGATATCGTCTACAACGGCCAGTGGTTCACCCCGCTGCGCGAGGCGCTGGACGCCTTCGCCGACAGCCTGGAAAAGACCGTCACCGGCGACGTCAAGCTCAAGCTGTACAAGGGCAACATGATCAACGCCGGCGTCACCTCGCCCTACACCCTCTACGACGAGCAGACCGCCTCCTTCGGCGAGGACGACGATTACAATCAGGCCGACTCCGCCGGGTTCATCAACCTGTTCGGCCTGTCCATCAAGGAGCGGGCCAAGCTGTCCAAGAAGTGGCCCAAGGACTGATAGCTTTCCTCCCCTCTGCCCGCAGCCTCACACTTTCCGGGCAGAGGTCAACACCCGGCAGCAATGCCGGCGGCACCGCCGCGGGACGCCATTCCTGCGGCGGCTTTGCCGTTTAGTGCCCCTGGCGCGCCAGAGGGCGACCGTTTCTGCGCGCAATGCGCCCACTTGCTTTTTGAAAGGAGCCTGTCATGGCTGAACAACTCTGGAAAGGCCGCTTTTCCAAGGCGGTGGATTCCCGCGTGAACGATTTCAACTCCTCCATCCGCTTTGACCAGCGGATGATTGCCCAGGATATGAAGGGCAGCGGCGTCCACGCCGCCATGCTGGCCCGGCAGGGCATCATCTCGGAGGCCGACTGCGAGGCCATTCTGGGCGGCCTCGCCTCCATCGCCGACGACCTGGCCTCCGGCGCGCTGGAGATCGACCCCGCCGCCGAGGACGTCCACACCTTCGTCGAGCAGACCCTGACCGCCCGCATCGGCGACGCCGGCAAGCGGCTGCACACCGGCCGCAGCCGCAACGACCAGGTCGCCCTCGACATCCGCCTCACCCTGCGGGACGAGAGCGTCCGGCTGCAGGGCCTCATCGCCGGGCTGGTCCGGGTCATCTGCAAAAAGGCCGGCGAGAACACCGCCTCGGTCATGCCGGGCTACACCCACCTGCAGCGGGCCCAGCCGGTCACCTTCGGCCACGCCCTGATGGCCTACGCCTGGATGCTGCTGCGGGATCTCGGCCGCTTTGCGGACGCCACCCGCCGGATGGACAGCCAGTGCCCGCTGGGTTCGGGGGCGCTGGCCGGCACCACCTACCCGCTGGACCGCACCTTCACCGCCGAAAAGCTGGGCTTTGACGCCCCCTGCCCCAACAGCATGGACGGCGTGTCCGACCGCGATTTCTGCATCGAGCTGGCCGCAGCCATCTCCACCTGCATGATGCACCTGTCCCGCCTGTCGGAGGAGATCATCCTCTGGTGCAGCTGGGAGTTCAAGTTCATCGAGCTGGACGACGCCTTCACCACCGGCTCGTCCATCATGCCGCAGAAGAAAAACCCCGACGTCACCGAGCTGATCCGCGGCAAGACCGGCCGGGTCTACGGCGACCTGAACACCCTGCTGGTCATGATGAAGGGGCTGCCCCTGGCTTACAACAAGGATATGCAGGAGGACAAGGAGGCCGTCTTTGACGCGGTGGACACCCTCTCCCTCTGCCTGACCACCATCACCCCCATGCTGGACACCATGCGCACCCTGCCGGCCAATATGCGCCGGGCGGC
>DXHQ01000058.1 GCA_019113345.1 Candidatus Faecalibacterium intestinigallinarum
AGCATCAGAGAGGCAATCTTCTTGAGTTTCATAGTGAATTTTTCCTCCTTATGGTGTATAAAAGATAGAGACCCAAAACAGGCTGAAAGGAAGGTCCTTTCCTTTCAAAGGCATTATAGCATACCCCCCCGGTGTCAAGGCCCGATTTACTATTTTTTCGTTTTTGCTTTCTTTTCTTTACTCCGCGCCGGAGGCGCGAGAGTATATTTTTCATTTTTATGCGTTATTTTACGCATATTTATTCTTTCAATTTTAGCTGTGTGCAAAAAGAAAAGCGCCCGCTTGCGCGGGCGCTCCGAACCGGCCTTTAGGCCGGATTTTGGCAATTGTATGATTTTTGTGAAAAAGAATATTTCTCAATACTCCTCGTGCAGGCCCAGCAGGGCCTTCATATAGGCGAAGGTGCGCTCCTGGCCCTTGTCGCGGACCATTTTCAGCAGCTTTTCCAGCATGGCGCGGGAGGCGGGGTGCATCAGGTAGTGGTCCCGGCTGCGCTGGTAGTACTCCCAGGCCGAGGCGTCGGTGTACTTGTCGCCCAGATAGATCTGGCTGGCGGCGACGCGGTCGCAGACCATCTCGCAGATGTACCGCAGGGGGATCTTCATCCCCTCGAGGCCGCCCTTGCCCACGCCGTAGTCGATCCAGTATTCCAGATGGTGCCGGTTGCGGCCCTTGTGGTGGAGCCACGCCGCCGTGTAGCCTCTGGCCTGGCGCTCGGCTTCGTTGGGGCTGTGGTCGCCCTGGTAATAGATGCAGCCCGGGATGAACTCGGTGGGGCTGTACTTGCTCAGGTCGTGGGTCAGCCCCTGCCGGTACAGCCCGCACTCGAAGCAGTACTTCATGACCAGCAGCTTGTGATGGGTGATGGTGTCAAAATGCCCCCGGATGTTCATACCGTCCACTCCTTTTCGTATTTTTTGACGTGTTTTTACGTCCTGTAGCGCACCTGCAGGGCGCCGGACTGCAGCGCCTTCAGGTCATCGCTCTCGGAAAAGTCCTCCCGGTCCCGCGTCAGGCTGGGGTTGTAGTAGGGGTCGTCGAGAAGGTTCTCTTTGCCGTGCCGGTCGCAGAGGCGCTGCTGCTCGGACGCGAAGCGCCGGGCCTTGACCGGGTCCTTGTCATCGCCGCCCCGGCTCTTGCTCTCGTGGTGGGTGAGGCAGGCGTAGGGGGTCCAGATGATGTGGTGCCCGGCGTCCCGGACCCGGAGGCAGAAGTCCACATCGTTGAAGGCCACCGCGAACCCTTCGTCCAGGCCGCCCACGGCGTCCCAGACGCTGGTCTTGACCAGCATACAGGCCCCGGTCACCGCCGACAGGTCCTGCACGGTGGCGGCGCGGAACAGATAGCCGCTGCCGCCCCGCTTTTTGTACTTGTGGCTGTGGCCGGCATAGCCGCCCAGCCCGGTGATGACCCCCGCGTGCTGGATGGTGCCGTCGGGGTAATAGAGCATCGCCCCGGCCACCGCGCCGCCGCCCGGTCGGGCGCACTGGCGCAGCAGTTCGGTCATCCAATCCCCTTCGGTGATCTCCACATCGTTGTTCAGCAGCAGCAGGTAACTGCCCGAGGCGTACCTGCGGCCAAAGTTGTTGATGGCCGAGAAGTTGAACCCCTTGCCCGGATAGCGCACCACCCGCAGCCCGTCGTACCGCTTGACCGCCTGCTTGTAATAGGCGAAGGTCTCGGGCTGCTGGGAGTTGTTCTCGATGACGATGACCTCGTAATTTTCCCAGAAGGTGCGGGCATAGAGGCTGTGCAGGCAGGTTTCCAGGTCCTCGATGTGGTCCTTGTTGGGGATGAGGACGCTGACCTTGGGCTCCCCCTCGATCTCCCACTTCACCCGGTAGGTGCTGGGGAAGAGGCCGTCCTCCACCTCGCCCTTCTGCCCGGTGCGGGCCAGGTGGTCCGCGATGGCCCGCCTGGCCGCCGCGGCCACATAGGGCTTGGCGTCCGCCCCGCCCGAGGTCGACCCGGCGTGGACCCGCCAGTAATAGAGCACCTGGGGCAGATGGGCCGCGCCCCCGACCTGTTCGGCCAGCCGGAGAAAGAGGTCGTGGTCCTGGCTGCCGTCGCACTCGCTCCGCTCGCCGTCCAGCTGCTCGAAGAGGGAGCGCTTGAAAACGGCCAGGTGGCAGATGTAGTTGCAGCAGAGCAGATAGTCGGGGGCGTAGTCGGGCTTGAAGTGGGCCGTCATCGGCCGGCGGATGTCCTTTTCAAACAGGGCCTCGTCGCTGTAAAGGAAGCCGTCCGGCTTACCCGCCGCCCGCAGGTCGAGGATGGCCTGCCCCATCGCGGCCATGGCGTGGGGGGCCAGGACGTCGTCGTGGTCGGCCAGGGCGAGGTATTCCCCGTCGGCCAGGGCCGCCGCGGCGTTGGTGTTGGCCGCGATGCCCCTGTTCTCGACCTTTTTATATACGATCTGTTGATATTTCTCCTGATATTTCCGCACGATCTGCCCCACCTCGGGGTGTTCCGCGTCCGAGGCGTCGGCCAGGCAGAGCTGCCCGTTCGGGGCCGTCTGCCCCACAAAGGAGTCGAGGAAGGCCCGCAGGTAGGCCGGCGGGGTGTTGTACAGCGGGGTCAGGATGCTGATGCCGGGCAGGCCGCAGTCCTCCCGCGTCCTGCCGGCGTAGCGGGCCCGCTCGGCCTCCAGCACCTTTTTACCGGGCAGATAGCGGGCCTTTTTGCCGAAAAAGCGCCGCTTGACAAAGCCGGCCGTCCGTTTGGCCATGGCGGGCAGGCCGTCCTCCCGGGCCACCTTGACCGCGTAGCGGCCCAGCTCCCGGATGCGTTTCGCTTGCTGGTTGTTCATCGTTTTCACGCCTGCCCCCTCTGCACCGCCTTGTAGGCGTCGCAGACCGTTTTGGTGTCGCCGTTCATCTTCAGATGGCCGTGGCTCAGCCAGGCCACCTTGGAGCACATCCGCTCGATCTGCTCGATGGAGTGGGAGACCAGAATGACGGTGGTGCCGCCGGCCATCAGCTCCTGCATCCGCTTTTCGCATTTCTGCTGGAAGAGAAAGTCGCCCACCGACAGCACCTCGTCGGCGATCAGGACCTGGGGCTTGGTGATGGTGGCGATGGCAAAGCCCAGCCGGGCCACCATGCCGGAGGAATAGTTTTTCAGCGGCACGTCGAGGAAGTTCTGCAGCTCGCTGAACTCGACGATCTCGTCGAACTTTTCGTCCAGATATTTGGGCGAAAAGCCCAGCACGGTGCCGTTCAGGTAGATGTTCTCGCGGGCGGTCAGGTCCATGTCAAAGCCTGCCCCCAGCTCGATCAGGGGGGCGATGGTCCCCCGCACGATCACCTGCCCGCGGGTGGGCTTGTACACGCCGGCGATGGTCTTGAGCAGGGTGGATTTGCCCGATCCGTTCAGCCCCACCAGCCCGTAGAAATCCCCGGGCATGATGTCGAGGCTGACGTTTTTCAGCGCATAGAACTCATCGTAGTGCAGCCGCCCCTGGATCATGGCGAGGAAGTATTCCTTCAGGCTCTCGTGCTTCTCGCTGGCCAGGTTGAAACACATCGAGACGCCGCGGATCTCGATGATGGGCTGGGTGTTGGGTGTCTCCATTCGTCTCCCCCTCTCAGATATGCAGCACAAAGCGGTCCTGGGTGCGGCGGAAGACCGCCACCCCCGCCGCCACCGAGATGACGGCGCAGAGCCCGCAGACCTCCACCATCCGCCAGTCCAGCGGAATGCCCCACATGACGGTGCGGCGGAAGCCGGTGATATACCAGTAGATGGGGTTGAGGGCGATCACCTGCTGCATATTGAACCCGCCGATGGAAAAGGTCATCTGGGCAGGGTCGTAGAAGATGGCCGAAAAATACAGCAGCGCCGTGATAAAGACGCTCCAGATGTGCTGGATGTCCCGGAAAAAGACGGTGCCCGCCGCCAGAAACAGCGAAATGCCCAGGCTGAAAAAGAAGAGGGTCACCAGCGGGTAGACCGCCTGGAACACCGTCAGGTGGAAGGGGCTGCCGGTGAAGATCATCACCAGCAGCAGCGCCACAAAGCTGAACACACAGTTGACCATGGCAAAGCAGCACTTTTCCAGCGGGAAGATATACTTGGGGATATACACCTTTTTGAGCAGCGGCGCCGCCGAGAGGATGCTGCTCATGCTGGTGGAGGTGGCCTCGTTGAAGAAGTTGAACAGCAGCTGCCCGCACATCAGAAAGACCGGGAAGTTGTCGATGCCGCTGCCCCGCATATCCATCAGGCTGCTGAACACCGCCCAGTAGACAAGGCACATCAGCAGCGGGTTCAGAACGCTCCAGACCACGCCCAGGACGCTGCGCCGGTATTTCAGCTTGAAATCCCGGCTGACCAGGTTATACAGAAGGTAACGGTAGCGCCACAAAGCGCCCCACATTGCTTTCAGTTTCGCCACAGGGTTCACCACTTTTCAAAGAAATCGAAGGTCTGTTCGGCAAAGGGGGTGTGCAGCTGGTCCTTGGCGCTGGTCTTGTGCGCGCAGCCGCAGTCGGGCCAGACCACGCCGACCGTCGGGTCGTCGTAGGGGATGCCCCCTTCGCTGGTGGGGTCGTAGACGTCGGTGCACTTATAGCAGAACTCGGCCACGTCGCTCAGCACCAGAAAGCCGTGTGCAAAGCCCTCGGGGATATAGAACATCTTTTTGTTCTCGGCCGAGAGGGTGACCCCCACCCACTTGCCGAAGGTGGCGCTGTGGGGCCGGCAGTCGACCGCCACGTCGTACACCTCGCCCAGGGTGACCCGGACCAGCTTGCCCTGGGTGTGCTGCTTCTGGAAGTGCAGCCCCCGCAGCACCCCGCGGGTGGAGCGGCTCTGGTTATCCTGCACGAACTCCTTGTCGATGCCGGCCGCCGCAAAGTCGCCCTTCTTGTAGGTCTCCATAAAATAGCCGCGGTCATCGCCAAACACTTCCGGCTCAATGACCACCACGCCGGGGATCGCAGTCTGCGTAAAAGTGAACTTGCCCATGATTGTGTACCTCTCTATTTATTTTGTGTTATATTCCGTCAGGTTTTACCCTGTCTGCGCGTGCTGCGGGACCCCGCCTGCGCCCGTACCAGAGCGCCACGGCCCCCACCACCAGGATGGCCGCCGCCGACACCCCCACGATCAGGTGGAGGTAGCCCGCCGGCTCGACGTCCTCCGCCGCCGGGTGGATCACCCCGCGGCTGCTCTCCAAAACAGTGTCCAGCCCGGTGACAGTCAGCGGCACCCGGACGCTGGCCGCCTCCTGCACCTTGCTGCCCGGCACGGTGTAGACCGCCCAGGCTTCCATCTCCTGCCCCAGGGTGTAGACCTCGGGCACCTCGACCGCCAGGGCCACGTCGGCGGGCTGCATCCCCGCCGCCAGCGGCAGCCGGACGCCGGGGGCATCCAGGGTCAGCTCGCCCAGCGCGCCGCCGCCCCCCTGCACCGTCAGGCTAGCCGCACCCGGCGCCGCCGGGATGTCGGTGTAGCCGGTCCAGGTCGAAAAGGCGTAGTCCAGCAGGGCGCGGACGTCGGCGTAACGGTCCGATTTGCTCTCGCTGCGCATGGTCACGCAGATCAGCCGCACCCCGTTTTTCTCGGCCAGGCAGATGTAGGTCTGCCGGGCGATGTCGGTGTAGCCGATCTTGGAGCCCAGAATGGTGTCCTCGTGGAACATACTCGACCCGATCCGCATCGAGTCCTGCTGGGAGAAATAGCGGGTCACCGGCTGGAGATTGGTGGGCGCCATCACATACATCTCGTTGTTGGTGAACAGCTCTTCAAAGCCGGGCTGTTCCAGCGCCCAGCGCAGGATGTTGGCCATGTCGTAGCAGCTGGTGTAGTGGTCCTCGTCGCTGATGCCGTGGGGGTTTGCAAAATGGGTGTGTTCCAGCCCCAGCTCGGCCGCCTGCGCGTTCATGGCGGCCACCCCGTCGGCGATCGACCCCTCCCCAAAATATTCGGCCAGGACGTTGGCCCCGTCGTTGGCGCTGGCCATCATGGTGGCGTAGAGCAGCGCTTCCAGCGGCACCTGCTCCCCTTCCAACAGGGCAATGTGGCTGGAGTCGGTCCCCACCAGAGAGTAGACATCCTCGTGGCTGACCGTCACCATGCCGCTCCAGTCCCCCTGCGCCTTTTCGCAGGCCAGACCCAGGGTCATCACCTTGGTGATGGAGGCGGGGTGCAGCTCCTCGTTCATATTCTGCTGGGCCAGCACCAGGCCGCTTTCGGCATCCATGATGCAGTAGGCCTCGGTGGCCGTCAGGGCCGGGCCTGCCGCCGATGCCGGCAGGGCCAGGGCGGCCGCCGCCAGCAGCAGCGCCAGGGCGGCCAGCACCCGGGTCAGTCGTTCGTTCATGTTTCCCTCTTCCCGGCGGTGGGTCCCGCCGCTTTTTTGTGCATCTGGTATTATAGTATAGCACACTTTTCAAAGCGGGAAAAGAGGACTTTTCACCCCAGCGCCGGCGGCCTCTGCAGCAGCACCGGCTGCGCCTGCCGCCCTTCCAGCGCGGCCGCCAGGGTCTCGGGCACCAGCGCCAGGTCGGCCTTGAGGCTCTGGGGCTTGTGAACGGGGTCGTCCTGGGCAAAGGGGACGAAATAAAAGTGCTTGCGCTGCATCAGCCGGGCGATGTTCTCCCCCGAGGCCCCGAGGCCGTCGTTGGTGGAGACCGCCACCACCACCGGCCGCCCCGCCCGCAGCAAGCTCTTGGCGGCCAGCGCCACCGGGGTGTCCGACAGACCGGCGGCCAGCCGGGCCAGCGTCGCGCCGGTGCAGGGCGCAATGACCAGGGCGTCGGCCAGCCGCTGCGGCCCCAGCGGCTCGACGGCGGCGAGAGTCTCCAGCACCGGGCGGCCGGCCGCCGCTTCAAGGCGGGCCTTCCAGCCCGCCGCCGGCCCAAAGCGGGTGTCGGTGCTGGCCGCCGCAAAGCTCATCACCGGCAGCACCTGCCAGCCCAGCGCCGCCAGCCTTGCCGCCTGCGGCACCGCCGCCTCAAAGGTACAAAAACTGCCGCACAGGGCAAAGGCCACCGTGCCCTTGTGTTCTGCGTTCATCCTGCCGCCTCCCCTTCTCTGATGATCTCCAAAACCGTTTCGGCCAGATACTCTCCGGCACTGTCGGGCGCGCAGCGGGCCGGCAGCCCCGGCGCCAGCAGGGCGGTGTGCTCCAGCGCGGCCGCCGCGGCAAAATCGGTCCCGCCCGGCGCGCTGGCCAGGTCGACGATGAGGCTGCCCGGCCGCAGGGCCGCCAGCACCGGCGCGGTCAGCACCGGCGCGGGGATGGTGTTGACCACCGTGTCAAACCCGGCAGCGGCCGCCGCCAGCTCTGTCAGCGGGACGACTGCCGCGCCCAAAGCCTCGGCCAGGGCCCGCTGCGCCGGGCTGCGGGCGGCCGCCGTCACTTTGGCCCCCAGGGCCGTCAGCCGCACCGCCACCGCCTGCCCGACCCGTCCGTACCCCGCCACCAGCACCGGCGCGCCCCAGAGGGTCCGCGTCCGCCGGGCCAGCAGGATGGAAAGGCAGCCCTCCGCCGTCGGGACGGCGTTGCGGACGGCCAGCGCCTCCCGGGCATAGCAGTTCACCCACCGCCGCCCGAGGCCGGCTGCCTCGGCCGGCGCCCGGCCGCCCAGCAGCAGCGCCCCCGGCTTCGCCTTTTGCAGCAGGGCCGCCCAGGCTGCGTCCCACGGCAGAGGCACCGGCAGCAGGATAAAATCCGCCGCCGGCACAGCCTCGGCCCCGCCCACCCGGCAGCCCGCGGCCCGCAGCGCCTGCGCGGCCGCTGTCTGCCGCCGGTCCTGTCCCAGCACGGCGATTTGAATGTTCCGGTTTCTTTCGGGCATCAGGCATCCCTCCCACGCCCCCAGACTATGCCGGAAACCGGGGAGGTGTGCAGGGCAAACAAAAAGGCAGACTCCAAAGAGCCTGCCTGAAAGCATTCGTATTTATTTCAGATACCGCTCGACGGCCCGGGCGACGAAACCGCCCAGCAGGCCGCTGACCAGAAATTCGGCCACGCCCTGCACGCCGACCAGCAGCGCCACAAAGACGAGGGGGTTGGCCGCGCCGTTGGCGGCCACCAGACCCTGGACATAGTCGCAGTTGTAGAAGAACAGGACGATGTATCCCATAAAGAACAGGGTGTTCAGGCCGGGGGCGCACATGGCGCTGACCAGGCAGCTCCAGCTGCCCCTTTTGTCCAGCCGGCGCAGCGCCTCGTAGACGAGGCCGACGCACAGGCCCATCAGCAGCCGGGTGCCCACGCAGAGGATGAAGGTGTGCAGCGGGCTGACCTGGAACAGAGCGCTGGTCATGGCCGAGCCGCCGGTGACGGCGTCGTAGAAGCTGACCGCGCCGAACACCCCGCCCAGAATCAGTCCGGCGGCCGGGCCCATGGTGATGGCGCCCACCGCGATGGGCAGGGTCAGAAAGCTCATATAGAGCGGCCCGACCGGGACGCTGCCCAGGCCGATGGCCTTCATGACCAGTTCGATGGCGACGAGCAGGGCAAGCCGGGTCATCGCCTTGAGATCGTTGCGTTTTTGATTCATGATAAACCTCCTGCTGCCGTTCCGTCCGATGCCGGATACGGCGCATCTTTTCCAAACCCGCCCTCCACCCTTTCAGATGTGTCCCCCCTGCCGCTGCGCGGCATCCCCCCCTTCGGGGGGGTATCCGGTCAGCGGCGTTTTTGCGGGGATGCAAAGGCAGGCTGGAAATGTAAATGGAAAATCCTTACTTATCGCACGGGAATTTGATCCCGGCGGACTGGCGGGCGGCGGTGAGGACCCGGCTGACGGCCAGCGAGGTCTCCAGCATCCCGCTGCACAGTTCCTGGTCGCCGGCGGCGATGGCGTGGGCGATGGTCTCGAACTCGGCCGCGCAGCGAGGCCGCTTGCCGTTGAGGGAGAAGTGCTCCTCCCGGCCGTCGTTGAGGTGGAGGGTGACCGGCCCGCAGACGTTGGCGGTGCTCTTCTGGAGCAGGTAGCCCCGGGTGCCCTGGATGACGTACCGCGCCGGCGCGCCGCAGTCCTTGGCCGCGATGCTGACCGCCTTGAAGGAGCGGTAATCCATGGTCAGGATGCCGCTGGTGTCGATGCCGCGCTCGATGTTGGCGGCGTAGTGGACCTGCTGCGGCTCGCCGAAGAGGCCCACAATGTAGCTGACGTTGTAGACGCCCAGGTCCATCAGGGCCCCGCCCGCCTGCTTCGGGTCAAAGACCGGGGCGGTCTGCCCGGCGCAGAAGGCGTCGTACCGGCTGGAATACTGGCTGAAGTTGCACTGGACCAGCTTCACCTGCCCCACCCGCGGCAGCAGCTGGCGCAGCTTGCGGTAATTTTCGAGGTACTGGGTGGTCATGGCCTCGAAGAGGAAGCACCCCTTCCGGTGAGCCAGGGCGGACAGCGCCGCCGCCTCGGAAGCGCAGGGGGCCAGCGGCTTTTCGACGATGACGTTCCTGCCCGCCTCCAGCGCCGCTTTGGTGTAGGCGGTGTGCAGAAGGTTGGGCAGGGCGATATAGACGGTGTCCACCGCCGCCAGCAACTGTTCGTATTCGGTGGTGTGGAGGGGCACGCCGTACTGCGCGCAGAGGGCGGCGGCCTTGTCCGCGCTGCGCGGGGTGCTGCACAGGGCCGCCACCTCAAAGGCCCGGCTGGCGGCCAGCCAGGGCAGAAACTCCTGCACGATCTTGCCGCTGCCCACGATGCCCAGTTTCATCCCGCGTTCCTCCTTCTCGCCTCGTCCCGGCGGCCGTCATGCCGGCCGCTGCGGCGGCGCTTGTCCGCCCGGCGCTCCGCGCCCTGTTCGGCCCCCTCGGGCGGCTGAAAGCGGCGGCTGTCCCCCCGGTGGGCGGGCCGGCTGTTCAGCTCGTAAAGCAAAGCCAGCCCCTTGAGCATCAGCTCGGGGTCGTAGGTCAGGGGGTGGCGGCAGAGGGGCGCCACATATTTGGCCAGCCCCCCGGTCAGCACCAGGGTCACCGGGCTGCCCAGCTCTTCCTCGATGCGCTGGGTCATCCCGTCCAGCAGCACGGCTGTGCCCATCACCGAGCCGGAGAGCATACACTCCGAGGTGGTGGTGCCGATGGCGTGCCGGGGGCGCGCCAGATGGATCTGGGGCAGCTGGGCACAGCGGTCCCCGAGGGCCCGCAGTCCGGTGGACAGCCCCGGGCAGATCACCCCGCCGCGGAACACCCGGGCCCCGTCCACCACATTGAAGGTGGTGGCGGTGCCAAGGTCAACGGTGACCACCGGCAGCGGGTAATTGGCCGCCGCGTAGGCCGCATCCGCGATACGGTCCTTGCCGACGGCTTCGGGGTCAGGCACCCCCATGGTCAGCCCGGTGCGGATGGAAGGCCCGACGATGACCGGGTCCTTGCCGGTGTAGTGCCGGGCGCAGGCGGCCAGCGCGCCGGTCAGCTGGGGGACGACGCTGGTCAGCACAGCCCCCTCGAACCACACCTTGCGTTCGGGGTTGCGCCGCCGCGAAAAGACCCGCTCCATCTCGGCGCGGTACTCGGCCGCGGTGCGGGTACGCACCGTGTCCATATGGGCCACAAAGCATACACGTCCGTCCTTGATGCCCCCCAGGGCGACGGTGGTGTTGCCTATATCGATGGCTAAGATCATATTTGTCAGAAAGCCTTTCGGCCCCTCCTTTCTCACAAAGCAGGCCGCGCACAGCGCGCGGCGCGTCTTGGTCGCTTTATTTTACCGCATTTTGACGTAAGTTACAAGGGGGAAAGGAAAGCTCTTTTCGCTTTTTCCAAAGCAGGAGCTTATCACGAAGTGATTTGAAACCGCACAAAAAGGCCCCGCCTCACCCCATTTGATTGGGGGAGACAGGGCCTATTTTCAAATCTCTTCTTTACTGTCAAGTTGCGTACCATTCTTGACTATTTCAGGAATAGCCTCTGCAATAGCCTCTACATCACTTAGGCACACGTCCACACGTTGTTTTATGCCATGGGTTCTCAAGCCATTTCCTATAGGCCTGTTTATCACAAGGCTCCCAGTCGATCCACTTATCAAGCCCCTGGACGCCCTCCTTCGTTTTCTCTAAATCATTAGCTGCTGCCACCAACGCAACGCCCACACACTCAAGTTTCGGGTATGTGCGCGAATTCACCCAGCAACCCGCACCCGGATAAGCCTCCACAACATAGCCGTTAACCCCTGGCCGCTCCTTGTACACCTTGACCTCGGCATTATCATATTTGCTCTCAAATTCGTAGCAACCCTTTTCATCATTAAAGCCAGTCGAGCTGAAGCAGCCTTTCAGCTTTTTTAGCTCCATCCACAAAATTTTATCGATAAATCCGTTTTCAACACTCCCGTCTGACTGTGTATAGGGCGGGACATCCTTCCTTTGGCTCATGATAGCAACCTCCTTTTGTCGCTTTAACTATCATAGTTGTCTCTTACCAACTTACAGTTGCCGTGATATGTGTCACATTCCTGGAGAGAAAACAATGCGGGGGTCGGCCTCTCAGCCGACCCCCGCAGAGGGACCCTATCTTTCGTGACGCAAAAGTTCTTTTGTTTTGGTGCGATCAACAACAGAAGGAACTATGGTGAGTAATTCCTTTTTGTCGCCACATAAAAAGGGTGGAGCATGATGGGCCGACAAGCCGTCTCTTAACCTATCGGTCCCTTATATCAGATGCGGTATGGTGCCCCGCACCTGTTATAAGTAATTTTGGTCCAGCTTACTGAGCCTCAGCAGTACGGACAACCTGGACAGCCACGAAGGTGACGTCGGGGTTCTCAACGCCCTGGAAGCCATGCGCATTGCCCCAGATCACGCTGTTGGCGTCAGCCTTGCAGGTGCTCACAGAAACCTCATAGCTGAACTTGAAGTTGCCGCCAGCGAACTCATCGCTCATCTCCCAGCCCTGCTGATCGTTGTTGTTGGTAATGACGCGCTGATAGTCAGTGACATAGCTCTCAACGGCATCAGCAATCATCTCATTGCGGGCCATATCCTCGATCTCACCGGAAACAACGTAGACCTGAACAGCCTTAGCATCGGGCAGAGTCATAGCCTGGCCAGCAGCACGCTCGACAGCCACCAGAGTATCGTTGTCGCCGATAGCCTGAACAGTATCGCCAGCAGTCACGCCGATGGCCTCTTCCAGCTCATCGTTAATGTTGAAATTCCAAACCGGCTGCAGAGAGCCAACAACATTGATATAGCCGTCAGCAACTTCCTTCACGCCAGCATACTGGACAGCGTAGGTCAGAGCCTCGTCCAGATCAGCGTCATCAGCAAAGGAGATATACCCGGGAATCTCGGCAGGCGCAATATTCGCAGCCAGACGATCCTCAACATCAGCAGAAACGCCATCGGTCACAACAGGAACGTTGGGGTTCTCGTTATTGTCGTCGTTGTTGCTGGTGGTCTGGCAGCCGGCCAGCATGCTAGCAGCCATAACGCCAGCCAGCATCAGAGAGGCAATCTTCTTGAGTTTCATAGTGAATTTTTCCTCCTTATGGTGTATAAAAGATAGAGACCCAAAACAGGCTGAAAGGAAGGTCCTTTCCTTTCAAAGGCATTATAGCATACCCCCC
>DXHQ01000059.1 GCA_019113345.1 Candidatus Faecalibacterium intestinigallinarum
GTGGACTCGCCCGTCACCGAGCTGAAAGCACCCCTCAAGGCGGACCTATTATATATGAATAACCACGTCGAGGTGCAGCACTTCATCCAGATCATGCACCAGCGCGGCCGGGACCGCATCGGCTTTATCGGCGAGATCGGGCACTGCCAGTCCTTTTTCGAGCGGCACTCCGCCTATGCCAGCGCCATGGTCCAGCTGGGCCTGGCCAGCAGCCTGAAATACTGTGCGCTGGACGGCCTCGCCCCCGACTATTTCGAGGACGCCCTGCGGTCCATGCTCCAAACCCCCGGGCTGCCGGATGTCTTTATCTGCGCCAACGATTTCGTGGCCATCGACGCCATCCACGCCCTGCGCAAGCTGGGCGTGTCGGTGCCGGAGGACGTCTGGATCTGCGGCTTTGACGACAGCCAGGAGGCCTCGGTCATGACGCCGCGGCTGACCTCCATCCACATCCACGGGCAGATCATGGGCTTTACCGCCGCCGACCTGCTGATGACCCGCATCAAGGAGCCCTCGCTGAATTACAGGACGGTGTACACCGAGACCAACCTGATCCTGCGGGAGTCCACCGGCGACCACGAGGCAAAAAAACTATGAGCAATCTGATCAACCCCGACCGCCCGCTGCTGGCCTTTATCACCAAGATGGCCTACAGCGCCTACCTGAACATTTTGTGGCTGCTGTGCAGCCTGCCCATTGTCACCATCGGCGCGTCCACCACCGCGCTGTTCTACGTCACCTTAAAGATGGCCGAGGACCGCGACGACGGCCTGACGGGGATGTTCTTCCGAGCCTTCCGGCAGAACTTCAAGCCCGCCACCAAGCTCTGGCTGATCCTGCTGGGGGTGGGGGCCTTCCTCGCGGTGGACGGCTACGTCGTCTGGCATCTCTGGAGCACCAGCGTTTTCTGGACCCTCGTCGCCGCCCTGCTCATCGCGGCGGCCCTTGTCTACGCCGTGGCGCTGCTGTACGCCTTCCCGCTGCTGGCGCGGTTTGAGAACACCACCTTCGGCATCCTCAAGACCGCCCTGCTGGTGGGGATACGCTACCTGGTCTGCACCCTGGTGATGGCCGGCATCTACCTGTTGATGGGCTGGGTGGTGGTCAACGTCTTTACCCCGGCCTTCCTGCTGGGCTTTGGCTGCTGCGCGATGCTCTGTTCCTTCCTGCTGGTGAACATCATCCACGCCATCGGCGGCGACCCCGACGCCGGTCTGGAACAGGAGGAGAGCGACGATGCCCCCTCTGCCTGACCGCACCCGGCAGGAGCTGGCCGCCCTGCGCGGCCTGCACGGCCGCAAGCGCCTTGCGCACATCTGGGCCTATTACAAAGCGCCCATCGTCATCGCGCTGATCCTGCTGTACATCGCGGGCTACGCCGTCTACCGGCAGGCAACGCGAAAAGAGGACGCGCTGTATCTCGCGCTGGTGAACGTCGAGCCGGGCGCGGCCCTGACCGAACAGCTGACCGAGGGCTTTGCCCAGGCGCAAGACTTTACCCCAAAGCAGCAGGTCTACCTCTATACCGGCCTGCTGCTCTCGGAGCGCGAGGGCGCGGACCAGGAATACGTCTACGCCTCCGAGATGCGGATCACGGCGGCGGTGACGGCCCAGCGCCTGGACGTGCTCTTGATGAACGCCGAGGCCCGGGACGCCTTCGCGGCGCAAGGGTATCTCGCCGACCTGTCCCAGATCGCCCCCGGCCTTGCGGGCCGGTGGCTGGACGTATCCGCCGCCCCCGCCATCGAGGCGGCGGGCTTCCCCGAGGCGGTCTATCTCGGGGTGCTGGCCAACGCCCCGCACCCCGGCCGGGCGGCCGCCTTCATCGACTATCTGCTGACATAAAACTAGCATAAGAAAGGAGCAATCCACATGGACATTCTGACCATCGGTGAAATTTTGATCGACCTGACCCAGACCGGCCGGGACGAAAAGGGCATCCCCCAGTTTGCAGCGAACCCCGGCGGTGCCCCCGCCAACCTGGCCGTCGCGGCGGCAAAGCTGGGCGCACAGACCGCCTTCATCGGCAAGGTGGGCGACGACGCCTTCGGCCGCTACCTGAACGAGGTGCTGCGTGAAAATGGCGTGGATGCCTCGGGGGTGGCGGTGGACGAAACCTATCCCACCACCATGGCGGTGGTGTCGGTGGACGCGCGCGGCGAGCGGGACTTCAGCTTTTACCGCAGCGCCAACGCCGACGTGATGCTGTCGGCCGACGACATCCCCGACGCGGCTCTGCGGCAGGCGAAGGTGGTGCATTTCGGCTCGGTCAGCCTGACCGCCGACCCTTCCCGCGCCGCCACCCTGGACGCGGTGCGCCGCGCCAAAGGGATGGGCAAAACCATCACCTACGACCCCAACTACCGCGCCAACCTCTGGCCCGATGCGGACACCGCCGTCGCCCAGATGAAGGCCCCGCTGGGCCTGGTGGACATCCTGAAACTCTCGGACGAGGAGCTGCCCCTGCTGACCGGAACCACGGACTGCGCAGCGGGCACCGCCGCCCTCGCAGCGCAGGGCGTCAAGCTGATCTTCGTCACCCTCGGGCCGGACGGCGTGTTCTACCGGCTGGGCGAAAAGACCGGCCATGTCCCCGGCGTGCGGTGCACCGTCGGCGACACCAACGGCGCGGGCGACACCTTCTTCGGCGCGGCGCTTTCGAGGCTCTGCAAGGAGGACCTCGCCGCCCTGACGCCCGAAACGCTCGAGCCCATCCTGGCCTTTGCCAACAAGGCCGCCAGCATCACCACCAGCCGGCACGGGGCCATCCCCGCCATGCCGACCCTGGCGGAGGTGGAAGGATAAGGCTGTAAAGACGGCAGCCCCCGCCCGACAAATGAAGCCTCACGCGAAAAAGCCGCCGCACGTTTTCCGTGCAGCGGCTTTTGGGCCCTTGTGTGAACGATTTTCTTTTTACGTCTTGCTTTTTGTTACGTCATGCTTTTCAGATTCTCTGCGGTCTGCTGCCGGATGATGGCCCGGGCGCAGATGTAGATGAACTCTGCGGCCGTCGGGCAGGCATCCAGCGGATGGCCTGCCAGGACCTCCATATAACCGCGGTTGTGCTTCCAGGCCTGCTCCATCGCCCGGCGGATATTGCTTTCAATGCCCCGCCAGGTGCAGCAGCGCGCCTTTGCGATGACGGCGTAAACTTCTTTGTCGACCGCATCGATGCGGTTTGCATCCTCTGCCACAAGTCTGACCGCCCAAATCAGGTCCGATGTTGCGCGGTTCTTCCACGTCAAACGGAAAGGAAGCAGCATTTCGGTGATTTTGTATTCCAAAGTCATGGAGACCTCCTTATATTCATTCCGGGATCGCTTCCAGCAAGGGCCGAAATCAATATAAGGAATTTTAGGCAAACAAAGCCACTTTTCGGCAAAACAAGTTGCGATTCGTCCGAACGCGTCAAAATGCGTCTGCCGGGCGAGACAAAAAAGAGCGCTCTTGCCTGACAGACAAAAGCGCTCTTGGTTCAGCTGACGCTTAATCCGCGTCCTGCAAGGCGTCGTAGCCCTGCTCGCCGGTGCGGACCTTGACGACGTTCTCCACGTCGTAGACAAAGATCTTGCCGTCGCCGACATGGCCGGTGTAGAGGGCCTTGCGGGCGGCTTCCACCACCGCGTCGACCGGCACCTTGGAGACCACCACCTCCACCTTCAGCTTGGGCAGCAGCCGCGCCTCCACCGGCACGCCGCGGAAGAAGGCCTCGTGACCCTTCTGCTGGCCGTAGCCAAAGACGTTGGTCACGGTCAGGCCGGTGACGCCGATCTTCTCCAGAGCGTTCTGCAGCGGGATGAAGCGGTCCTGCCGGGTGACCACCGAAACCTTGGTCAGGGCGGCGCCGGCGCGCGGCTTGTGCTCCACCGGGACGGCGGCGGGGGCAGCCGCGGCGGCCGGAGCGGGGACGGGCTGCGGCGCGGCTTCCAGCCCGGCGAAGTCGCCGGTGGGGATGGCCGGAGCAAAGTCGGGGTAGGCGATATTGCCGTGCTCGCCGATGTCAAGGCCAGCCAGCTCTTCCTCCGGGCTGACCCGGATACCCACCGTGTACTTGAGGGCCAGCCAGACCAGACCCGAGGTGACGAAGGTGAATACGCCCACCGCCAGGACGCCTATGACCTGGATGCCCAGCAGTTCGGCTCCGCCGCCGAACAGCAGGCCGCTGCGGGTGGCCAGGGTGGTGACCCCCTCCTCGGCAAAGATGCCGACGCAGAGGGTGCCGAAAACGCCGCAGCAGAGGTGGACCGCCGTCGCGCCGACCGGGTCGTCCACATGGAGCTTGTCGAAGAAGCCCACCGCGAACACCACCAGCACGCCGGCGATGGCCCCGATGATCAGGCTGCTCTCGATGCTGACGTAGGCGCAGCTGCCGGTGATGCCCACCAGGCCGGCCAAACAGCCGTTGATGGTCATGCCCAGGTCGGGCTTGCCGACGACCACCCAGGAGGTGATGGTGGCGGTCAGCACAGCCGCGATGGCCGAGGTGTTGGTGGTGACCAGAATGTGCATCACGTCGGCCGGGTGCTGAAAGCTCATGGTCGAGCCGGGGTTGAAGCCGAACCAGCCCAGCCAGAGCACGAACAGCCCGATGACCGCCAGGGACATATTGTGGCCGGGGATGGCCTGGGCTTTGCCGTCCTTATCGTACTTGCCGATGCGGGGACCCAGCAGCAGCGCGCCGGCCAGCGCGGCCCAGCCGCCCACCGAGTGGACCGCCGCGTCGCCGGCAAAGTCCATAAAGCCCATCTGCGCCAGCCAGCCGCCGCCCCAGATCCAGTGGCCCACGATGGGGTAGATGACCAGCGTCAGCACAAAGGAAAAGAGGATGAAGGAGACGTACTTGATCCGCTCGGCCACGGCGCCCGAGACGATGGTGGCCGCCGTGCCGCAGAAGACCAGCTGGAAGAAGAACTTGCCCCAGAAGGGGACGGTGGAGGTCAGGGTGCCGTCGTAGAACGACAGGTCCTGCCCGCCCAGCACAAACAGGTGCTGGGTGCCCACAAAGGGGTTGTCCCCGCCGAACATCAGTCCCCAGCCCAGCAGCATGAAGCCCAGGGACGAGACGGCAAAGACGATGAAGTTTTTCGACAGGATGTTGACGGTGTTCTTGGCGCGGGCAAAGCCCGCCTCCACCGAGGCAAAGCCCAGGTTCATAAAGAACACCAGGATGGCCGCAAGCAGCACCCACAGGGTGTCGACGATCGAGATCATATCCATAGCGATTCCTCTCTCTTGGGCGGCGGCGCCGGCCCGTCGGCGCGCCGCGGTGTCCGCCTGCCGCCGTCGTCCGGGCCCGGCAGCAGGAAAGGGGCGGACCCCCGCCGGCCACATTGCCGGAGAGAGCCCGCCCCTTTGCGGAAGGTCGATTCCAAAACAAAAGCGCCGGAGGAATTCCCCCGGCGCCGTTGCCTTGTGCGCAGTATACGCCCCGAACGGTCAGATGTCAAGTCCGCGCGGACAACTTCGGCTTTTTATTCGCCTCGCATCAACATTCCGCGCGCTTTCTGTGCACAGTGCCCGGATCGTCTCAGTCCCAATCGTGACGGTCGTCCCAGTCGTCGTCGCGGTCCCGGCGCTCCCGGTCCACTTCCAGGATGCGGCCGGAGGAGGCGCCGATCTCAAAGTCGTACTCGTAGCCGTCCACCACGATCTCCAGTTCATACTTGCCGTCGTCCCGCTCACACTCGAGGATGCGCAGCTCGCTGACCTCCCGGCCGAGGTAGTCGGCGGCGATCTGTTTGGCGGTGGCTGCGTCGATGGCGGCATAAGCGGACATGGAGCCGCAGGCGGTCATGGCGGTCAGGGCCAGAGCGGCGGCGAGGGTCAGGCTCAGCTTACGGGTCTTTTTCATGGTAGTCATCTCCTTATGGTTTGGGGGGTTGGTTTTCGTCCTTTGTATACAGTGTACGGAGCCGCCGCCCCGAAACCGGGGTCGTGCAGAAGTTTTTTGGAAAGTTTTTGTTTTTCCTTCTGCGTTCGGCTTACAAACACAGGATACGGGCCCGCCCGCCCAAAACCGGGGCCGCGCAGAAAATTTTTTCAGCCGCGCCGGCACAAAAAAAACGCCCTTCCAGCTTTCGCTGAAAGAGCGTTTCTGGTGCGAGGGAAGGGATTTGAACCCTCAAGGTTACCCACACGCACCTCAAACGTGCGCGTCTGCCAGTTCCGCCACCCTCGCATATCATTTTGCGGCCGCCCTGCCGGCGCCGTGTGCCGAACTGCTTGATTATAATAGCACAACCGGGACGCAAAGTCAAGAGCCGAATTTACTTTTTCGCCCTTTCCCGCCGCACATACAACATCCGCCCCGGCATATCCTGTTACTGTATCCCTTTCCAGACAAGGAGGCGTTCGATGCAGCTTTTATTTTCCAAGCCGCGGGCGGCGGTCTTCGCGGTGCTGCTCGCCGCGGCGGGGTTTGCCTTCGGGCTTGCGGCGGGCGGACTCTCCCCTGCCCCTTCCCTTTCCGAGCCGGCGGCGCAGCCCGCGTCCGCCCCGCCTGCCTCTGCGCCGGACGCTGCCCCGGACAGCGCCCCGCCCAAGCTGGTCTGCCTGACCTTTGACGACGGACCCAGCCGGACCACCCCGACCGTCCTCGAAGCGCTGGCCGCCGAGGGGGTGCCCGCCACCTTTTTTGTGACGGCGAGCGAATCCAACGAAAAGCACCTGCCCCTGATCCGCGCCGCGCAGCAGGCGGGGCACGAGATCGCCCTCCACTCGGCCTCCCACAAATACAGCGATATCTACCGCAGCACCGACGCTTTCTGGGCCGACATCGAGCTGCTGCGCCAGCGCATCGCCCCCTACGCCGACCCGGCCGAGCTGCGCTGTCTCCGCTTTCCCGGGGGCAGCACCAACACGGTCAGCCGCAAATACGGCGGGGATACCATCATGCAGGAGCTGAAAACCCAGGCCGAAGCCCGGGGCCTGCGCTGGGTGGACTGGAACGTCTCGGCCGAGGACGCCGCCGGCCAAAAGCTCTCGGCCGAAGAAGTTTGCCGCAACGTCACCGAGGGCAGCGCCGGGCGGGAGCGCTGCATCGTGCTGATGCACGACTCGGCCTCGACCGGCACCACCGCCGAAGCCCTGCCCGCCATCATCCGGTGGTACAGGGAAAACGGCTACGCCTTCTGCACCGTTTCGCAATTTTACGACATTCTTTAGACTTTAGGGGGAACCCATTTCTGCCTGCTGCGCAGGACAGAAATCCTTTCCCCCTAATATCCCCCTTTTAGACAAAATTTGGCGCAGAACCGCGCACTCGCCCTCACGGGCTCGCACACTCTCTGCGCCAAATTTCCCTGTATGTGTCCCGACCGTACGCACATGTCGTCCGGTCGGGACGTTTTGTTTTTATACTAGATACGTCAGGATAGACCAGAGGCCGAGCAATACGGCCAGAAAGGCCAGGTTCGCGAGGGTGAACAGCTTGAAATACTCCCCCTTGCGCGCCGGTTCCTCCCGGGCGATCTGCCGGTAGGAGATCAGGCTGGCCATCGAGGCGATCAGGGTGCCGAGGCCGCCGAGGTTGGTGCCGATGATGAGGGCCCGAACGTCCTGGGTGAAGCCGGAGAGCAGCAGCGCCGCCGGGACGTTGCTGGTCACCTGACTGGCCAGGACCGCCACCAGCACCTCCCGCCCGGCGATGACCTGCCGCAGCCAGTCCGAGAAGGCGGGCACCCGCCCCAGGTTGCCGATGAAGATAAAGAAGGCCACAAAGGTCAAAAGCAGCGAGTAATCCACCCGGGCAAGGGCGGCACGGTCAGCCAGGAGATGGGCCGCCAGCACCGCCGCAAAGGCCGCGCCATAGGGCAGCACCCGCACCACCGCCAGCAGGCAGACAATGAAGAGGGCCGCGTCCATCCCGATGATCCGCCGGTCGGGGTGCTCCCCCTCCCGCGGGGCCAGGAACGGCCCGCCCGCCCCCTTGCGGATGGGGCTGCCGCCCCGGCAGAGCCAGACCGCCCACCCCGCCAGCAGGGCCAGCGCGGCCAGAGTGTAGGGCAGCATCAGGGCCAGAAAGGCCCCCATCCCCATCCCGCTGCGGCCGTAGAGGTAGAGGTTCTGCGGGTTGCCGATGGGTGTCAGCATACTGCCGAGGTTGGCCGCGACGGTCTGCATACAGACCACCGGCAGGGCCAGCTTTTCCCGCGTTTCGGCCCCGAGGCTGTCCAGCACCACAAAGGTGAAGGGGACAAAGGTCAGCAGAGCCACGTCGTTGGTGATGAACATACTGCCGAAAAAGCACAGCCCCACAAGCACCAGCACCAGCTGCAAGGCGCTGCCGGTCAGGGCCAGCAGGGCCCGGCCCATCCGGTCAAAGACCCCCTGCCGGCGCAGCCCGGCCATCACCGTCATCAGGGAAAAGAGGATGGCCAGGGTGCGCAGGTCAATGTAGCCGAGATATTTCCCGTCCGGGGGGACGGCAAACGCCGAAACCACCGCCAGGACGGCCGCCGCCGAGAGGACGGCCTCCTGTTTGACAAATTGGACAAGTTGTTTCATGATTCCCACCCACAAAGGGGAGCGGCGCTTGGCGCGCACCGCTCCCCTGTTCCGTTCGGTTTACTGTTTTGCCGCGATAAAGGTGCTGAAAGCGCGATAGGCCATGTACAGGTCGTTCTTGCTGACCACCTCAAAGGGCGAGTGCATGGACAGCACCGGCACCCCGATGTCCACCACGGCGATGCCGCTGTGGGCCACCTCGGTGGCCACCGTGCCGCCGCCGCCCAGGTCGACGCGGCCCAGCTCGCCGATCTGCCAGGCCACACCGGCCTCGTCCATCATCCGGGTCAGATAGCCCATCTGCTCGGCCGAAGCGTCGTTGGCGCCGCTCTTGCCGCGGCTGCCGGTGTACTTGAAGAAGGCCACGCCCCGGCCGGCGTAGGTGCCGTTCTGGGGCTCAAAGGCGCTGGCCCAGGTGGGGTCGTAGGCGGCGGTCACGTCGGCCGACAGGCACAGGCTTGCCCGGAACGCGCGGATCTCGTCCGCGCCCTGCATCCGGCAGAGCTGGCGCAGCCAGTCAAAGGTGTAGGTGCTGCCCATGCCGGTGATGCCGTAGCTGCCGATCTCCTCCTTGTCCGCCAGGACGCAGACGGTGGTGAAGGCGGGGTCCTTGACCTCGATCTCGGCCATGAGGGCGGCGTAGGCGTCCACGCGGTCGTCCTGGCCGTAGCCGCCCACCATCGAGCGGTCAAAGCCGATGTCCCGGGCGGGGGTGGCGGGGACAATCTCCAGCTCGGCGCGGGTGAAGTCCTTCTCGGTGATGCCGTACTTCTCGTTGAGCAGGATCATGGTCTGGAGCTTGACCTTCTCCTTGATCTCCTCGTCCTCCACTGCATCGGAGCCGATCAGGATGTTCAGCTCCTCGCCCTTGATGCCGTCGGACAGCTCCCGCTTGTTCTGCTCGGCGCTCAGGTGGGGCAGCAGGTCGGTGATGCAGAAGGCGGGATCGCCCGCGTCCTCGCCCACCTGGACGGTGACGGTGCTGCCGTCGGCACGGGTAAAGACGCCGTGGATAGCCAGGGGCATGGTGGCCCACTGGTACTTGCGGATGCCGCCGTAGTAGTGGGTCTTGAGCAGGCTGAAATGGGCCGCCTCATACAGGGGGTTGGGACGGATGTCCAGCCGGGGCGCATCGATGTGGGCGATGACCAGGTGGAAGCCGTCCTCCATCGAGCGGGTGCCGATGGTGCCGCAGAGCACCGCCTTGCCCTCGTGGATCCAGTAGACCTTCTCGCCGGGGGCGTACTGCTTGCGGTCGTCGTACAGCTGGTAGCCGGCGGCCTTCAGGGCCTCTTCGGCGTAGGCAGCCACCTCCCGCTCGGTCTTGCAGCGGGTCAAAAAGCTCTTGTAGCCCTCGCCGAACGCAGCGGCGGCCTGCCGGGTGGCGGCGTCCTTGTCGCTGGCGTAAGCGGGCTCATACAGCAGGGCCTTGGCCTTCTGCTGTGCTTCGGTCATTTCTTTCATGTTTACCTATCCCTTTCTTGACGTTCCGGAGCCCCGCGCCGTTTTTCCCTGCGCGGGGCCCGTTTTTATATACTGGGGCCGTACAGCTCCGTATAGCGCTTGTAACAGCGGAGGATCTTCTCCACATAGTGGTTCATCCGGCTGTAGGGGAAGGACGGCAGGGTCTTGCCGTCGCCGGTGTAGTCCTCGTGGTTCAGCAGGCTGTCCACCGTGCCCCAGCCGCTGTGATAGGCGGCCGCGGCGGTGGCCACGTCTCCGCCGTACCGGTCCAGGCAGAGCCGCAGGTAATACGCGCCGAACCGCACCGCGCAGGCCGGATCGAACAGGTCGTCAAAGGTCAGCGGCTCGTCGGGGGCAATCTTCGATTTGATCCACTCGAAGGTCTCCTCGGTCATCTGCATCAGGCCGCGGGCCCCCACGCTGGAGACTGCCTCGGGGTCAAAGCCGCTCTCGGTCCGCACAAAGGTATAGATCAGCAGCGGATCCATCTCATACTCCGCCGCGTAGCTTTCGATCACGCCGTCGTACCGGCAGGGGTAGAGCTGCCGCCCGATCCCGCGCAGCGCGGCGGGCATACAGGCGGCCAGCACCGCCGCCAGCAGCAGGGAGCAAAGTTTCGTATACAGTTTCAAACCGTCGCGCCGGGCCCCCTTTCCGCCTCGGCCAGCAGGCTGTCGGCCAGAGCTTCGGCCTTTTGGCGCAGCTGTTCGATGGCGCCGTCGTTTTTCAGCAGGATGTCGGCCCGGGCGGCCAGAGCCTCCTCGGGCAGCTGGGCGTCCAGCCGGCGGCGGGCCATCTCGGGACGGATGCCGTCCCGCGCCACGATCCGGGCGACGCTGACCTCATAGGGCGCGGCGACCACCACCAGGGTGTCCCAGATGCCGTCGATGACGCTGCCCACCAGCACCGCCCCGTCGATGACAAAGAGGGGGCTGCCGGCTCTGCGGGCCGCCTCGCGGGCGGCTTCGATCCGCCGCACGATGGCCGGGTGGGTGATGGCGTCGAGGGTGGCCTTGCCCTCGGGGGTGGCAAAGGCTCGGTCGGCCAGTCCCCGCCGGTCGAGGGTCCCGTCCTCCCGCAGAATATCCGGCCCGAAGCGCCCGGCCAGCTCGGCCAGCACCGGGGAGCCGGGCTGCAAGATCTCGCGGGAGATCCGGTCGGCGTCGGCCACCGGCACCCCGCGGGCGGCAAAAACTTCGGTCACCGTCGATTTGCCGCAGCCGCTGCGGCCGGTGATGCCTATCGTCCTCATAGCGTCACCACCCGGAAGGCCGCGGCCCGCACCAGGCGGTTGTAGACCGCCATCGAAACGCCGTCCCGCCGGGGGCAGCGGGCGTAGACCACCCGGTCCCCCTGTTCGTCCAGCGCGCGCAGGCAGCGGAAGATGTGCTGCGCCTGACCGGCGCCGTCCCCCTCCCGGCCGTACTCGACGCAGGCAAAGCCCATCGCCTCCAGCTCGGCCGCCTCGCCGGTAAAGCAGAGGCAGGCGGGGTTCTGTCCGGCATGAGCCTTCAGATAGGCTTTGTACTGCTCAAAGGTCCCGTCCAGAATGGTGATGTCGGCCTTGGGGGCGTAGTGTTTATACTTCATGCCGGGGCTGCGGGCCACCTCGCCCTCGGCCAGCTTTTCCAGAATGGCCGGGGAGAGCTCGACCTCCTCCCCGAGGGCCCGTTCAAGGTCCTCAAGGGTGATCCGCCCGGGGCGGAAGAGGGTGGGCTTTTCCCCCACCACCGACACGACGGTCGACTCCACTCCCACATCGCAGGGCCCGCCGTCCAGGATCAGGGGCAGGCGGCCCTGCATATCGGTCCAGACGTCCTGGGCGGTGGTGGGGCTGGGCTTGCCCGAAAGGTTGGCCGAAGGGGCCGCAAAGGCGCAGCCGCTGGCCTCGATCACCTGCCGGACCACCGGGTGGCTGGGCATCCGGATGCCCACCGTGTCCAGACCGGCGCAGCATTCGTCGGCCACCTCGGGGCCTCGGGGCATGATGATGGTCAGCGGCCCGGGCCAGAAGGCCGCGGCCAGCAGCTGGGCCCGCTCGGGGTACTCACTGACAAGGCCGGGCAGCATCTTCACGTCGTCGATGTGGACGATGAGGGGGTTATCCTGAGGGCGGCCCTTGGCCGCAAAGATTTTTTTCACCGCGCTGCCGTTGCGGGCGTCGGCGGCAATGCCGTAGACCGTCTCGGTGGGCAGGGCGATGATCTCTCCCTGCCGCAGCAGGGCGGCGGCGCGGGCGACGCCCGCCTGGTCCGCCGGGCAGAGAAGGGTTTCGATGCTCATGATTTGCGTACGCTTTCTATCGTTATGATTGCAGTTTGCTCAGCTTTTCGGCCTGTTCGTGCAGGATCAGAGCGTCCAGCACCTCGTCGAGGTTGCCGTCCATGATCTTGTCGAGATTGTGGACGGTCAGGCCGATGCGGTGGTCGGTGCAGCGGTCCTGCGGGAAGTTGTAGGTGCGGATCTTTTCGCTGCGGTCCCCGCTGCCTACCTGGGCCTGACGGCCGGCGTTGATGGCGCTCTGCTGCTCGCTCTGTTTCTGGGCCAGCAGGCGGCTGCGCAGGATCTCGAGGGCTTTGTCCTTGTTCTGGAACTGGCTGCGCTCGTTCTGGCACTCCACCACCATGCCGGTGGGCAGGTGGGTGATGCGGATGGCGCTGGATGTCTTATTGATATGCTGGCCGCCCGCGCCGGATGAACGGAAGGTGTCGATCCGCAGGTCCTTCATGTCCAGCTCGACCTCCACCTCCTCGGCCTGGGGCAGCACGGCCACCGTGGCCGTCGAGGTGTGGATGCGGCCCTGGGTCTCGGTGTCGGGCACCCGCTGCACCCGGTGGACCCCGCTCTCAAACTTGAGGCGGCTGTAGGCCCCCTGGCCGTTGACGGCAAAGACGGCCTCCCGCACCCCGCCCAGCTCGGTCTCGCTCAGGTTGAGCAGCTCCATCTGCCAGCGATGGGCGGCGGCGTACATGCTGTACATCCGCACCAGACTGTGGGCAAAGAGGGCGGCCTCCTCGCCGCCCACCCCGCTGCGCACCTCGACGATGACGCTGCGGCCGTCGTATTCGTCCCTGGGCAGCAGCAGCATTTTGAGCGATTGTTCCAGCTGCGCCACCGATTGCGTTTTTTCGCAGATCTCCTGCTGTATCATTTGTTTGAAGTCCGGCTCGAGGGCCTCGTCCCCGGCGAGCAGGGCTTTTGCCTGTGCCAGGTGGTCCCGCTCGGTCCGCAGGGCCCGGTAGGCCGTCACGGCCGGCTCGGCCTCGTGGTATTCCTGCATCAGGCGGCGGAAAGCGGCCGGGTCGGCGGCCGTTTCGGGCTGGTTCAGCCGGTGGGCCAGCTCTTCAAACCGGCGGCTGACCGCCTCCATCTGTTGATCCAAAGACAGCGGCAAGGGGCGCTCCTTTCTGCATCGGGTGTCCGGCGTGCCAGAAAAGGCCGCTAGGGCTTGCCGCTCTGGCCGTCCGGCCTGATCACTTTTTTGATGTTCTTTTCGATCTTGACACGGGGCAGCATGACTTCCCGCCCGCAGCCTGTGCAGCGGATGCGGAAATCCATCCCCACCCGCAGCACTTCAAAGCTCGAAGCGCCGCAGGGGTGCTTTTTCCTGGTCTGAATGATGTCTCCGACAGCGATATCCATCGACAGGCTCCTTTCCCGTTTTCGGCGGCTTTTGTGGCCGCAACCCATAGTATAGTCTAAACCTTGGCAAATTGCAAGGAATAGAACTAGCACACAAAAATTTTGCATATGCTGGTAGCGGGGCCGGACAAAGGCCCCTGCCGCCATCATGCAATCAAAGCCAAGAAAGAGGAATGAAAGATGATGCAAACTTTTCGGACCGAAGGCAACTACCGCGACGCCGCCCACCTGAGCATGGCCGAGCTGCGCGCCGCCATCGTCAGCGGGGAGATCCTGCAGGCCACCGCCCTGGCCTTTGACGTCCACCGCCAGCTGCGGTTTGACCTGGGCGGGGTGCGCGGGGTGATGCCCTTTGCCGCCTGCGCCGAGGGCGCGGACACCGGCGCGGTGCGGGACATCGCCGTCCTGACGCGGGTGGGCCGGGCCACCTGCTTTGTCATCGAAAGCCTGGAGGAGGACGCCGAGGGCCGGCCCTTTTTCCGCCTGTCCCGGGCCAAGGCCCAGCAGATGTGCCGGGAGGAATACCTCGACGCCCTCGGGCCGGGGGATATCCTGCCCTGCGCGGTGACCCACATCGAATCCTTCGGGGCTTTCTGCGACGTGGGCTGCGGCATCAGCGCCCTGCTGCCCATCGACTGCATGTCGGTCAGCCGCATCTCCTCCCCGGCCGACCGGGTCATCGTGGGCCAGCAGATCCTCTGCGCCATCCGCAGCCGGGACAGCCAGGGCCGCTTTGTCCTGACCATCCGGGAGCTGCTGGGCACCTGGGCCGAAAACGCCGCCGCCTTCACCCCCGGCGAGACGGTGGTGGGCATTGTGCGCAGCATCGAGGAGTACGGCACCTTTGTCGAGATCGCGCCCAATCTGGCCGGCCTGGCCGAGAGCTGTCCCGATCTGTGCCCCGGGCAGGCTGTCAGCGTCTACATCAAGAGCATCCTGCCCGAAAAGATGAAGATCAAGCTGGTCATCGTCAACCGGGCCCTGGGGCAGGGCCACCGGTTTGAGCTGCGCTATTTTGTCACCGAGGGGCACATCGACCGGTGGGTCTACTCCACCCCCGAGAGCAAAAAGCAGATCGTGACCGAATTTGCCGCCCCCGCCTGCAATCATGCTTGAAATCCGGGCCAAAACATTTTATACTTGTAATAACCAACGCGGCGGGGCGTCCCCCGCCCGAGCGCAAAAGGATGTGAAGATATGGCTGAACGCGACGCCTTCACCGCCGGGGTCCGGCCCGGCGGGCTGACCAGCAGCACCGAGATCCGGCTGCTGCTGTGCTATCTGGTCCAGCACAGCGGCCCGGTGACCCAGCACCAGCTCGAGACCGCCCTCATGGACGCACAGCTGGTGAATTACTTCGAGATCGGTTCCTGCCTGGACGATATCCGCCGGCAGGGACTGGTCGAGTGTGCGGGGGGCGAATACACCATCACCGCCAAGGGCCGCCGGGTGGCCCGGGAACTGACCGACGACCTGCCCCTCTCGGTGCGGGAGCGGGCGGTGGCCGCCGTCGTCAAGGCCCAGCTGTGGACCCGCAAACAGGCCGAGTACAGCGCCGTCGTCTCGGAGCGGCCGGACGGCCACTGCACCGTCCGCTGCATGATCAACCGGCTGGACGAGCGGCTGTTCTGCCTCGAGCTGGGGATGCCCGACCGGCTGACCGCCGAACTGGTCAAAAAGCAGTTCATCCTCAAGGGCAACGAGATCTACCAGCTGCTCATCAACAAACTGACCGAGGATGAGCTGTAAAATGCTCAAAATCTGTTCAAAGTTTGCTCACATTTGTGAACCAGTTTTATCGCACCATACAAACCTTCATCAGACAGTTGACAGCATTTCACCATCGTGCTACTGTTAGAGCATCCACAAGCCAGATGCAAGCAGAAGCGCGGCGTGTCCTTTGCAAGCCTTCGCCCCTGCGGCAGCATTGCCTGCGCAGCGGCGGGGGCTTTTTGCATGGGTGCGGCACCCGGCTATGGGAATCATTTGAAAGAGAAGGGGAACATCATGAACACACTCGTTATCGTCCTGATCGCGGCGGTGTGTCTTGTTGCGGCCTACGCCCTGTATGGGCGCTGGATCGCCCGGACCTGGGGCATCGACCCCACCGCCAAGACCCCTGCCGTCCGCTTCAACGACGGCAAGGACTACGTACCCACCGACGGCTGGACCGTGTTCAGCCATCAGTTCAGCTCCATTGCGGGCGCGGGCCCCGTCACCGGCGCCATCCAGGCGGCGGCCTTCGGCTGGCTGCCGGTCCTGCTCTGGATCATCCTGGGCGGCATCTTCTTCGGCGCCGTGACCGACTTCGGCGCGCTGTACGCCAGCGTCAAGAATGAGGGCAAGTCGATGGGCCTGCTGATCGAAAAGTACATCGGCAAGCTGGGCCGCAAGCTCTTTTTGCTCTTCTGCTGGCTGTTCACCCTGCTGGTCATCGCGGCCTTTGCCGATATGGTGGCCGGCACCTTCAACGCCTTCGGCGCCGACGGCGCAGTGGTGGAAGCGGCGCAGTCCAACGGCGCGGCCGGCACCATCTCGCTGCTCTTCATCGTCTTTGCGATGATCTTCGGCCTGCTGCAGAAGAAGTTCCATTTCACCGGCTGGAAGGAAGCCGCCGTCGGCCTGATCTGCACGGTGGCCGCCCTGGCCCTGGGCATGATGGCCCCCATCATCACCGACCAGAGCACCTGGACCTACATCACCTTCATTTACATCTTCTTTGCGGCGGTGCTGCCCATGTGGCTGCTCAAGCAGCCTCGCGACTACATGACCACCTTCATGTTCATCGGCATGATCGCGGGCGCTGTGGTCGGCCTGCTGGTGGCCCACCCCGCCATGAACCTGCCGGTCTTTACCGGCTTCCACAACGAGAGCCTGGGCGATCTGTTCCCCATCCTCTTTGTGACGGTGGCCTGCGGCGCGGTGTCCGGCTTCCACAGTCTGGTGTCCTCCGGCACCTCCTCCAAGACCGTCTCAAATGAGAAGGACATGCTGAAAGTCGGCTACGGCGCCATGGTGCTGGAAAGCCTGCTGGCCACCCTGGCCCTGTGCGTCGCGGGCGCTTCGGCTGCCGCCGACGGCACCGCCGCCGCGGGCACCCCGTTCCAGATCTTCAGCCGGGGCGTCGCGGGCTTCCTCGAAATGTTCGGCGTGCCGGTCTATGTGGCCCAGTGCTTCATGACCATGTGCGTGTCGGCCCTGGCCCTGACCAGCCTGGACGCCGTGGCCCGCATCGGCCGGATGAGCTTCCAGGAGCTGTTCAGCGTGGACGACATGGCCCACGCCGAGGGCTGGCGCAAGCTGCTGTGCAACACCTACTTTGCCACCGTCGTCACCCTGGTCTGCGGCTTTATCCTGACCAAGGTGGGCTACTCCAACATCTGGCCGCTGTTCGGCTCGGCCAACCAGCTGCTGAGCGCCCTGGTCCTGGTCACCCTCTGCGTCTTCCTCAAGGTGACCGGCCGCAACAACAAGATGCTCTTCCCGCCGCTGGTCATCATGCTCTGCGTCACCTTCACCGCTCTGGTCGAGCGGCTGATCGGCCTGGTGCAGGCCATCCAGGCCGGCAGCGCCACCTTCATGCTGGAGGGCCTGCAGCTCATCATCGCCGTGCTGCTGATCGCCCTGGGCCTGACCATCGTCATCAACAGCCTGCGCAGCCTCGTCAAAGCGCAGCATAACAGCGAGACGAAGGTGTAAACCCCCTCTCAGTCTCGCCGCCCTCACGGGCGTCTCGCCAGCTCCCCCGCAGGGGGAGCCAAGTGTACGCACTGCGTCTTTATAAACATACAGGTAAGGCAAAGCCCCCGCTATTCCTTCATTGGAACAGCAGGGGCTTTTTCTGTATGGAAAATTTCCTCACCCGGGGTTTCCCTCGATGGATGGACGTATTCTTGCCTCCCCCTTCGGGGGAGGTGGCACGGCCGCAGGCCGTGCCGGAGAGGGGAGCTACAGCAAAATACAGATCAGGCCGGTGCAGCCTTCGTTGATGACCCGCTCGAGGGTCTCCTGCATTTTGGTGCGGGCCTCCTGGGGCATATGCAGCAGCTTTGCCTGCAAGCCCTCGTTGACCAGCTCGTGCAGGCTCTTGCCGAAGAGGTTCGACTCCCACAGCTTGACGGGGTCGTCGGCAAAGCTGGCCAGCAGGCTCTCGGCCAGCTCCCGGCTCTGGCGCTCCGAACCGACGATGGGGTTCAGCTCGGTGCGGATGACCGCCCGCATGATGTGCAGGGAGGGGGCGCTGGCCTGCAGCCGCACGCCGTAGCGGCCCCCCTGCTGGACGATCTCGGGCTGTTCGAGCTGCAGCTCGCCAATCGTGGGCATGACGATGCCGTAGCCGGTGGCCTCCACCTGTTCCAGCGCGCCGCGCAGCCGCTCGTAGGCCCGTTTGGCCTGCGCCAGCTCGATGATGCAGGGCATCAGCCCCGCCTCGTCTCCGATCTCGAGGCCGGTCTGCTCGCTCAGCACCTGGTAGAACACCTCGGGCTTGAGCTCGACCGTCACCTTGGCGCTGCCCTCGGCCAGGTCCATCCCGCTGACGGCCGAGCGGGCCGCCGCCTCGCAGGCGAGGGCGTCCGCCGCCTGCAGCGCCCGCAGGTCCCGCATCCGGCTGACTTTGGCCGCAAAGTCCAGCGCCGCCTGGTAGACGCTGCTCTGCAGCCAGTGGCCGCTGTCCAGCATGGTCACCCAGCGGGGGATGGCAAAGTCCAGCTCCCGGACCGGGAACTCGTACAGCACGCTCTCCAGAATGGCTTCCAGGGCGGCAGCGTCCAGTTCGGCGCAGCTGACCGGCAGCACCGCCCGCCCGTACTGCGCCTCGAGGGCGACGGCCAGCCGCGCCGTCTCGGGGTCGGCGGGGTGGGTGCTGTTGAGCAGGATGACATAGGGTTTGCCCAGCTCTTCCAGCTCGGCGATGACCCGGGCTTCAGCCTTTTCGTAGCCGGCCCGGGGGATGCCGCTGACCGAGCCGTCGGTGGTCACCACCACCCCGATGGTGGAGTGCTCCCGGATCACCTTGCGGGTGCCGGTCTCGGCAGCCTTGTCAAAGGGCACCGCCTCGTCGAACCAGGGGCTTTTGACCATCCGGGGCTGGTCCCCCTCCTCGTGGCCCATGGCCCCCTCCACCATGTAGCCCACGCAGTCGATCAGCCGCACCCGGCACCCGCCTCCCCCCTCCAGCTGCAGCGGGAAGGCCGCCTCGGGGATGAACTTTGGCTCGGTGGTCATGATGGTGCGCCCCGCGGCCGACTGGGGCAGCTCATCCCGGGCGCGGGCGGCGGCGTCCCCCTCCAGCGCGGGGAGGACCAGTTCCTCCATGAACTGCTTGATGAAGGTGCTTTTGCCGCTGCGGACCGGGCCTACCACCCCGATGTAGATATCGCCGCCGGTCCGCCGGCCGATCTCGCGGTACAGTACAGGATTTTCCACGGTGTATGTCCTCCTCTCAGTTGCCGGGCGCCCCGGGCACCAGCAGGCGGCAGGCCGCCGCGAGGGTCTCGGTCCCGGCGTCGAGGGCGTTTGCCTCCCGCATCCGCCCCGGCGAAACGTGGAACCGCCGCGCGATGTCGAACAGCGCCTCCCCCGGCTGGGCGTAGTAGACCCGCAGGGAGATGTCGGGGTCGGCAGGGGCCAGCGGTTCCCCCGTCTCCACGCTGCTCAGGCAGGGCAGGCTCTCCCGGCCCAGCACCGCCCCCGCCGCCCGGACGGTGACCGTCACCTCCAGGCTGCCGCCGGTGCAGCCGGCCTCCACCCGCTCGGCCGAGAGCCAGCAGACCGGCCACACCTCCCCTGCCGCCGGGCAGTCCGGCAGCGGGAGGACGAGTTCCGCCGTCTTTTCGTAGCTGTCGATCTCGCCCAGGCTGTTCTCGCCGAAGGCCGTCACCTCCACCCGGGCCGTCAGGGCGGGGACGCTCCCCGCCCGGTCGATCCCCACCGGCCCGAAGGAGGCAAAACAGGCCAGCAGGCGGGTGTTCTCGTCGGGCAGCGGCCCCGAACAGGTGACGGCGGCCGTTTCGTCCAGGGTGCAGGCCAGCTGTTCGGTGGTGAGGGGGGCGGTTTCGCACTGCACCTCGCACGCGGTGGAAAAGGCGTCGGCCACGCAGTTCAGCGCAAAGGGCCGCCAGGCCCGCAGGTGGAGCTGGGCGGTGGCGGTCAGTCTGGCCTCCCCGCCGTTTTCCCCCTCGGCGAGGGTAAAGCCCACCGGCTCGACCGCGCACAGGCACTGGCAGTCCTCGGTCAGCCCCTCGACGTCCAGGATCTGATTGAAGGGGATGACCGCCTCCTGGCTGCGGAGGGCGGCGCTCTCCGCTTCCTTCCAGGCGCACTGGGCCCGTATCTCCCCTTTGGCCACCGCCTTGCCGGCCAGCAGCTTGAGCTCGGTGACGGCGGCGCTGCCGCTGATGTCCAGCACGGCGGCGGGACTGCCCGCAAAGGCGACGGTCCCGTCGGCGGCGAACAGCTTATCCAGCGCCGCGGCCTGCCGCACCCCCCGCAGGGTGACCGGCCGCTGCTGGATGCCGCAGCCGCTCAGGGCGGTGATGACCTCGGTGCTGCACTGGGTGCAGACCGACGCCGTCAGCCCATAGGCGCCCCGCACCTCAATGCGGCGCGGGGTGACGGCCCGGCAGTTGATGTACTCGGTCTGGCCCTCCACCACGGCGCTCCATGCGGTGAAGGCAAAATCGGGCAGTTCCAGCACCTTGTGGAACGGCAGCTTCTGCTCGGCCTGGCAGAGGCCGGCTCCGTCCTCCCCCTGGTAGTAGACGGTGCAGCGGACGTAGCCTTCCAGGGTCAGGCGGCCGGGCTGCAGCTGCTTTTGCAGCACCACCGGCCGCACAAAGCACTTGACCACCTTGAACACCTGCGGCAGATAGTCCGAGATGAGGATCTCGGTCTCGACCGGTATCTCCGCCTTGGCGGCGCAGCATCCGCCCCCGGCGCAGAGGATGTCGCGGAATACCTTTAGTTCCATTGTTTGGCGCTCCTTTCCTGTCCCTCTCTTGGTCGCATAGTCCACTGTATGCGCCGGACAGGACAAAAAGAACGCAAAAAGACCCGTCCCGCGGCCTTTTTGCAGCCGCAGGGCGGGTCTTGCGGGGCCTTTCAGCCCTCTTTTCGGATGCCGAACAAAAGCCGCAGCAGGCCGGCAAGGCATCTCGGACTCTTGATGACGATGAACTGCATAGCGCTCCCTGCCTTTCTCCTTTTGCTCCAGTATAAGCGGGAAGGCGCCGGAATGTTCCTGTTTCAGTCCGCTCTGGTCTCCACGACCAAAAGCGCGCCTTTGCGCACCGACAGGGTGATGCAGTCCGAACCGGGCGCGTACTCGTTGCTGACCCCGAGGGGATACCCGGCGGTCAGCACGGCGTCGGTCAGCTCGTAGAAGGCGCCCCGGATGTTCACCCCTTCGGCCCGGCCCTCGAGGGGAAAGACCGAGAGGTAGAAGTATTCCCCCTTCGGGTAGCTGCGCTCTTCGCCGGGCAGCAGGTAGGTCACCCGGCTGCGCTCGTCCTGCAAAACGGCGCGGGTCCCCCGCTGCTCGAGGCCGAGGCCGGTGGCGAGATTGGCCAGGGTGTGTTCCAGCCGTTTGCCCCCGAGGCAGCCCAGCAGCAGCACCTCGGCATAGCCCGCCCGGGAGGCGAGCCTGGCCGCGTACTCGGTGTCGGTGTCATCCTTGACGTGGGGCAGGACGACCAGGTCCTCCCCTTCCGCCGCCGGGCAGGGGGCCGAGTCAAAGTCCCCCACCACGGCGTCGGGCCGGCGGCCCAGGGCCGCGCAGTTGCGGTAGCCCGCATCGCAGGCGATCAGGTAGTCGTCCGCCCGCAGCAATCCGGCCAGCGCCGGACTGACCGGGCAGGCCGAAACAATGACGCAGCGCGCCACAGCGCATCCCTCCTTTACAGTGCCGGCTCCTGCCATTTGGGCTGCTGCCAGTCCTTGACGTCCTTCACCTCGTCGTACATGGCGCAGTAGCTGTCGTACCGGCTGCGGGACACTTCCCCCGCAGCCAGGGCGGCCCGGACGGCGCAGCCCTTCTCGCTGCGGTGGGAGCAGCCGGTAAACTGGCATTTGCCCAGGTAGGGCGCAAACTCCGGGAAGGCGTGCTCCAGATTCTCCTTGGGGATGAAGCCGGCCCGCCCCGCCTCCAGACTGGCAAAGCCGGGGGTATCGGCGATCCGTCCGCCAAAGGCTTCAAAGATGGTCACCTCGCGGGTGGTGTGGCGGCCGCGGCCCAGCTTGTGGCTGATGGCGGCGGTCTCCCGGCCGGCCTCGGGCAGCAGGGCGTTGAGCAATGTCGACTTGCCCACCCCCGAGTTGCCGCAGAAGGCGCACAGCCGCCCGGCGATCCACCCTTTCACTTCGTCGAGCCCCGCGCCGGTGGCGTAGTCGATCCGGATGAAGGGCAGGGTCGACTTTGCATAGGCGGCTTCGAGGGCGTCCGCGCCGGCGAGGTCCGCCTTGGTGCAGACGATGACCGGCTGCACCCCCTTGTCCACCGCGATGGCCGACAGCTTATCCAGCACCAGGGTGCTGGGGCTGGGCTGGGTGGTGCTGGCCACCAGGAACAGCACGTCCAGGTTCGCCACCGGGGGCCGGACAAAGACGTTTTTGCGCGGGGCGATCTCGGCGATGACGGCCGCGCCGTTCTCGACGGCGAGGGTGACTTCATCCCCGGCCACCGGGCTGCGCTTCTGCTTGCGGAAGATGCCGCGGGCCTTGCACTCGACCACCCCGTCCGGTGTCCTGACGTAGTAGAACCCGCCGATCCCTTTCATAATATATCCGTCCATCGGCTGCCCCCGTCAAAACCAGTCCCAGGGCCAGATCAGGCCGGGGTCGCTCGAGCTGGCGCCGCCCTCACTGGACGAGCCGGGCGCATCGGAGGAGGAGCCGCCGCCCCACAGGTCGCTCCACCAATCGCCGCCCGAGCTGGCGTCGCCGGGCACTTCCGGTTCGGGCGCGGGCTCCGGCCCGGCCGAGACGGTCACGTTGATCCGGCTGTTGAACTTGACGGTCGAGCCTGCCGCCGTCTCCTGCGCGATGACGGTGCCCACCGGCTGGTCGCTGTAGGCCTGGGTCTGGCTGCCCAGGGTCAGCCGGTTCTGGACCAGGAGGGTGCGGGCGTCCTCCACCGTCAGGCCCACCACCGAGGGCACGCTGGTGGTGGTGGCCACCTGCTGGCGGCTGACGTAGACCACCACCGTGCTGCCGGCCGCCACGCTTGTCCCCGCCGCGGGGTCGGTGCGGATGACCGCGCCCACCGCCACCGAGGGCTCGACGTTCTGGACCACCAGCACCGACACGCCGGTGTCCCGCAGCAGCTGCTCGGCGTCTGACTGGACGTAGTTGGTCACATCGGGGATGGTGACGTACTGGGTGCCGAGGCTGACGGTCAGGGTGACGGTCTGCCCCTCCCGGATGTTGCGGCCCCCGGTCGGGGACTGCTTATAGATATAGCCCTCGCCGTAGGTGCTGCTGTATTCCTCCACCCAGTCGACCTGGATCTGGCCCGAGCTGATCTGGGCGCTGGCCTCGGCCTCGGCGCGGGTCATCCCGACAAAGTCCTCCAGGACGATGTCGGCCTTCTGGTCGGTGAAGAGGTTGTTGGCGTTGCGCAGGATCATAAAGCAGAGGGCCGCGCAGGCCAGCGCAAAGGCCACCGTGATGCCCAGCAGCACCGGGATAAAGACCGAGCGCTTCTTTTTCCGCTTGGGAGCCGGGCGCCCGGCGGCACTTTCTTTTTTCTGGCTCATTGTCTGTTTGACCACCTTTGCAGGTGCTTCCTCCGTGATATACTTGTAGGCAAAGACGACGTCCGGCTCCTGCACATAGCGGCGGAGCGCCTCGAGCATCTCGCCCGCGCCGGCATACCGGTTGGCCGGCAGCTTGGCCATCGCCTTTTCGGTGATCTCGACCAGGGCGCGGGGGGTCTCGGGCGCGATCTCGCCGAGGGGGCGCGGGGTGTCGGTGATCTGCTTGAGGGCTACCTTGACCGCGTCCTCGCCGTCAAAGGGCAGCCGCCCCGACAGCATCTCGTACATCATGACCCCCACCGAGTAGATATCGCTCTGGGGGCCGGTCACCTCGCCCTTTGCCTGTTCGGGGCTGATATAGTGGACGCTGCCCATGGCCTTGCCGGCCAGCAGCTGGTTTTCGGCCCGGGAGATGCGGGCGATGCCGAAATCCATCATCCGCAGCTGTCCGCTGGGCAGCAGCATGATGTTCTGGGGCTTGACGTCCCGGTGGACGACCCCGTTGCGGTGGGCGTGGTCCAGCGCCTGCAGGATCTGGGAGATGAAGTGGACCGTCTCCCGGCTGGTCAGGCGGCCGCCCCGCTCGTTGAGATACTGGCGCAGGGTCATCCCGTCGACGTATTCCATCACGATATACTGCAGCCGGTCGGTGACCGACACGTCGTACACCTTGACGATGTTGGGGTGGTGCAGCAGGGAGATGGCCTTCGATTCGTTCTTGAAGCGGTTGACCAGGTCGGGGTCGTGCATATACTCGGCCCGCAGCACCTTGACCGCCACCACCGTCCCGGCGGGGACGGGGCCGTTCTGGCCCACCATCACCGCCTTGTAGACGTTGGCCATTCCGCCCGCACCGATCAGCTCCCTGACCTCGTACAGGCCGTCCAGCTTTTTGCCGATCAGATTATCCATGCCGCGCCTCCTCCGGTTCGATGCCCAGCAGGAGGGCGGTGATGTTGTCGGGGCCGCCCGCCGCGTTGGCCGCCTCGACCAGATGGTCGGGCAGGTCGTAGAAGGGGGCCTTCGACAGGATCTTTTCGATCTTTTCCGGCGGCAGGGCGTTGGTCAGCCCGTCCGAGCAGAGCAGCAGCAGATCCCCCGGCAGCACCACCACCGAGGTGCAGTCGGGCGCAAGGCGGTAGTCCACCCCCAGCGCCCGGGTGATGATGTTTTTCTGGGGGTGGTGTTCGGCCTCTTCGGGGGTGATGGTGCCGCAGTCCACCAGTTCCTGCACATAGGAGTGGTCGTGGGTCAGCTGGTGCAGCCTGCCCGCGTGGTAGAGATAGGCGCGGGAGTCCCCCGCGTGGCAGATATGGGCCCGGCCGTCCCGCACCAGGGCGCAGACCACCGTGGTGCCCATCCCGGCCAGCGCCTCGTCCCGGGCCGACTTCTGAAAGACGGCGTGGTTGGCGTTTTCCAGCGCCTGGGTCAGAAAGGCTTCTTCCCCGCCGGCGGCGCAGCGGCCGTACTGCTCCTGAAAGCAGCGCTCGATGACGTCGCAGGCCCCATGGGAGGCTTCCCAGCCGCCCCGCGCGCCGCCCATCCCGTCGCAGACCAGGCCCCAGGCCGCGCCGCCGGGCAGCTCCCCGGCGCGGAAATCGTCCTGGTTCTCCCGCCGGATGCGGCCCACATCGGTTTTCCCTGCAAGTTTCATAGGCTTCTCCTTCTTACTTTGCCGTATGGGCGTCCATTTCCTCCCGGCGCAGCTGGCCGCAGGCGGCGCTGATCTCGCTGCCCAGCCGGCGGCGGACGGTGGCGTTGACCCCAAGGCTTGTCAGCTTGGCCTGAAAGCGCCGGACGTTCTCGGCGTCGGTGGCCGAATAGGGGCTGCCGTCCACCGGGTTGATGGGGATCAAATTGACATGGGCCCCCATCCCCCGGATCAAACGGGCCAGCTCTTTGGCGCAGGCGTCCGAATCGTTCACCCCGCGCACCATCGAGTATTCAAAGCTGACCCGCCGGCCGGTGGTGTCCTGATAGCGGCGGACCGCGTCCATCAGCTGGGCCACCGGGTAGGCGTTGTTGACCGGCATCATCTGGCTGCGGATGGCGTCGTTGGGGGCATGGAGGGAGATGGAGAGGGTCAGCTGGAGCTTTCTCTCGGCCAGCCGGTCGATCTGGGGCACGATGCCGCAGGTGGACAGGCTGATGTTCCGCATCCCGATGTTGACCCCCTCGGGGGAGGAGATCAGGGCAAGGAACTTCATCACCTCGTCGAAGTTATCCAGCGGCTCGCCGATCCCCATCAGGACGATGTGGGAGATGCGCTCCCCGATGTCCTTCTGGGCGGTGTAGATTTCCGAGCAGATCTCCCCCGCCTCCAGATTGCGGACCCGGCCCGCCTGGGTCGAGGCACAGAAGCGGCAGCCCATCCGGCAGCCCACCTGGGTGGAGACACAGACGGTGGGGCCGTAGTGATACCGCATGACCACCGTCTCGATGCAGTTGCCGTCGGCCATCCGCAGCAGGTACTTGACGGTGCCGTCTTTGGCCTCCTGCCGGCGCTCGATGGCGGGCGCGGCGATGTAGAACCTTTCTTCCAGCTCTGCGATCAGGGCCTTGGGCTGGTCGGTCATGGCGGAAAATTCGGTCACCAGCTTCTGGTGCACCCAGTGGAAGATCTGTTTGGCCCGGAAGGCCGGCTGGGCCATCCCTTTCAGCTCGGCGGCCAGCTCCTCCACCGTCAGGGAAGAGATGCAGCGTTTTTGTTCCATAGCGTTCTCCTCGGCGGCGTCATCCGTCCCGCCGCATCACACAGATAAAGAATCCGTCCATCCCGGTCCGCCCCGGCACCGAGAGCGCTCCATAGGGCCCGCAGGCCATCCCCGCGGGGAAGGCGATCCCGGGCTGCACCGCCCGGAAGTCGGGCCGCCGCGCCAGAAAGGCTTTGACCTGTTCCTCGTTTTCTTCGGGGTGGATGGTGCAGGTGGAGTAGACCAGCCGTCCGCCCGGCTTGAGGTAGCGGGCGGCGCAGTCCAGAATGGCCCGCTGGGTGTCCAGCAGCGCGGCGCGGCGGGCCGGGTCAAGGGTCTTGTAGCGGATGTCCGGCTTTTTGCTCAGGATGCCAAGGCCGCTGCAGGGCACGTCGGCCAGCACCCGGTCGGCCGGCGGGAAGGCGGGGTTGTAGACCGCCGCGTCGTTCACCGCCGTCTCGATGCAGCCAAGGCCCATCCGGCCAGCGGCGGTGCGGATGAGGCCCACCCGCTTTTCGGTCACGTCGCAGCTGACCAGCCGGCCGCGGTCCTGCATTTCCTGGGCGATGGTCAGGGTCTTGCCCCCCGGCGCGGCGCACAGGTCGAGGACCGTCTCCCCCGGCTCTGCCTCCAGACAGAGGGCGGCCAGCTGGCTGGCCTGGCCCTCGACGTGGTAGAGCCCCTGCCGGAACCCTTCGGTCCCGGCGGGGCTGCCGGCGAAACGGGCCAGCAGGCTGCCCGGCACAAGGCCCGGCTCCGCCTCGGCCCCGTCCGCGGCCAGCCCGGCGGCCAGGGCGGCGGGGGTGGTTTTGAGCGGGTTGACCCGCAGGGCGGTATGCCCGCCGTCGGCGGGGGCGGTCAGAATGGCAAGGGCCTCATCGGGGTAGTATTGGCGGAGAAAGGCCGCCACATCCCGCCCGGCGCAGCCCAAAACCATCAGCCGCTCGGTCTCGTCGGCGAAAACGGCGGCGTTCAGGTCGTAGCCGCAGGCTTTGCGTAGCACCGCGTTGACCAGCCCCGCCGCGCTGGCCTTGCCGAAAGCCCGGGTCAGCTTGACCGCCTCGTTGACGGCGGCCGAGGCCGGCACCTGCATATAGCGGGCCTGGGCCAGGCCGCTGCGCAGGATGGCCCGGACCGGCGGGTCCAGCCTGGCCACCCCTTTGGGCAGAAAACGGTTCAGGATATAGTCGAGGGCGGCCTGCTTTTCCACCGCGGTGTAGAACACCGCCCCCGCAAAGGCGCGGTCCCGTCCGGCCAGGCCGCTGCGGTCCAGCTCGGCGTCCAGCACCAGATTGGCGTAGCCCCCCTGCTCCTGATGGACGAGGGCCGCGACGGCGGCCGCCCGGGGCCCGGCCGGCCTCAAAGGGTATCCCCCGCTTTGAGCCGCAGTCCGGCCGCGAAGGCGCTGCCCTCCATCGGCTTGGAGCCCTCGGGCACCACCCGCAGCAGCTCGACGGCCCCCTCGCCGCAGGCGACGGTGAGGGGTTTCGTGGCCAGCACCCGGCCGGGCGCGCCGGTCTTGTCCGACAGGCGGCATTCCAGCACCTTGACCTTCCGCCCGCCGCTCGTGACGAACCAGGCCGCCGGCCAGGGGTTCATCCCGCGCACCCAGTTGTGGATGTGGGCGGCGCTGTCGGCAAAGCGGAATTCGGCCATCTCCTTGGTCAGCATGGGGGCCATGGTCGCGGCGGCGTGGTCCTGGGGCACGGGGATCAGGCTCCCGGCGGCGATTTTGGGCAGGGTCTCGCAGAGGACCCGCGCCCCCACCGCGGTGACCCGGTCGAACAGCTCGCCGCTGGTCTCCTCGGGGCCGATGGCGACTTTTTCACAGCCCAGCACGTCCCCGGTGTCGAGGCCGGCGTCCATCTGCTGGATGGAAACGCCCGTCTCGGCGTCCCCGTTCAGCACCGCCCACTGGACCGGCGCGCTGCCCCGGTACTTGGGCAGCAGCGAGACATGCAGGTTGATGCAGCCGAATTTCGGGATGTCCAGCACCGACTGCGGCAGGATGCAGCCGTAGGCCACCACCACGATCAGGTCGGGGGCCAGGGCGCGGAGGTTGGCGTCCTCGCCGCCGTCCCGCAGGGTGCGGGGCTGAAAGACCGGGGTGCCGTGGGCCTCGGCCACCCGCTTGACGGGGGGCGGGGTCAGCACCTGTTTGCGCCCCACCGGCTTATCCCGCCGGGTGTAGACGGCGCAGATCTCATGCCCGGCGGCGTAGAGCGCCTCGAGGCAGGCCGCCGCGATGTCGGGCGTGCCCATAAAAACCAGTCGCATTTACCGCCGCTCCTTTGCCTTGCGGGCCTCTTCCCTGCCCTCTTCGGTGTCCTCGTAGAAATATTCGCTGGACTGCATGATGGTGATGCCGTCCAGATGGTCGTTCTCATGCTGGATGCAGCGGGCCAGCAGCCCCTCGGCCTCCAGCTCAAACCACGCGCCGGTGCGGTCCTGCGCGCGGACCTTGACCGCCGCCGGCCGAGTCACCGCGCCGTTGTGCCCCGGGAAGGACAGGCACCCCTCGTAGTGGGTCTCCTCTTCCTCCGACACGGCCAGGATCTCGGGGTTGACAAAGTCGATGAACTTATACTCATACCCCTCGGGGATCTCCTCGGGGGCGTCGGTGGTGTCCCACACCACAAACAGGCGGCGCAGCATCCCCACCTGCGGGCCGGCCAGACCCACGCCGTCGGCCTGGATCATGGTCTCGCGCATATCGTCCAGCAGGGTAGCCAGACGGTCGTCAAATTTGGTCACGGGACGGCAGACCTTGTTCAGAATAGGGTCGCCCTCCTTGACAATGTTGCGGATAGCCATAGCGTTTCTCCTTTTGTCTCTATGCTAGATGTCTCCGTCCGAGTGCATGTCTACAGCGACGGACGCTTTGGCGGGCAGCTTTTCCTCCTCGTAGAGGCCCAGCACCTCCCGCAGCAGAGCGCGGAACTGTTTGTCGTTGCGGCACTTGACGGTGAGCTTGTAGCGGTATACTTCGTTGATCATCAGGATGCTGCCCGGCGTCGGGCCCAGCACCCGCAGGGGGATGTCGGGGCGTTTGGCGGCCTGCTGACCCAGCAGGGCGGCAAAGCGGGCCGCCGCCGCGGCCACCTCCCCTTCCTTTTTGCCCGCAAAGCTGACGATGCACAGACTGCAGAAGGGCGGATAGAGCCCCAGCTTGCGGTATTCGATCTCCTGCGCGAAAAAGGCGTCGTAGTCCTGGGCGGCGGCCAGGCTGAGGACGGGGTTGTCGGGGTCGGTGGTCTGGATGATGGCCTGCCCCGGGCACGACGCCCGGCCGCTGCGGCCCACCACCTGGGTCACCAGGCTGAACACCGTCTCATAGGCGCGGAAGCCCTGGGCAAACAGCAGCGAGTCGATGCCCAGCACCCCGACGAGGGTGACATCCTCAAAGTCGAGGCCCTTGGCCACCATCTGGGTGCCCACCATGATGTCGTACTCATGGCGGGCAAAGCCGGCCAGCAGCTTTTCGTGGGCGTCCTTGGCGGCGGTGGTGTCCTGGTCCATCCGCAGAATGCGGGCCTCGGGAAAGAGGGCGGCCAGTTCTTCCTCCGCCTTCTGGGTGCCGAAGCCCCGGTAGTGCAGCTTGCCGCCGCAGGCCGGGCAGACGGCGGGCCGGGGCGCGATCTGAGTGCCGCAGTAGTGGCAGAGCAGCCGCCCGCCCCCGGCCTTGTGGTAGACCATCGGGACGCTGCACTTGGGGCACTTGAGCACCTCGCGGCAGTCCTCGCACTGGGCCATGGTCTGGTAGCCGCGCCGGTTGAGCAGCAGGATGGCCTGCCGGCCGGCGGCGAGATGCTCTCGCAGCGCGTCCTCCAATGCAAGGCTGATCTCCCGCGGGTTGCCGGCAGCCAGCTCGGCCCGCATATCCACCATCTGCACCGCCGGCAGCGGCTGCCCGGCGTACCGCTGGGTCAGCCGGACCAGCTGATACCGCCCGGCCTGCGCCTCGTAAAAACTCTCGGTGCTGGGGGTGGCGCTGGCCAGCAGCAGCAGCGCGCCGTTTTTGGCCGCCCGCCACCGGGCCACCTCCTGCGCGGCATAGCGGGGCGCCGATTCGGAGCGGTAAGTGTGCTCCTGCTCCTCGTCGATGACGATGAGGCCGAGCCCTTCCAGCGGGGCAAAGACGGCGCTGCGGGTCCCCACCACAATGTCGGCCCCGCCGTCCTGGATCATCTGCCACTGCAGCAGCCGTTCGGTGTGGTTGAGGGCCGAGTGCTGGACCGCCACCCGCCGGCCGAACCGCTCCTTCAGCCGGCGAATCATCTGCGGCGTCAGGCTGATCTCGGGCACCAGGACCAGCGCCTTTCTGCCCAGGGCCAGGCACCGCTCGATCAGCTTGAGAAAGACCAGGGTCTTGCCGCTGCCGGTGACGCCGTAGAGCAGCGCCGTATGGGCCTGCCCCGTCTCGAGGTGGGGGGCCAGGGCGTCGAAGGCGGCCTGCTGCTCGGCGGTCAGGGTCAGCTCCTCGTTTTTCTGGGGGATGTGGGCGTAGAGGTCGATGGATTTGTTCACCCGCTCGGCCGCCAGCACCCCCTTGGCGCAGAGGTTTTCGGCCACCGCCCGGCTGATGCCGTGGGCCTCGAGGTCGCCCTGGGTGCGGGGCCCGCCCGAGAGCAGGGCCACCGCCGCCAGCTGCTTGGCGGTGGGCTTGGGTTTTGCGGGCAGCGGAGCGGCCAGCCGGTAGAGGGTCTCGGTGTGGCGGGTCAGCTGCTTTTGCAGCACCGGGGTCACACCGTCGGCGGCCAAAGCCGGCTTGTACTGCGCCCCATAGGGAATGACCGCCTTGACCGCCTCGTACCAGGTGCAGAAGGTGCGGGCCTTCAAAAAGCGGACCAGTTCCAGCAGCTCGCCGGTCAGGCAGGCCGAGGCCGGCGCCACGTCAAAGATGGCCTTGAGTTTGGCGCTCTCGGGCTCGGCGTCGCAGGCCAGCACCACCCCCATCCGGGGGCGGCTGCCCCGCCCAAAGGGGACCAGCACCATACTGCCCAGCCGCACCTGATCCTGCTGATCCGGCATGACCGCGTAGGTGTACAGCTTGTCGAAATGGAAGGCCGCATGGCTGACCGCCACCCCCACCGTCCTGGGCATCTTACTGCTCCAGGCCGGCCCGCCGCACCATCAGGGCGTACAGGTCGCCGGCGGCCTGCTCGATGCTGTTGTTGACGATCCGCACGTCGAACGCGTCGGCCTGGGCCAGCTCTTCCCGGGCGATGGCCAGCCGGCGCTCGATGCTCGCCTCGTCGTCGGTGCCGCGGCCCCGCAGCCGGGCTTCCAGCTCCTGGGCCGAGGGCGGCAGCAGGAACACGATGGTCGACCCCGGATAGAGCCGCTTGATGTTGGCCGCCCCGTGGACGTCGATGTTGAGCAGCACCAGCTTGCCGGCCGCCATCCGGCGCTCCACCTCGGCGCGGAGGGTGCCGTAGTAGTTCCCGTTATAATAGTTGTATTCCAGCACCTCGCCCGCCTCGATCAGCTGTTTGAAGGCTGCCTCGCTGCGGTAGTAGTAGTTGACCCCTTCGGCCTCCCCTTCCCGGGGGGCGCGGGTGGTGGCCGAGACCGTCTTTTCGATCTCGGGGTGGTCGGCCCGCAGACGGGCCATCACGGTATCCTTGCCGACGCCCGAAGGACCCGACACCACAAACAGGTATTTTTCGCCTTCCATTCAAACTTCCTCCTCTGCCGCTTTGGGGTCCGGCCCGCCGCCTGCGCGGCCCGCCACCGTCTCGGGCTGCAGGGCCGACAGGATCACATGGTCCGAATCCATGATGAGGACCGCCCGGGTGCTGCGCCCGTAGGACGCGTCGATCAGCCGGCCCTGCTCCCGGGCCTCCTTGATGATCCGCTTGATGGGGGCCGAGTCGGGGCTGACCACCGCGACCAGCCGCCCGGCGCTGACCATATTGCCGAAACCAATGTTGATAAGCTTCATGCCCTTACTCCAGGTTCTGGATCTGCTCGCGGATCTTTTCGATCTCCGCCTTCATGTCCACGACGATCCGGGTGATGTCGAGGTCCTGGCACTTGGAACCGATGGTGTTGGCCTCGCGGTTGAGCTCCTGGGTCAAAAAGTCCAGCTTGCGGCCCACCGGCTGGCCGCTGCCCAAAATTTCGCGGTACTGCGCGATGTGGCTGCGCAGCCGGACCGTCTCCTCATCCACCGCGGTCTTGTCGCCGAAGATGGCGGCCTCGGTCAGCACCCGGGCGTCGTCGATGGCGCGGTCCTCCAGGATCACCTTGAGCCGCTCGTAGAGGCGCTGGGTGTATTTTTCCACCCGCCCGGCGGTCAGCTCCTCGATCCGGCCGACGCAGCTTTCCACCGTGTCCAGCCGGCCGGTGATATCCTCCAGCATCTTTTCGCCCTCGATGCCCCGCATCTCGACAAAGTTCTGCACGGCCTGTGCCGCCACGTCCGAGACGTCGGCCCAGAGCTGTTCCTCGTCCACTTCGGCCTGCCGGGTGGTCAGCACGTCGGGGAAGCGGGCCAGCAAGCCCGCCGTCACGTCGTTTTTGACCCCCAGCGCCTCGGACATATCCCGCAGCGCCTGCTGATAGCCGCGGGCCAGGTCCATATCCACCGCCACCTCGGTCCCGGCAGCTTCGAGGTCCTGCACCGTCAAACTGACTTCCACCTTGCCGCGGGCGATGCGGCTGTTCAGCAGGGCCTTGAGCCTGCTGTCCAGAAAGGCGCAGCTGCGGGGGATGCGGGAGGTATACTCGAAATACCGCGCGTTGACGCTGCGCAGCTCGACCGTGATCTCCCGGCCGCCGCGCACCGCGCTGGCGCGGCCGTACCCAGTCATGCTATAGATCATATGCTTTCTCTCTTCCCTTTTCATTCTTGGCCGATCTTTTTTCGCGCATATATATCCTTTCGGGGTCTAGTGCCCCATCTTACGATACATATGGTACCATTTTACTATTCCAGGGCCTTTTTTGCAAGCATAGCCGTCAAAAAAGTCCCGTCCGGCCGACATGTACGGACGGACGGGACACATCCAGGGAAATTTGGCGCAGAGAGTGTGCGAAGCCCGCCAGGGCGAGTGCGCGGTTCTGCGCCAAATTTTGTCCAAAGGGAGAATCCAGGGGGGAAGGTTTTCTGACCTGCGCAGCAGGCAGAAAAGGGTCCCCCCTGGAGCGTGTCGCCAGACACGCTAAACCGCCGGGCAGGTTTCGCAGCCTGCCCGGCGGGGTTCAGTATTCCTTTGTGACGTTCTCGACGCCGTATTCCTCCTGGAAGCGCGCCAGGTCCCGGTCGCTGCGGATCAGCATGACCTCTTCAAAGCGGCCGGTGGCCGTCTCCTTAAAGCCGGCGGCCATCTCGCCGGTGCAGATGCTGCACCGGATGACCGGTTTCCAGCGGGCGGGGTCGTAGCGTTTTTTCTCCCGCTCCTTCTTTTTGGCAAACAGCATGGCGGCTCCCTCCCTTTCAGGCTCAGACAGGGTGAGACTTGTTCTGATAGTCGGCGTGGTCGGCATCGACGCCCTGCATCTTGGCGTTGCGCTTTTCAAAGAATTTGGGCGCGACCTGCGGGAACATGGCGTAGGTCAGAGCGTCCTCCTCCTGGATGGACCACTTGGCGGCTTCGGCCTTGAGCTTGTCCATCTCGGGCTCGAGGGTGTCGGCAAAGCGGCAGGTGATGGGCTGCTCGTCGCCCAGGATCTTTTTGGTGAACTCGGGCTTGATGGGCGCGGGGGTCTTGCCGTAATCGCCGTGGACCAGGCCCTTGAACTCCTTGGTGACCATCTTGTACCGCTCGCCCAGAATGACGTTGAAGACAGCCTGGGTGCCCACGATCTGGCTGGTGGGGGTGACCAGCGGCGGATAGCCGGCGTCCTCGCGGACACGGGGGATCTCGGCCAGCACCTCGTCCAGCTTGTCCTCCTTGCCGGCGTCCTTCAGCTGCTTGAGCATATTGGAGAACATGCCGCCCGGCACCTGGTAGAGCAGGGTGTTGGCGTCGACGCCCAGGCTCTTGGGGCTGATCTGGCCGTTGGCGATATACTTTTCACGCAGCTTGGCGAAATAGGCGCGGACCACGTTCAGCTGGCCGAGGTCGAGGCCGGTGTCGTAGTCGGTGCCGCGCAGCGCCGCCACCAGGCTCTCGGTGGGCATATGGCTGGTGCCGAGAGCCAGGGGGCTCATGGCGGTGTCGACGATGTCGGCGCCCGCCTCGATGCCCTTGAGGATGGACATGGAAGCCAGGCCGGCGGTGTAGTGGCTGTGGATATCCACCGGGATCTTGACGGCGGCCTTCAGCTCCTTGACCAGCTCATAGCAGGTGTAGGGGGTCAGCAGGCCGGCCATATCCTTGATACAGATGGAGTCGGCGCCCATCTCTTCGAGGGTTTTGGCGTAGGCGGCGAAAGCCTCGTTGGTGTGCACCGGGCTGAGGGTGTAGCTGATGCAGCCCTGGACGTGGGCCCCCTCCTTGTTGGCCGCCTTGATGGCGGTCTGGAGGTTGCGGGGGTCGTTCAGCGCGTCAAAGATGCGGATGACGTCGATGCCGTTGGCCACCGACTTCTGGACGAAATACTCGACCGCGTCGTCGGCATAGGGGCGGTAGCCCAGCATATTCTGGCCGCGGAACAGCATCTGCAGCTTCTGGTGGGGCAGTTCTTTGCGCAGGATGCGCAGCCGCTCCCACGGGTCCTCGTCCAGGAAGCGGATGCAGCTGTCGAAGGTCGCGCCGCCCCAGCATTCCACCGAGAAATAGTTGATCTTATCCATTTCGGGCAGGATGGGACGCATCTCATCCATGGTCATCCGGGTGGCCAGCAGGGACTGATGGGCGTCGCGCAGGACCACTTCGGTGACCTTGATCGGCTTTTTGGCCATAGTGTTCACCCTCCCTTTAGTTCAGCGTGACCAGGGTGTCGCCCGAGTTGACGACATCGCCCTTGTTCACCTCGATGGTGGCGACGGTGCCGTCCTGCGGGGCGACGATCTCGTTCTCCATCTTCATGGCTTCCAGGACGATCAGCGCGTCGCCGGCCTTGACCGTATCGCCGGGCTTGACCTTGACGTCCAGGATATTGCCGGGCATGGGAGCCTTGACCGAGACGGCGCCGGCTGCGCCCTTGGGGGCTGCGGGAGCGGCCGGGGCGGGGGCAGGCGCAGCGGCAGCCGGCGCGGGAGCGGCCGGTTTCGGTGCGGGTGCGGCGGGGGCGGCAGCCACAGGGGCGGCGCCGGCCGCGGTTTCCTCGACGCTGACGCTGTAAGCGACGCCGTTGACGGTAATGGTATAGTACTTCATGGATAAACCCTCCTGAAAAATCAGCTTATGCGGAGCCATTTCAATTCCGTCCAATCGGAGGACATGTGCGTCCGATTGGACACATCCAGGGAAATTGACCGGCGAGAGTGTGCGGGCCGCCCTTGGCGGCGCGTGCGCGGTCCGCCGGGAAATTTTGTCGGAAAGGGGGATACCAGGGGGAAAACATTTCTGTTCTGCGTATGCAGGCAGAAATGGGTCCCCCCTGGAGCGCGCCCCGCGCGCTTTTTACAGCGCCATGTTGCCGTGCTTCTTGGGCAGGCGGGCGGCGCGCTTGGTGCGCAGCATATCAAGGGCGGCCACAACGGCGGCGCGGACGCCGGCTGCATCGCAGGCCATGTCGGCCGCGCCGGCTGCCACGGCGGCGTCGGCACTGCACACGTCCTTGGCGTAGGCGGCGGCCTTGGCATTGGTGGCCGAAACGATGTTGTCGGCGGCGTCGATCTCCTCCTTATAGAGGACCGAGACGGCGGCGGCGGGCTCCAGCGGGCTGACCACGCAGCCGCGGACGGCGATCTTGAGGTCGGCGGCAGCCAGGGCGGTGTAGACCGGGCCGACGGCCTTGCCGGCCAGCAGGCAGACCCGGGCGGTGGTGGCGTCGGCGTAGGTGCCGGCCAGACGGGCGGCCTCCCGGATGCCGCCGGCGATGTCGTCGGAGGCGCTGGGGACAAAGCCCTCGGTGGCGGCGATGGTCACCACCGGCAGGCCGAAGGCGTCGCAGAGGCGGACAAAGCGGGACGCCTTGACGACGCAATTGTGGCAGAGCTTTTCGCCGGTGGCCACGACGCCCACCGCCTCGCCGGCGATGGTGGCCAGGGCGGTGTAGACGTTTTTGCCAAAGCCGGCGTACAGCTCGACGGCGCTGCCGGCGTCGACGACCGCGGCGGCCGCCTTTTCGGGGGCCTGCCCGGCCTTGAAGGGGGCGGCGGGGGCCTCGAACTCGAAACAGGCCGGCCCGGCCAGATTGTTGGAGGGCAGCAGCCCCACCAGGTGGGCGGCAGCTTCGGCTGCCTCGGCGGCGGTGGCGGCCACGATGGAGGCCACGCCCGCCCTGGCGGCGGCTGCGGCGCTGCCCGCGCCCTCGACCTTGTCGCCGCGGGCGGCCGAGGTGAAGGGCGGGGTGAAGAACAGCTCGGCCCCCTCGGCCATGATGCAGACGTCGGCGTTGGCCGCGGCCAGCGCGCTGGTGCCGCCGCAGACGCCCAGGACCACGGCCACCTGCGGGATCACGCCCGACACCTTGGCGACGGCTGCGTTCAGCTTGGCGCTGGCGGTCAGCGCGTCCAGACCCTCGGCCAGCTTTGCGCCCACCGAGTTGTAGAAGGTGACCACCGGGCAGCCGGTCTCAGCGGCCAGGTTCAGCAGGCGGACCACCTTGTCCACGTCCTTTGCGCCCAGCGCCTCGCCGTTCTGCCAGACGGTGTACGCCTGCTGGCCGCCCGCGCAGCCAAAGGCGGCGCTCACAGCGCCCTGCTCAAACAGAGCCGTGCAAACGCCGTCGTCGTAGAACCGGGCAAGAATCTCTTTTTGGTTGATCTTTGAAGCCATGATCGGACCTCCCTGTGCTTCCCTCATGGCGGCAGGCGCCGCCACTGCTTTCATAATCGTTCTTATTATACTATTTTGTGAGGTGCTTCACAAGTATTTTTATGCTGTTTTTTGCCGAAAGCCGCCGCGCCTTATCCCTGACGTTTGGCGGTCCTGATCCGGGGGCCGGCGGGCGCCTTGCCCTTTGTTTTGACCGGCCCGGCCGCCACCCGGGAATGGCCGGTTTTGCCGGCGGCTGCGGCGCTGCGGGTCTGGGCGCGGCCCTTGGCGGCCGCGGCCCGCAGGCCGGACAGTTCCTGCTTGGTCAGCTCGCGGTATTTGCCGGGCTGCAGCATCCCCAGCTTGACCACCCCCTCGGCGTTCCGCTTGAGGCGGACCACTTCGAGGCCCACCGCCTCGCACATCCGGCGGATCTCGCGGTTTTTGCCCTCTTTCAGGGTGATCTCCATGACGGTGCGGTTCGGCTCGTCCACCACCACGTTGACGGTGCAGGGCAGGGTTTTGGTGCCGTCGTCCAGCACCACCCCGCTGCTCAGTTTGAGCACCTGCTCCTCGGTGGCGTGGGGCTGCACGGTGACCCGGTACAGCTTGCTGATCCCCCCTGAGGGGTGCATCATGGCGTTGGCGAAAGCCCCGTCGTTGGTCATCAGCAGCAGGCCCTCGCTGTCCTTGTCCAGCCGGCCCACCGGGTAGAGGCGGGCCGGGATGTCGGCCACCAGGTCCATCACCGTCTTGCGGCCCAGCTCATCGCTGACGGTGGTGACATACCCCCGCGGCTTATACAGGGCCAGATAATAGAGCTTCTGCTCCTTGTCGATATAGATCCGCTCGCCGTCCACGTGCAGCACGTCCCGGTCGGGGTCCATCTTGTCGCCGACGGCGGCCACATGGCCGTTCACCTTGACGCGGCCCTCGGCGATGATCTGCTCGGCGGCGCGGCGGGAGCACAGCCCCTGCTCGCTCATGATCTTCTGAATGCGTTCCAATGCCATTTTACATTCTCCTTTGCGCGCGTCTCACGACGCTCTGGCGCGCTTTTTCGGCACGCTCCAGGGGGACAGACCCTCCGCCCGCCTGCGGCGGGCAGAAGCGTGTTCCGTGGGTGTGTGCGCCTCCCGGCGCTCAAAATGGCGCGCCTTTTGCAGCGCGCCAGCGGGTCATTCCTGTGGTTCGGTTTTGGGTTCTTCGGCTTTTTCGGCCTTCTTGTCGGGGATGAGGGTCATCAGCTTATCCACCAGTTCGGGCAGCATGGTCAGGGCCCGGTCGATGCTGTTGGAAGGGTCGGACAGCTGGATGGTGCGGACCATCCCGTCCTTGATGACCAGGAAGGCCACCGGCCGGATGCTGACGCCGGCCCCCGAGCCGCCGCCGAACAGGTCCTTCTGGGCGCTGTTCTTGCTGTCAAAGTCGGAGCCGCCGGTGCCGATTCCCACCGAAATGCGGGACACCGGGATGATGGTGGTGCCGTCCTCGGTCTTGATGGCCTTGCCGATGATGGTGTTGGCGTCGGCCATCTGGCGCACCTTGTCCATCGTCACGTTCATCAGCCCCTGCAGTGTATGTTCAGCCATAATTTCGGCCTCCTTGCCAATCTTGTGCGCTCACGCGCTGCGTTGATACAAACAGTATACCATATTTTACAGAAAAACGTCCAGTACCTTTTCGCGGTAGAACTGGATCAGCACCCGCACCGCCGCGATGACAATGAAGAGCGCCCGCGCCGACACCCGGAAGGAGACCCGCGCCGCCGGGACCGGGGCGTCGGGGTCGATGCAGGGCACCAGCCGCAGCTCCTCAAAGTCGAGATAGACAACGTGGCTCAGGGCCCCGAGAGTCGGGTAGAGCCAGGCGTTGGCCCTGCCGTAAGCCCGGGCAGCCTCTGCCGGCTCGGGCCCCGTCACCGGCCAGAAGAGGCGGATGCGGGTCACCCGCAGCGCGCCGAAAACGGCCCGGGTCAGCCGCCCGGCCCCCCGCAGGATGCTGCGCAGGGTGTCGAGGGTGAACTTTGCCTTCTCCCGGGGTTTGGCGGGGGCGGCTTTCGGGCGGCGGGCGGCGGCTTTGGCGGCCCGCTTCTGCCGGCGCTTGTCCCGCCAGGCGGCCCATTTTGCCTTCAGCCAGGCCCGCAGCCGCCCGCACAGGCCCGGCTTTGCCGGCGGCTGTCCGGCGGGGGGCGGGGCGGGCTTGGGGTAGGCAAAGACCGGCAGGGTCAGCCCCAGCGCGCCGGCCCGGACGGTCAGGCGGCCGGGGGCGTCGGGGTCGCCCGCCTCCCCTTCCCAGCTCACCTCGACGCAGAAGGGGATCAAAAGGGCGGCGAGGGCCAGCGCCAGCGCCACGGCCAGCAGGATCAGCGCCGCCAGCCCCAGCCGGGACAGCAGCCATCCCGCCCCGCTCAGGGCAGCCAACACGAAATTCACAGCGTCCCCTCCTTTTCCTCTTCCGGGGTGTGGATGGGCGGCAGGCCGTCCAGACTGGACAGCCCGAACACCCGCAGAAAGTGGTCGGTGGTCCGAAAGCTGACCGGCCGGCCGGGCAGGTCGAGCCGGCCCGCCTCCTCGATCAGCCCCTTTTCCAGCAGGCTGGCCACGCTGGACGAGGAGTCCACCCCGCGCACCTGCTCGATGAAAGCGCGGGAGACCGGCTGGTTGTAGGCGATGACGGTCAGCGTCTCGAGCGCCGCCTGGGACAGAGGCGCGGCCCGCTTTGTCTCCAGAGTGCGGCGGACATAGTCCCCGTATTCGTTTTTGGTGGCCAGCTGCCAGTGGTCCCCCAGCCGCAGCAGGGTCAGCCCGCTGCCCGGCTGCCTGTACCGGGCCTGCAGGGCGGCCAGTCCTTCCCGCACCAGGCTCTCGGGCCATTCGAGGGCGGCGGCCAGTTTGTCCGCGCCGACCGGGTCGGCGTGGGCGAAGAGGACGGCTTCCAACACCGCCGTCACTTCAGTTTGTTCCATCTTGTTCCTCCGTTTGGGGCTGGGGCAGCCGGGGCAGCCGCCCCCGCCGGACCTTCAGCCCGCCGTCCGGCGCGATCTCGACCCGGCCGGCCCGGACCAGTTCCAGCACCGCCAGAAAGGTAGCCACCGTGGCCGAGATCGGCTCTTTTCTGCTGAACAGCTGGTCCAGATGGTCCGCCCTCCCGGCGGTCAGGGTGCGCAGAACGTGCACCACCCGGCTCTCGACCGAGACAAAGGGGGCGGCCACGATGGGCTCAAAGACCTCCTGGCGCAGGGGCTGGGGCTTTGCCCGGCCGGCCATGGCCCGCCAGCAGTCGGCCAGGGTCTGGGCCGCGTGCCGCAGCGGATAGCGGGTGTCGCGCTCCGGGACGGCGGGCGGCCGGGTGTAGACCATCACCCCGCGGGCCCGGCTGCGCAGCTGCCCGGCCAGCCGGCGGCAGCGGTCGTATTCGATCAGGCGGCCGGCCAGCTCCTGGCCCAGCTGCTGCGCCTCCCGGCTGCGAGGTAAAAGCAGCCGGCTCTTCATCTCGACCAGCTGGGCCGCCATGGCCAGAAAGCTGCTGGCGATCTCCGGCTCGGCCTGCTGCGCCTCGGCCACAACGGCGGTGTACTGGTCGATCAGTTCCAGGATGGGGATGTCGTGCAGGTCCATCTTGTGGGCCTGCACCAGGGCCAGCAGCAGCTCGAGGGGGCCGTCGAAATCCCGGATGTGAAAGGTCAGCGCCGCCATCTCACACCACGGTCCCGGTGCGGATCAGGCCCCAGAGACTGACCTTGCTGGCCAGTGCGTCCACCCAGCCGGTGCCGTCGTAGAGCAGTCCCCAGACAAGGTCGGTGGCCGCGTTGATCGGCCCGTTCAGCGCGCCGTACCAGACCACCGCCAGCAGCACGACCAGAATGGCCTTTTCGTACCGCATGATGCCGAAGTAGAGCCGCGGCGGCAGAAAGACCAGCAGCACCCGGCTGCCGTCCAGCGGGGGCACCGGGATCAGGTTAAAGACGGCCAGGCCGACGTTCATCAGCACCATATACTGCAAAAAGTAGGTGACAAACCAGGTAAGTTCGTTTGCCGGGGCCCAGTAGGTCACCGCCTTCCAGACCGCCATCGAGAGGTAGGCCAGCAGGAGGTTGGCCGCCGGGCCGGCCAGCGCGGTGACGGCCATGCCCACCTTGGGGTTTTTGAAGCGGCGGACGTCGGTGGGGACGGGCTTGGCCCAGCCCACCCCGGCCACCACCATGCAGAGGGTGCCCAGCAGGTCAAAGTGGCGCAGGGGGTTCAGGGACAGCCGGCCGTGGTTGCGGGCGGTGGGGTCCCCCATCAAATAGCTGGCCAGCGCGTGGCCCGCCTCGTGGCAGGGGATGGCCAGCAGCGTCACCAGCAGCCTTGTCAGATAATAGATGCCCATTGCGGTCATAGAAAACTTCTCCATTGTATCATAGACTTCCCTGCCGCAGACGATGCAGGATGCCTCTATCATACTATGTTTTGCCCCGTGAAACAAGGCCCCCGGCCCCATCTTGCAAAAAACAGCGGCATTTTTTCAAAATGGACTTGCATTTTTCGCCCGTGTCTGGTAGAATAATAGGGCTGATTACACTGTATTGTTTTGGATTCCCTTTTTGATTTCCTTTCTTAGGAGGTGCAAATACCCATGGCTAAGTGTGAATGCTGCGGCAAGGGCGTGACCTTCGGTATCAAGGTCTCCCACTCTCATCGCCGCTCCAACCGTACCTGGAAGCCCAATGTCCGCCGTGTCAAGGCGATCGTCGATGGCTCTCCCAAGTATGTCTATGCATGCTCCCGTTGCCTGCGCGCTGGCAAGGTTACCCGCGCTGTCTAAGTCTGTGGTGTATGTTGCCGGTCACGTTTGGCGTGGCCGGCTTTTTTGTTTTGGCCGAAAGAGGTGTTGTTTATGGCGCTGCCCGGCGATCCCGTCATGCTGCTGAGCGTTGTCAACCTGAAGCTGCGGGACCAATATCCCACCCTCGACGCTTTGTGCGACGATCTCGACGCCGACAAGGCCGCCCTGTGCGCAAAACTGGCGGCCGCCGGCTACGAATATGACCCCCAGCAAAATCAGTTCAAATAAACGCAAGGAGGCATCATGATGGAAGGCAACTATTATAAGGAGTGGAGCATGGCCCTGGGCCGGGAGATGGAGTTCAAGGTCTACGGCACGGGGGGCGTGCCGGTGCTGGCGTTCCCCTGCGAGGGAGGCCGCTTTTACGACTGGGAGAACAACGGGATGCCCGACGCGGCGGCCTGGCTGATCCAGAACGGCCGGGTGCAGCTGTTCTGCGCCGACAGCATCGACCGCGACAGCCTGCTGAACGAGGGCGTTTCGCCCCGCCGCCGGGCTGAAATGCAGGA
>DXHQ01000060.1 GCA_019113345.1 Candidatus Faecalibacterium intestinigallinarum
GTGCCCTTCCTGAACATGACCAAGCAGTTTGCCGGCGCCATCGGCCAGGTGTCCAACCAGGTCAACATGGTGGTCATGGGCCTGGCCGGCGCCCACCGCATCTTTGCCCTGCTGGATGAGGAGCCCGAGACCGACGAGGGCTATGTCACCCTGGTCAACGCCCGCGAGAAGGCGGACGGCACCCTCGAGGAATACCCCGAGCGGACCAACGTCTGGGCCTGGAAGCACCCCCACCACGACGGCACCATCACCTACACCCGCCTGCGCGGCGACGTGCGGTTCTACGACGTCGACTTCGGCTATGTGCCCGAAAAGACGGTCCTGCACGACATCTCGCTCTACGCCGAGCCGGGCCAGAAGGTGGCCTTCGTCGGCTCGACCGGCGCCGGCAAGACCACCATCACCAACCTCATCAACCGCTTCTACGACATCCAGGACGGCAAGATCCGCTACGACGGCATCAACATCCGCAAGATCAAGAAGGCCGACCTGCGCCGCAGCCTCGGCATCGTATTGCAGGACACCAACCTCTTCACCGGCACCGTGATGGAGAACATCCGCTACGGCAACCTGGAGGCGCATGACGACGAGTGCATCGCCGCGGCCCGCCTGGCCGGCGCGGACGACTTCATCCGCCGCCTGCCCGACGGCTACAACACCATGCTGACCGGCAACGGCGCCAACCTCTCGCAGGGCCAGCGCCAGCTGCTGGCCATCGCCCGTGCGGCCGTCGCCGACCCGCCGGTCATGATCATGGACGAGGCCACCAGCTCGATCGACACCCACACCGAGGCCATCGTCCAGCGCGGCATGGACGCCCTGATGACCGGCCGCACCACCTTTGTCATCGCCCACCGGCTGTCCACCGTCCAGAACGCCGACGCCATCATGGTCCTGGACCACGGCCGCATCATCGAGCGCGGCACCCACGACCAGCTGATCGCCCAGCACGGCACCTACTACCAGCTGTACACCGGCGCGCTGGAGCTGGACTGATTCTCCTGTACAGGCATCCATATTCCTAAAGTCAAAGCGGCGTTTCCCGCAGCCTCACCGGCCGGGAAGCGCCGCTTTCCGTTTGGGGCGGTCCGGCGGCCCGCCCCCTAAAACGCAGCCCCCGCCCGGAAAGGTGTACCTTCCCGGACAGCCCAAAAGGTGCGGCCAGAGGCCCCGGCCGTATTGATATTAGGTGCTTTTTCTGCTATAATTTAGGGCGTCAATACCCCCGTCCGGAAAGGTACACTTTTCCGGACGGAGAAGCGTGCATATCATGAGAAGGAGAATATTATGAGAAGAAAACAGACCATTCTTCGCTCTGCGGCGTCGGCCACTCTGGCCCTGGGGGTCATGTTCAGCCTGGTGCAGTGCAATGAGGCCACCGGCGGCACAGACACCCCCTCCAGCAGTAGCAGCAGCGTCTCCACCAGCCGCCCCGATGACGATGACGACGACAACGGCGGCGGCTCCGGCGGCTCCGAGAGCGGCATCCATGGGAACACCATCACCGTGACGAACAGTAATCTGAACAATCTGAACAACACTCTGAAAGGAAATCCCAACGTCACCTCGGTGAATTTTAGCAAAGTCACCTCCATCCCCGCGGGCGTGCTGGAGGGCACCGGCGTCACCACCGTCACCGTTCCTGCGAATGCGCAGGTAGCAGAAGGGGCTTTCTCCAACACAAATAGCAACAGCCTGACCATTGCGGTCACCGGCAGCGGCTCGGTGACTCAAACCATCCTGGGCGGTGCGTCCCATGTGACCCTGGACCTGAGCAAAGCCAGCCTCCAGAGCATTGATGAGAGTGCTTTTGAAGACTGCGACAGCCTTGCCAGCGTTATCCTGCCCGAGGGCCTTCAGAGCATTGGCAAGAGTGCCTTTGAAGACTGCATCAGCCTTGCCAGCGTTATCCTGCCCGAGGGCCTCCAGAGCATTGGTGATGATGCCTTTGAGGGCTGCTCCAGCCTCACCAGCATCAACCTGCCCGACAGCCTCGAGACCATTCCCGATGATGCCTTTAAAAAATGCACCAGCCTTGCCAGCATCGACCTGCCCGAGAGCCTTAAGAGCATTGTTGGATCCGCCTTTCAGGGCTGCACCAGCCTTACCAGCATCGACCTGCCCGACAGCCTCGAGAGAATTGGTAGTTCCGCCTTTGAAGACTGCGACAGCCTTGCCAGCGTTATCCTGCCCAAGAGCCTCCAGAGAATTGGTAGTTACGCCTTTTCCAACTGCACCAGCCTTTCCAGCATCGACCTGCCCGACAGCCTCGAGACCATTGGCTCGCACACCTTTTACTACTGCACCAACCTTTCCAGCGTCATCCTGCCCGACAGCCTCAAGACCATTGACGATAGTGCCTTTTACGGCTGCACCAACCTTTCCAGCGTCACCCTGCCTGGGAGCCTTGAGACCATTGACTCGCACGCCTTTTACGACTGCACCAGCCTTTCCAGCGTCACCCTGCCTGGGAGCCTTGAGACCATTGGCTTGTTCTCTTTTTCTGGCTGCGACAACCTGACCCGGGTTGATCTGAGTGCCTGCACCAGTCTGGACTCGATTTCTATAGGTGCTTTTTCAATCTGCGACAATCTGGCCTATGTGACCCTGCCGAACACAACAAGTTTGGAAATCAGAGAGGGGGCCTTCCAGGCCGCCAACCAGGAAACCGAGCTTCACCTCTGCATCCCCAATGCAAGCATGACGGTTACCTGTCCCACCGGTTCCGTTGGCGCTGTTGTTGATCATGCCTTCACCAACCGCATTGTGACCCTCTACTGCAACAATGAAAACACTGCGATTAAGACTGCCCTTGAAAATGCTGGCGCGAAGGGAACGAGAGAGAATGGAGAAATTGAGGTGAAAAACACCTCTGATTTCCCAGGACCTGTCTCCACTGGCCTGAGGCTCTTTGGTTTGCCCTTCTAACCGGTAACCCCAGCGGCTTTTGCCTATACCCCTGCCCCCGCTTCTTAAACGAGGCGGGGGTTTTTGCTGCGGCGCTTTTACAGCCCCCTGCAAGGTTGAAACGCCCCGGGCGGCGGTGCGCACGGGCATAAAACCAAACCCCGCATGAACACTGGATTTTTCCAGCATCCATGCGGGGTTTTCTAAAGTTGCGCCAGCAGGAGTCGAACCTGCGATGGGGGAGTCAAAGTCCCCTGCCTTACCGCTTGGCGATGGCGCATCGGAGCATGGCGCGCAGTGCAGCGCGCCATGCAGTAGTATACCATATTTTGGGCCGCGGCGCAAGCGTCACTCAATCAACCCATTGAGCAGCGTCAGGCACTTGCGGCTGTGCAGCTTGCGGATGGCCTTGGCCTCGATCTGGCGGACCCGCTCGCGGGTGACGCCGAAGTCCCGGCCCACCTCTTCCAGGGTGCGGGGGCGGCCGTCGTCCAGGCCGAAGCGGAGCCGGATGACCCGCTCCTCGCGGGGGGTCAGGCTCTTGAGGGCCAGGTTGATCTGCTGGGCCACCATGGCGCGGTCGGCCGCCTTGCCGGGGGCCTCGGCGTTTTCGTCGGCCACAAAGTCGCCCAGGGAGGAATCCTCTTCCTCGCCGACGGGGCTCTCCAGGCTGGCCGGCTCCTGGGCCATCCGCTGGATCTCGCGGACCCGCTCGACCGTCATGTCCATGGCCTTGGCCAGCTCTTCGGCGGTGGGCTCGTGGCCGTTCTGGTAGACCAGCTGGCTGGTGGCCTGGCGCATCCGGTTGATGGTCTCGACCATATGGACCGGGATGCGGATGGTGCGGGCCTGGTCGGCGATGGCGCGGGTGATGGCCTGCCGGATCCACCAGGTGGCGTAGGTCGAAAAGCGGAAGCCGCGGGCGCAGTCGAACTTTTCGGCCGCCTTGATCAGGCCGATGTTGCCCTCCTGGATCAGGTCCAGGAAGGCCAGGTTGTGGCCCACGTGCTTTTTGGCGATGGACACCACCAGGCGGAGGTTGGCCTCGCTCAGGGCGCGGCGGGCGTTCAGGCCGTCCTGCCGGGTCTTGAGCAGCTCTTCCCGCCGCTCGTCGCTCAGGGGACCGTCCTCGACGGCCTGCAGGGCCTCCTTTTCTTCGGCGGCATCCTCGGCGGCGTCCTCGGGACGCTCCTTGTCGCGGCGGTCCTCGGGATCGAGCTCCTCCTCCGGCTCTTCGTAGTCGGGGGAGTTCTCGTCCTCCTCAAAGGAGAAACGGGCGGTGTTCCGCTTGATGTAATCGGGGCGGTTGTATTTGCGCCGGTCGGCCTGCAGGATGCGGGCCGCCTCCGCGCCGGCATGGATGCGGCGGCTCAGCTCCACCTCCTGCTCGGCGCTCAGCAGCGGGATCTGGCCGATCTGCTTTAAGTAATTCTTGACCGGGTCGTCCAGCAGCTCGTCCATGGCGGCCTTCAGGTCGGCGGGGTTTTCTTCCAGACGGTCCTCTTCCGGCTCGTCGTACTCGTCGTTGGCGCTGTTCTCGGCGTTCTCCACCTCAGCCAGGATGCTGTCCACGTCCAGGGAGGTCTCGTTCTCCTGGATCTTGATCCCCCGCTCTTCCAGGATGGTGTACAGGCTCTCGGTATCCAGGCCGCACTCCTGCGCCAGCGCGCGCACCTCGTCCGCGTTGACGGTGCCGTCGCTCGCGCCCTTGCGCAGCATTTCTTTTAAGGTCATACCCATCGTATACTCTCCTTTTTGCTCAAGGCTGCTCAGATCACCAGCCCGCCGTTGACGCCGAACACCTGCCCCGTGATGTACCCGGCCTCCTCCCCTGCCAGAAAGAGCAGGGCGCGGGCCACCTCCTGGGCGCTGCCCAGACGGCCCACCGGGGTCTCTTCGGCCAGGGCGGCCTTATCGCCGGGGGTAAAGGCGGCCATCATGTCGGTGTCGATGACACCGGGGGCGACGCAGTTGACCGTCACGCCGCTGGGCCCCTCCTCGCGGGCCAGGGCCTTGGTCAGGCCGATCAGGCCGGCCTTGGCCGCCGAATAGTGGACCTCGCAGCTGCCGCCGGTCTGGCCCCACATGCTGCTCACCGTCAGGATGCGGCCCCATTTGCGGCGGATCATCCCAGGCAGGGCCAGCTGGCAGAGGTGGAACGCGCCGGTCAGGTTGACGTCCAGCATATGCTGCCACTCGGCCGGGGTGATATCGGTGAACAGTTTCTGCTGCGCGATGCCGGCGTTGCAGACCAGAACGTCCACATGGCCCAGCATGATCTCGGCCGCCGTAAAGGCGGACTCGCAGGCCGCGCGGCTGGCCACATCGCACTGCAGGGCGATGAGGCCGGGCAGGTCGGCTTCCAGCGAAGCCGCCGCCTCGGCGTTGGTGTGGTAGAGCACCGCCACCCGGTACCCCGCCTGATAGAAAGCCCGGGCCGCCGCCGCGCCGATGCCGCGGTCTCCGCCCGAGATCAGCACCCCCCGGGCGGGCGAATGCGGCGTTCCGTCCTGCCGGGACGCCGGCTTTTCCGCCCCCCGGACAGACACACTAGGCCGCGCAGCTTCCTCCGCCGCCGGACGGGCCGGTGCGGCCGGAGAGGGCTGTGCAGCCGTCTTTGCCGGTGCAGCCGTCTGCTCCGCCTGCGGGCGGGGCTGCGGCGCTGCGGCCCGGGGCACGGGGACGGCCGGCGCAGCCGGTGCGGGCTGCGGGGCCGGTTCGAGCGGCTCCAGATCGAAGGTCAGCTCAAAATCCTCTTCATGCATGGGCTGTTACTCCTGAATGACATTCGGCATCTTCTGCCGCCCGCCGTCCCGCCGCCTGTACTTTCCCTGCCGGAATCGCCGGCCCTGCGGCATTTTCGGACAAAAAAGCGGGTGCTTTCGGCAAGATACCAGTTTATATTATACACCTTTTGTGCGAAAAAGAAAAGAGGGAGGCGAAAATTTTCTTGCGCTCCCCTCTTATTCCGGCCTCCTCCATTTGGGCCTGGCGCCCCGCTCGGCGCGCAGCCGGGCGAAGAAGGCCGCCAGCAGGGCCGAGGCTTCCTCGGCCCGCAGGCCGCGCTCGACGGCCGGGTGGTGGTTGAAGGGCAGGGCGAACAGGTCGGTCACCGAACCGCAGCAGCCGGCCTTGGGGTCGGCCGCGCCGTAGACCACCCGCCGGATCCGGCTGTTGAGGATGGCTCCGGCGCACATGGGGCAGGGCTCCAGGGTGACAAAGAGGTCGCACTCCCACAGCCGCCAGCCGCCCAGCGCCCGGCAGGCGGCGTCGATGGCCAGCAGCTCGGCGTGGTGGACGGCGTTCTTCTCGGTCTCGCGGGTGTTGTGGGCGGCGGCCACGATCTCGCCATGCCGGGCCACCACTGCCCCCACCGGCACTTCGCCCAGGGCGGCGGCTTTTTCGGCCTCGGCCAGGGCCGCGCCCATCAGCTCATAATCGGTCATAGCACCTCCGTCGTCAGCTGGCCCAGCAGCAGCACCAGCACCACCAGCATCATGGGGCGGATGACCTTTGCGCCCCCCTTGAGGGCCAGCCGGGAGCCGATCAGGTTGCCGGCGATGCCGCTGATGGCGCAGGGGATGGCAATGTGAAAGACCACCACCCCCGAGGCCAGATAGGTGGCCAGGCTGGCGTAGTTGCTGGCCAGGTTGAGCAGCTTGGCGTTGCCGTTGGCCCGCCGCATATCGTAGCCCATCAGGGTGCTGAAGGCGATGATGGCAAAGGTGCCGGTGCCGGGTCCGAACAGGCCGTCGTAGCAGCCGATGCCCACCCCGATGGCCACAGCCAGCGCCGCGCGGGCGCGGGTCAGGGGCACTTCGCCCGGGTCGTGGTCGGGGCTGCGCCACCGGGTCAGGATGATGGCGGCCGCCACCGGCAGGATGCAGAGCATCATCAGCCGCAGGGCCCCGTCGCTGAGCAGCAGGGCCAGGTGCGCCCCCGCCGCGCTGCCGGCAAAGCTGCCGGCCGCCGCCAGCAGGCCGACTTTCAGGTCCAGCGCGCCGCTGCGCAGAAAGCGGGCGGTGGCAAAGGTGGTGCCGCAGGCCGCGCTGAACTTGTTGGTGCCATAGGTGTAGTGGGCCGGCAGCCCCGCGAACAGATAGGCCGGCAGGCTGATCAGTCCGCCGCCGCCGGCCGCCGAGTCCACAATGCCGGCAAACCCGGTCATACAGATCAAAAAGAGCATCATCGGTCCGCTTACCGTGATGGGTTCCATTGGAAATTCCTCCCCAAAATCTACAGTCTGTTATTCCGCATCGGTCAGCCAGAGCCGGCCCTCGCAGGCCAGGACCTGGTCCAGGATCATCCGGCTGACCCGCGCCCCGTAGACCATGGCGGGGTGGGCGTTGTATTCAATGATATCGTTGAAGTTTTTATTCATCAGCACAATGACGTACTCCCCGTAAGGGGTGTGGACGATGCCGCCGTCGTTGCGGCAGGCGTCCATGCTGCCGCTCTTGCTGGCCACCCAGATCAGCTCGGGGTCGCCGGTCTCCTCGCAGTCGAGGTAGTAGGGCGGAAAGTCGGCCGTCAGCATGGCGTTGTAGTGCTGGGACCGGAAGATGGACAGCATCTCGGCGCTGGCCGCCCGGCTGACCAGGATCCCCCGGGCCAGCTGCCCGAAGAGAGAGGCATAGTCCCGCGGGGTGGTGGTGCCCAGCTTGTCGTACCGGTCAAAGTGCAGGGGGTTGTGCAGAACAGTGTGGGCAAAGCCCATCGCCCGGATACAGCCGTTGATCTCTTCCAGCCCCAGATAGTCGATGACCATGTTGGTGGCGATGTTGTCCGAGCAGATGATCATCATGGTGGCGGCGTCCCGCACCTTGAGCGCCGCCCCTACCCCGAGAGCCCGCAGCATCCCCGAGCCGTCCACAAAGTGCTCGGGCCGGTAGGTGATGGTCTCGTCGAGGTCTGCTTTTCCCCGCTCGGCCTGCCAGTAGAGGGCCGCCAGAATATACGCTTTGATGGTGGAGGCGGTCTCGAACGGCTCGTCCGCCCCGATCTCCACCGTATGCCCCCGCAGGTCGTCCACAAAGACGCTCATCTGCCCGTGGTAGGAGTAAAGCTCCGCCGCGATCCGCTTTTCCAGGGTCATGTTTTTGTCCATCACAAATTCTCCTCAAAAAATCTCCGTGCGTTGCGCCAGAAGATGCCCTCCACCTCGTCCTCGGTGAAGCCGGCGCGGCGCAGCGCATCGGCCAGCAGGGGCAGTTTGGCGCAGCTGTCCAGTTCGAGCGGGCCGCCGATACCGTCGAAATCGCTGCCGAGGGCGATCATTTCGGCGCCGCCCACCTGCTTGAAGTGGGCCGCGTGCCGGGCGATCAGCGCCGCCGTGCTGCGGCAGGCCGCCGGGTCGGGCTGGTCGTCCAGAAAGGCGGTGCAGTAGTTCAGCCCCGCGATGCAGCCCCGCTCGGCCATGGCCCGGATCATCTCGTCGGTCAGGTTGCGGCAGTGGGGGGCCAGCGCCCGGCAGTTGGAGTGGCTGGCCGCAAAGGGCCGGGTGCTGTGCTGGACGATATCCCAAAAGCCTTTGTCGGACAGATGGCTGACGTCCGCGATCATATGCAGCCGCTCCATCTCGGCCAAAAAGGCGAGACCCTTTTCGGTCAGGCCGTGTTCGGCGTCGGGCGGGCAGGGCCAGAGGAAGGGGCCCTTTTCCTTGACGTTGGAGGCCGCGAGGTCGTTGTCGTAGTTCCAGGTCAGGGTCATCATCCGCACGCCCAGCTCGTACAGCCGGCGCAGCACCCCGAGGCTGCCCTTGCAGCAGCCGCCCTCCTCCACCGTCAGCATGGCGCTGATCCTGCCGGCGGCGGCGTTGCGGGCGATGTCGCCGGCCGCATAGACCGGCGCGATCCGGTCGGGGTAGGCGGCCATCAGCCGCTTGAAAACGTCGATCTCCTCCAGGGCGGTGACCAGAGGGTCCTCCCCCGAGCCGAGGTCGACAAAGGCCGCAAAGCATTGCAGCATATAGTCCCCGGCCTCCAGCTTTTCCAGGTCGATGTGCAGGTCATTGCGGACAAAGCTGAGGGGCCGGCCGGCCTGTTCGGCGCGGCGCAGGGCGCTGAGGGTGTCGCAGTGCAGGTCCCAGACGTTCATGGTCTGCCTCCTTGTTCAAAAGATGGTGCCCACCGCGGTGAGCTTTTCGTCCAGGTCGGCCCGGTAGAGGGGGCTGGCCGGGTCGAGGCTGTTCAGCACCACCCCGCCGCTGGCCGCCGCGCCGGTCGAGTGGATATAAAGCTGCCCGCCCAGGTAAAGGGCGATGTGCCCCGGGAAATAAAGCGCGTCCCCCGGCTGCATGGCCGCGCGGGGGATGGCCCGCACCGGCCAGCCCGGCTCGATCCGGGCGTTGCGGTAGATCAGAACGCCGTTCTGCATATAGACGTCGCTGACAAGCCCCGAGCAGTCCAGCCCGTCCCAGGCTTTGCCGCCCCAGCGGTACTGCACCCCGAGGTATTTGCGGGCCGTCTGGCAGACGGCGCGGCGGAAGGCTTCTTCGCTGCCGCCGTGCCAGCGGGCCAGCGCCCGGCCCACCAGCTGCTCCGGCGCGATGCCCAGCGCCCCGGCCAGGGCGTCGTCAAAGGGCAGCCCCTCCCGCTGGGCAAAGACGGCGTCCTCCTCCCAGCGCAGCGGCTCGAGGGAGGTGTCCCAGACCCAGGCCGCCCGGCCGTCGGCCAGCAGGACGCGGGTCCAGCCGGCGGGTTTCTCTTCGGCGGGCAGAGGCGCCAGACGCAGCCGGGCCCCCCGCCCCACCGTCAGCAGCGGCACCCCGGCCACCTGCGGGCTTTCCAGCAGGTCGGCGGCGCGGGCTGCCATCGCGCAGGGCGCGGCGAGGCAGGCGCGCAGCTCCGTTTCGGTGACAAAGCGCAGCTCCTCCCGGCGGACATAGCCGGGGTAGCCGTAAAAGGTGCGCACCTGCACCATCGGGCCGCCGTCGTCCCCCACCACCTGGCAGCTCTGGCCGTACAGCCCTTCGTCCCCGATGGTGGAGCGCAGCCGGCCTTCCCCGTCCCGCTCGACGGGTTCGGCCTTGTCGTAAATGGTGACCGCCGGGCGGTCAAACAGCGCATATCGCATGGGTGGTTTCCCCCTTTCATCCGGCTTTCCATTGTAGCATTCCGGCGCGAAAAAAGCAAGAAAAAACGTCGTGGAAAAACGCGGCTTGACTTTTCCCCCTCGCCATGCTATAACAGGCGAAAAAAGGAGAACGCTTGGCATGAATGATTTGAAACGCCTTCTGGGCTACATGGGCCCCTACCGGCGGGACATGGCCCTGGGGATGCTTCTGGTGGTGATCGAGAGCAGCTTTGAGATGGTCATCCCCATTTTGATGAGCGACATCATCGACGTCGGCGTCGCCCGCGGGGACGTCGGGGAGATTCTGCGAACCGGCATCGAGATGGCGGTCTGCGCGGTGCTGGCCCTTGTCACCGGGCTGCTGTACGCCCGGTATGCGGCCCGCGCCTCCTATGGGTTCGGCGCCCGCATCCGGCAGGCCGAGTACGCCCGGGTGCAGCAGTACGCCTTCGGCAACCTCGACCATTTCGAGACTTCCTCCCTCATCACCCGGATGACCACCGACGTCACGGTGGTGCAGAACGCCATCAACGGCGGTTTCCGCCCCATGGTGCGCGGCCCCGCCATGCTGGTGCTGGGGGTCGTCCTTTCCTTTTATATGAGCCCGCAGCTGGCCCTGGTCTTTTTTGTCTGCGCGCCGGTGCTGGGGATCATCCTGTTTTTCATCGTCCGGCGGATCGCCCCCATGTATGCCCGGCTGCAGCAGGCCATGGACCACCTGAACACGGTGGTGCAGGAGTGCCTGACCGCCATCCGGGCGGTGAAAGCCTTTGTCCGCGGGGAATATGAAGAGGAAAAATTCCAGGATGTCAACACCGAGCTGATGGACGTCAGCCTGACCACCTTCCGCACCGCGGTGCTCAACCTGCCGGCCTTCCAGCTGACCATGTACGCCGCGATGGTGTCCATCCTCTGGTTCGGGGGCAGCATGATCCTTGCGGGCAGCCTGACGGTGGGCCGGCTGACCAGCTTTTTGAGCTATGTGCTGCAGGTGATGAACTCCCTGATGATGATCTCGAACGTTTTCCTCCTGATGACCCGCTCCCTGGCCAGCGCCCACCGCATCGCGGCGGTGCTGGACGAAGAGGTCGAGCTGGAGAGCCCCGCCCATCCGGTGACCGAGATCGCCGACGGAGGGGTGCGATTCGAGCACGTCTCCTTCAAATACCACCCCGACGCCGCCGAGTACGCCCTGGCGGACATCGACCTTGCCATCGAGCCGGGGCAGACGGTGGGCATTCTGGGCGGCACCGGCTCGGCCAAGTCCACCCTGGTCCAGCTCATCCCCCGCCTGTACGACGCCACCGAGGGCCGGGTGCTGGTGGGCGGCCGCGACGTGCGGGACTACAACCTGGCCGCCCTGCGGGACGCGGTGGGTATCGTGCTGCAAAAGAACGTCCTCTTTTCGGGCACGGTGCGGGAAAACCTGCTCTGGGGCGATCCTTCCGCCGACGACGAGACCCTCTGGGCCGCCTGCCGGGCGGCCTGCGCCGACGAGTTTCTTTTGCAGATGCCGGGCGGCCTGGACGCCGACCTCGGGCAGGGGGGCGTCAACGTCTCGGGCGGGCAGAAGCAGCGGCTGTGCATCGCCCGCACCCTGCTGAAAAAGCCCAAGATTTTGATCTTCGACGATTCGGTCAGCGCGGTGGACACCGCCACCGAGGCCAAGATCCGCCGGGCGCTGGCCGCTCTTTCGGGGGTGACCAAGATCATCATCGCCCAGCGGGTCACCTCGGTGATGGGCACCGACAAGATCGTGGTGCTGGAGGACGGCCGCATCCACGCGGTGGGCACCCACAGCCAGCTGCTGGCCTCCGACCCCATCTATCAGGAGATCTACCATTCCCAGATGAAAGGAGGCGGCGCGGATGCCGGCACGGCAGATTACAGGTAAAAAACCGAAGCATTTCTGGTCCACCTTCCGCACCCTGCTGGCCTATATGGGGCGGCACAAGTTCCTGTTTCTGGCGGTGGCGGTGCTGGTCACCATCAGCGCGCTGGGCAACCTGCTGGGCACCTATATGATCCGCCCGGTGGTCAACAGCGTGGGCGCGGGGGACGCCGCCGCCCTGGCCCGCGGCGTTCTGACCACCGCCGTCATCTGCGCGGTGGGGGCGCTGGCCGCCTTCGGCTACACCCAGACCATGGTCTATGCGGCGCAGAAGGTCCTCTATGACATCCGGCGGGACCTCTTTGCCCACATCCAGTCGCTGCCGCTGCGCTTTTTCGACACCCAGCTGCACGGCGACATCATGAGCTACTTCACCAACGACGTGGACACGGTGGCCGACGCGCTGAACAACAGCTTCGCCATGGCCATCCAGAGCTTCATCCAGCTGGCCGGCACCCTGGTGCTCCTCTTTGTCCTCAACTGGCGGCTGTCCCTCATCGTGGTGGTGGGGTACGCGGCCATGTTCCTCTACATCCGGTTCAGCGCCAAACGCAGCACCGCCTACTACACCACCCAGCAGGCCGCCCTCGGCGATGTGAACGGCTACATCGAGGAGATGGTCAGCGGCCAGAAGGTGGTCAAGGTCTTCAACCACGAGCCGGCCAACCTCCGCACCTTCAACGAGAAAAACGAGGTGCTGCGCAAAGCCGGCACCGGCGCGCAGAGCTACGCCGCCACCATGGTGCCGGCGGTGGTCAGCATCTCCTACATCAATTACGCCATCGTGGCGGTGGTGGGCGGCCTGATGGCCCTGCGCGGCGCCACCGACATCGGCAGCCTGTCCAGCTATCTGGTCTTTGTCCGGCAGGCGGCCATGCCCATCAACCAGTTCACCCAGCAGAGCAACTTTCTGCTGGCGGCCATGGCCGGCGCCGAGCGAATCTTCGAGGCCATGCGCCTTGCCCCCGAGACGGACGAGGGCCGCATCCAGCTGGTCAACACCCGGGGCGAAGGGGTCACCCTGACCGCCTGCGCCGAAAAGACCGGCCGCTGGGCCTGGCAGAAGCCGGACGGCAGCCTTGTCCCCCTGCGGGGGGACGTGCGGTTCCACGACGTCACCTTCGGGTACGAAAAGGGCCACCCCATTTTGCAGCACGTCAGCCTCTACGCAAAGCCGGGCCAGAAGATCGCCTTTGTCGGCTCGACCGGCGCCGGCAAGACCACCATCACCAACCTCATCAACCGCTTTTACGACATCGACGCCGGCAGCGTCACCTACGACGGCATCGACGTGCGCGACATCGCCAAGGACTCGCTGCGGCAGTCCCTCGGCATCGTGCTGCAGGACACCCACCTCTTCACCGGTACCATCGCCGACAACATCCGCTTCGGCAAACTGGACGCCACCCCGGAAGAGATCGTCCGCGCGGCCAGGATCGCCAACGCCGACAGCTTCATCCGCCGGCTGCCCCAGGGCTACGACACCCGCATCACCTCGGACGGCGCCAGCCTCAGCCAGGGCCAGCGGCAGCTGCTGGCCATCGCCCGGGCGGCGGTGGCCGACCCGCCTGTCCTGATCCTGGACGAGGCGACCAGCTCCATCGACACCCGCACCGAGGCCCTGATCGAAAAGGGCATGGACCAGCTGATGGAAGGCCGGACCGTCTTTGTCATTGCGCACCGCCTTTCCACCGTCCGCAACGCCAACGCCATCATCGTGCTGGAGCACGGCCAGATCGTCGAGCGGGGCGACCACGACGCCCTGCTGGCCCAGAAGGGCGAATACTATCAGCTGTACAACGGGATGTTTGAACTGACTTAAAACTGAAGCGTCCCTGCCCGCCGCGTCTGCGGCAGACAGGGGCGCTGTTCTGCTTCCTGCTCATTTCACCTCGGTGAAGGTGTCGTTGGGGCCGGGCTGGTACAGCCGCCGGCCGATCATTTCCAGCAGGCAGAGCACCGGGGCCTGACAGGTCAGCTGGAAATAGCCGTCCAGCTTGACTTCGGTCATGTAGTAGTTCAGATTGTAGTCGCTCAGGCGGGCCAGGGTGCAGCTGGCGCTGTTGGTGATCGAGATGATGACGCAGCCACGCTCCTTGAGGGACTGGGTCATCGAGATGATCTGCTCCGTTTCGCCCGACACCGACAGGGCCACCACCGCCACCTTATCGAATTTGGCCTGGGTGTTGACCACCCCGCTGATGGGGGTGAAGGGGTCGTCGATGGCGGTGGCGAAATATCCCACATTGCACAGGTAGCGCGCGCCGTACCGGGCCAGGATGCTGCTGTTGCCCACCCCGATGAACAGCACGTGCCCCATCCCGCGCAGCAGCTCGACCACGCCGTCGATCTGGGTCTGGATGGCCGGCGAGGACAGCCGGCTCAAAAAATCCTGCAATGCCGAAATGTCCAGGTCGGCCACATCCCGCTTGTCCCGCAGCATCTCCTGCTTGAGGCGCAGCTTGAACTCGGTGTAGCCGTCGCAGCCGAACTTTTTGCACATATGCAGCACGGTGGTGGTGGAAACATGGGCCTGCGCCGCAAGCTCCCGTATCTTCATGTAGACGACTTTCTCGCGGTTTTTGGCGACGTAATTGTACACCGACATCTCCAGCGCGTTCAGGCTCTGAATCTCCTCGTTGGAAAACACGACACTCCCCCCAATGATACCGGTCCGGTCCTTCTCGTCCTTCTCTGCCCGCGCCCAACTTGTGGGCACATCTGATTTTTACCTATTATAGCATATTTATACAGGGAGTGCCAGAGCTATTTGCAATCCAACCGGCGCTCGCGCAAACTCCTGTGCAAACAAAAAGCGCCCCCTCGGCTGTCCGTTTCGACAGCAAGGGGGCAGCTACTGTTTCTGCAATGAATATTTCGCATAAAAGCAGCATTTCATCAATCCAGCAGCCGGCTGATATTGCGTTTGCCGTAAATTACACGGCTGACCACAACAGTCTTTGCCTTTTCATCAACCCAATAAAATATCATATAATGGCCGACAAGAAGTTTCCGGTATTCATGTCTCAGCGGGCGCAGAGACATATGGACCGGGTGTGCGTACGGCATGAAAAGAACGCTTTCAACCGCCGCCGTGAAACGTCCGGCCAGCCGCCAGGCCGCATCAGGATTTTGAAGTGTTATGCCAATATAACGAACAATTTCAAAAATATCCTGCCGTGCAGACGGCAAATAGCTGAGTTTATACGGCATGATTTTCTTCCAGAATCGCTTTTACGCCAGTGAGAATGTCCTCTGAAGTATACCGGACACTGGTCAGTTCTTCTTCTCTCTCCGCTGCCTGCAGTTTGTTGTAGATTTCACTTTCAAGCTGCAGATTCTCGTATGCTTCCATGCTCAGAACAACCATATCTCCGTAACCATTTTTGGTCAGAAAAACCGGCTGCGAAGTTTCATGCACAGTTTTAGAAATATCTGCAAAATGATTTCGCAAATCAGAAACCGGACGTATCATCTTCATACGAACACCTCCCGCTTTTATTTTATCATAATTACGCTAAAACGCAAGGGGAACCTGAACCTAATTTTTCCCTCCGATCCAAACCCGGACGACCAGCCCGTGGGGGGAGGCGGCGGCAAAGGACAGGCGGCCGCGGTGGGCACGGACGATCTGCCGGACGATCCGCAGGCCCAGCCCGTGGTCGCAGCCGCCCGGGTCGGGCGCCTGGGTGCTGACCACCGGCCCGCCCCGGTTGAGGGTGCGCAGCCGGTCGGGCGCGACCCCCGCGCCGTTGTCGGCCACCGTGAACAGGCACCCGCCCGCCGCGGGGCCCACCATCACCTCGATGGCGCAGCCGCCGGGGTTGTGGTCCACGCTGTTGTGCAGCAGGTTTGCCAGCATCCGGCCCAGAAGGGCCGGGTCCCCGGCCACCGTCAGCCGGGTCCCGGGCGCCGCTTCGGTGAAGGTCAGGGTGTAGGCGTCGGACAGTCCGTCGTTCAGCACCTCGCTGACCGCCTGCCGGGCCAGCTCCACCGCGTCCAGCTGCCGCACCTCCAGGGGGCGGAGGGCGTATTCCAGCTTGGTGGTCAGGTTCAGGTCGGCCACAAGGCCGGTCAGTTTTTCGCTCTGACGGCGGATGACGGCCGCCTGCGCCCGGGCGGCGTCGGGCAGGGCGGGGTCCTCCTCCAGCTCGCTGGCGTAGCCCAGAATGACCGACAGCGGGGTGCGGATGTCGTGGGAGACGCCCCGGATCCAGTCGGCCCGGGTGTTGTCCTTCTGGGCGATGTAGGCCGCGGCGCGGTTGAGCCCGGCGCTGATCTCGGCCAGCTCGCCGTCCTCCCGCAGGTGGAGCGGCTTGCCGCTGACCATGCTGTTGATCCCGTTCAGGATGGGGCCCATCGCCTTTTCCACCCGGCGGGCGCTGTGCAGAAACAGCACCACGATCAAAAGAAGGTTGGCGTAAAACACCACGCTGAACAGCATACTGAGAAAGCTGAAATAGCTTTTGTCCATCGCCACATAGTATTTGACCATCGAGTCTTTGGGCTGGCCCACCGCCACCAGGCTGCCGTCGTCCTGGGCCCAGACCGTCATGGGCCAGTCTTCGAGATACCAGCGGCTGAGCATGGCCACCGCCCCCACGCTGTAGTGGCGGGCGAGGGAGTCGGGCATCCGGTATTCCCAGACAACGTTGCCCTCCGGGTCCAGCACCATGGCCCAGGCGTCGGGGTCCAGCATGGCGGTGGCCTCGGCGTCGGCCTGCCAGCCGTCGGGGCCCTGGCTCAGGTGGCCGCAGAAGGCGGTGATGGAAAAGCTCTCCCGCGGCGGGGTCACCTCGCTGATGAGCAGCAGGCCGGTGATCAGCAGGATGTTGGCCGCCAGCAGCAGGGCGAGCAGCCCCACCGTCGAAAAGACGTACCGCCGGAAAAACCGCCTGACCGGGTTCATCGCGCCGCCCCCTTGTCTTTGGGCAGGTCCAGCCGGTAGCCCAGCCCCTTGACCGTCACGATCGAGACAGGCTTGGAGGGGTTTGCCTCGATCTTTTCCCGCAGGTGGCGGATGTGGGTGGCGAGGGTGCTCTCGTACCCCTGCCAGACCGGCCCGCAGACCGTCTCGCAGAGGGCGCCGGTGGTGACGATCCGGCCGGCGTTCTCGTACAGCTTGCGGAACAGCTGCAGCTCTTTGGCTGTGAGGGGCAGCACCTCGCCGCCGCGGCGGGCGGCGGCGTTTTCCAGGTCCACCTCGGCGGCCGCCAGCCGAACGGTGTGGCCGGCGGCGGGGCTGGTCCGCCGCAGGATGGCCTGCACCCGGAACAGCAGCTCCCGCGGGAGAAAGGGCTTGGCCAGATAGTCATCCGCCCCGCAGGCAAAGCCGGTGAACTTGTCCTCGGCCTCGCTCCGGGCGGTCAGCATCAGCACCGGCACGCTGCTGCGCCGCCGCAGCTGCCGCAGCACCTCAAAGCCGTCCATCCCCGGCATCATCACGTCCAAGATTACAATGTCCGGCTGGCCGGCCGCACAGACCGACAGCGCCTCGGCCCCCGACCCCGCCGTCAGCACCCGGCTGTAGCCCGCCCGGAGAAAGACGGCCCGCACCATCTCCAGCAGCTCGGCCTCGTCGTCTACGATCAAAATGGTCCTGTCGGTATCGGTCATCCTGTCGTTCATAAAGCGCACCTCCTTGCCTGCTATTGTACCACAAGCCGGGCCCCGGGGCCATCGCGGGCGGGGATTCTCAAAGCAAAATCAAACAAACCGTGAACACAAGCTTAACATTTCCTTGATTTTGCCCCCGGACGCAGACAAGCCGGCCCCTGCCGCGTTATAATGGGAAAGGCCCTACCGGCCCCATTCCACCCCATCGAGGTAAACCCCATGAGAATGCTTGCAAAATTAGCGGCCCGGCTGCTGGGGCTGGCGCTGGCCCTTGCGGCCGCCGCCTGCTGCCTGCTGGCAGCCCAGGGCTACAAAATGTACCGCGGCGCGCTCGAAACCCGGAGCCTGGAAGAAACCGTCGCCGCCGTCCGGGCCGAGCCCGGCTATACCGCCATCGACCAGCTGCCCCAGCTCTACCTTGACGCCGTGGTCGCAGTGGAGGACCACCGCTTTGCCCAGCACGGCGGCGTCGACCCCATCGCCATCCTGCGGGCGGCGGTCCACGACCTGCGCACCCGCAGCCTGGACCAGGGCGGCAGCACCATCACCCAGCAGGTGGCCAAAAATCTGTTTTTCACCCAGGAAAAGCAGTTTGCCCGCAAGATCGCCGAGGTGTTCATGGCCTTCCGGCTGGAAGCCGCCTACACCAAGGAGGAGATTCTGGAGCTGTACGTCAATACCATCTATTTCGGGGACGGCTACTACGGCATCCGCGACGCCTGCGCCGGCTATTTCGGCAAGGAGCCCGCCGCGCTGACCCCCTACGAGGCCACCCTGCTGGCCGGCATCCCTAACGCGCCCTCGGTCTACTCCCTGACCGCCAACCCCGGCCTTGCGGCCCGGCGGCAGCGGTATGTTGTCGGCCAGATGGTGAAATACGGCCGCCTCACCGCCGATGAGGCAGCCGCCATCACGGCCCCCTGAGCCCAAAAAGCCGCCGCAAAGCCCGAAAGCTCTGCGGCGGCCCCTTCCTCTGTTATGCGGCGGCCTGCTGCGCCAGATAGGCGTCCAGCCGGGTCTCCACATTTTCCTGCAGGTTGCGGTAGAAGAACTGATAGTCGTAGAGATGGTAGACCCCCTCGCCGAGGAAGGAGAGCCCCGGGGGATAGTCGACCGGGGAGACGTCGGTCACCTTCAGCGCGCCCCGCACCGGGTCGATGTAGGCCCCCGTCAGGCAGGGGATCTCTTCGGTGATTTCCCCGCTGTAATTGGTGAAGCAGGCCCCCAGGTTTTCCTCCCGGCCCGCGGGGGTGCCGTCGGTCCGCCAGTTGAGGGGGTTGATGGCCAGGGTGCGGGTGCCCGCCGGGATCAGCATCGAGTCGGCGACCTCCTCCGCCTCGCTGTTGAAGGCGACGATCACCCCGGTGTCATCGGGCCCCTGGGCAAAGCGCAGGTGGGGGTAAGCGGCCAGCTCCTCTTCGGTGACGCTCCAGCCGATGGCATAGCAGGCCACCAGCAGGTCGTTGACCGCCGCGTCGGCAAAGCAGTCCTTCAGCAGGCGGATGCCGAGGTCGGCCCCCTGCGAAAAGCCCGCCACAATGATGGGCCGGCCCTCGTTGTAGTGCTCGAGATAGTAGAGAAAGGCGTCTTTGACGTCCTCATAGGCCAAGGCCAGATACGGCTCCCGCTCGCCGGCCGGCAGGTCGTACACGCTCAGGCCCGCCTGCCGGTAGTAGGGGGCAAAGAAGCGGCTGTCCCCGTCATAGATCCCCTTTTCCATGTTGGTGGCCCCGACGAAATCCTCCCGGGCCTCCGCATCGTCCATCGGCATATTGTAGCCGCCGTAAACGGTGGGGCAGATGAAAAACACATCCGCTGCCGCGGTCTTTTCGGTCTCCCGGTAGGCCCAGTTTTCGGCGCGGGCGTAGGCCGGGGCCGCCCCGGCGACGGTCCACCCCGCCAGCGCGCAGACCAAAACCAGCGCAACGAGCAGGAAACCGCCCTTCTTTTTTACCATACGTTCCTCCTTTTCTGCCGCAGTACCGGCCGTCCGGCCCCGCGGCGCAAAAAACACGCCCCCGGAAGCGGCGCTCCCAGGGGCTTGCCAAGTCGGAGTGGCGAGACTCGAACATTATTGTATTCACATTATAGCGTACATTTTCAGCTTTGCAGACTTTTTGCAGACCTTTACAATACATCGTCCACTAGATTCTTTGCCTGCTGCATCTCGTCGGTGTAGCTATGGGTATAAATCTGCATGGTGGTGTGGATGTCGGCGTGGCCGAGCCAGAGCTGGCGGGCCTTCATGGGCACGTCAGCGCGATCCAGCAACGTGGCACAGTAGTGGCGCAGCTGGTGGGCGGTGACGTCCACGGTCCAGTGGGCCTGACGCTTGCCGTGATAGGGCTTGTATTCGTCCGCTTCGTGCGCAAGGCCCAGCTCTTTGCAGTAGGCCAGCCACCGTTTGCTGTGCTGGCTGGCGGTTAGTGGCTCATGGGTTCCGCTGATAAGGTACTCCCCCGCCGGGCGCTTCCCTTCGGCTTCCAGGCGTCTGGCCAGCGGTTCGAGGATAGGCACCTGCCGGATAGAATTCTTCGTTTTGGGCGTCGATACTACGGGCTGGTTGCTCACCCAGGCCACCGACTTCGTTACCGACAGCACCCGGCCTTCCAGGTCAACATCGGCCCAGGTCAAGGCCATGATCTCCCCCAGCCGCAGCCCCGTGTACATAGCCATGACGGCCAGCAGGCCCATTTTGCCCTCGGGATGCTGCAGGATGAGCTGGACCACTGCGTCATCCGGCGGCGTGCGCTCGGTCTTTTGCCCTCTGAGATTGCGCACCAGCAGAGAGGGGTTTGCGTCTCCGCCCATGTCGGTGCACCAGTATGCAAAGATCATGGTCACCAGGCTGTGCCGGTTGCGCATGGTGCCCTGTGCCAGGCCCTGACCTTTGAGCTTTTTGAGATAGTAGGCTATGTCCTGGGGCTTTATATCCCGCATTCTGCGCCCGGAAAAGTGTTCCAGCGCTGCCCTGTAACACGCCTTGTAACTGCGCAGACTGCCGGGTTTCAAGGCAGGCTGTGCCTGTTCCCACCAGGCTGCAGCCACTTCCTCAAACATCGGCCCAGCGGCCTGTTCCTCCTGCCTGGCGTTGAAGTCCACCAGGGCCTGCCGATATTTGTCCTCGCACTCTTTGGCCGTCTGGCCCAAAAAGTGACGCACCTTGCCGTCCGGCATTTTCCGCTTGATCTCCATGCGGCCGTCTGCACGGCGCTTCTTTTTCATGGGTAATACCTCCTTTTGGGTACAGGTTGACAGACCCACCCGAAAAGAGGTATAATCGCAAGTGTTCAGGCTGTGCGACGATCCTCTTTGAGGGCGAGCCGGTCTTGCCCGTCCGCCTGCTGGAACAGGTGGGCGGGTTTTCTTTTTATGCGTTTTTGTGGTATAATCAGGATAAGGCAGCTGGATCCTGTCTTTTGTGGCTTTTCCCCTGGCGCGGTGCGACGCGCCGGGGGATTTTTGTTGTCAGCGTTTCAGCGTTTTTTCAGCGATTCAGCATTTAATAGCAACGTTTACAGGGGGTAAAGCCTTGAGCCTGTGCTTGCTCCAGTGTAACTTGTTGGGGGTCCTCCATGCCGCTGCAGCTTGATCTGCTATGGTATTTCGTTCCGCCATGTGTTGGAATCCATACCATAACCACATATTCGGAACTGGAGGATGTGTCAGAAACCGCGATGCTAGATGCGCTTTCGGACGCGGAAGGCGTGGAAGTTGCCAGACTGGGAGCCCCAGTTGCATCGCTTGAATCACTGGGGACGTCCTCAACGGTAGAGGATGCCGACGTCGCCAGACTGCTGGTTGCCGAGCTTGCGACAGGGTCCGAACTTTCTGTGAGAGCAGAGCTGGCGCTTTCAGACGATGCGGCAGCACTCCCATCAGAATCTGCGTCCGCTGCCGAGCTTGACGAGCTATCGACCGCGGTAGATGCAACGCTCGACGCAGTGCTTTCGCCGGTTTCGCTTTCTCCGCTCAGGCTGGCTGCCAAAAGGAGCACAACAGCCCATCCAATGAACTGCACCCCATTTGTTAGACAGTATGGTATACTGGATAACAAGTGGGGTGATTTATTATGCCAAAAGGAAAACCGAACAAACGGTACACACCAGAATTTAAGCAGCTGGTAGTAGAGACAATGCG
>DXHQ01000061.1 GCA_019113345.1 Candidatus Faecalibacterium intestinigallinarum
TCCTTTCAGCCTGTTTTGGGTCTCTATCTTTTATACACCATAAGGAGGAAAAATTCACTATGAAACTCAAGAAGATTGCCTCTCTGATGCTGGCCGGCATCATGGCTGTTTCCATGCTGACCGCCTGCGGCACCAGCACTGCCGACGACACCCAGAAGCCCGACCAGTCCGAGGAGCCCGTTGTGGCTGATGTTGTTTCCGCTGTTGAGAAGGGCATCAAGGCTCACAATAGCGATCTGGAAATCAATGTCACCACCAGCCAGAACATGGACGCTGCCATTGAGGAAGTCTTTGGCACCCTGACCGATTTCAAGATTAGCGAAACTGTTCTGGTCACTACTCTGCGCGCTGTTTTTGGCATGAAAGACTTTGGGAGCGATTATGATCTGGGCTACAAGAATTCCAACTTCATCGACCACCCGGAAAGCCTGGAGTGGATGAACAACCAGCAGACTGGCGCTGTTTACAAGGACGGCGACAGCACCTGGGTTTACGCTTACATCCCTGTCCACAACAACGCTTTCGACACCCAGGCTGGTGAGGCCATCGGCTATGCTCTGCGTGGTCTGGAGAATGTCATTCCCAGCGCCGCTGATGACGATATCGGCTCTCTGAACTACGAGAACCTGAACGTTGATTACACCATGTATGTGACCGCTCAGGATGCTACCATGTCCAACAACTCTGTTGTGACCTACGTGGTTGCTGTTCTGAAGGCCGACTACTCTGCCCGCGTCTGATTTAATCTCTACTTATAACAAATACAGGGCACCAAACTGTATTTGATGTAAGAGCCGATGGGCTCAAGAGACGGCCTGTCGGTTGGCATTACCCTCTTACTGTGACAGCAAAAAGGAATACCTAACCAGTCATTCCTTCTGTTGTTGATCGCACCAAAACAAAAGAACTTTTGCGTCACGAAAGATAGGGTCCCTCTGCGGGGTCGGCCGAAAGGCTGGCCCCGCATTGTTTGTTGCCTTCTCCGTCACAGTCCGCTTATGCACCTTGTGCCAGCTCCTCCGCATTTTCCCCCTCAGTCAGCTGCGCTGACAGCTCCCCCGCACGCGTGGGAGCTTAAGATGTAGGGATTTTAAATAATCAACCGAAAGGCCCTGCCTTATTCCGTTTGGTCGAAGTAAGACAGGGCCTATTTTTCAAATCCATTCCTTATAACCTCCCACGCGTGCGGGGGAGGTGCCGAGCGCAGCGAGGCGGAGGGGGAAATACAGGGGGCTGTCAGCGCAGCTGACTGAGGGGGAAATACAGGAGAGTTGGCGAGCGAAGCGAGACTGAGAGGACTGTATAAAAAACGCCCCCATCCGTTTGTTTTTGGATGGGGGAGCTGTTTGTTGATGGGAGATTGTACGGCGGTCAGAAGTTCCGTCCGTTCCAGCCCCAGTCGCTGACGGGGTGGTAGGTGACGTAGACCGACTTGGGCGGGAGGCCGAGGTGCTCGGCGAGGATATTGCAGACAAGGCCGGTCATCCGGTTGTAGTCGGCCGAGGAGGCCGAGCCGTAGAGGCTGACGGCCACATAGGCGCCTTTGTCCAGTTTTTCGCCGCCCAGCCAGAGATCGCAGCTGTCCTGGATGGAGACCATCAGGTAGGTCTCGGTCTTGTGCAGGGCGGTGATGGCCTGGCCGAAGGCGGTTTTGAGGGCTTCCCGCTGGGCGGGCGCGGCGGGGACGGTGGTGCGCAGGTCGATGAAAGGCATGGTTTCCTCCTTTTTGAGCGTTTTCAGGCGTTGGCGGTGAGGGCGTCGAGGGCGGTCAGGACGTCGGCGGCGTTGGTGTCCGGCTTGACCTTGGGCATGGCCTTGCGGATGACGCCGTCGGGGCCGATGAGGTAGGTGGAGCGGACGGTGCCCATGCTGACCTTGCCGTACTGCTTTTTCTCCTTCCAGACGTCGTAGAGCTCGAGGACGGCGTGGTCGGGGTCGGACAGGAGCAGGAAGGGCAGCTCGTACTTGGCCGCGAATTTCTGGTGGGAGGCGGCGCTGTCCTTGCTGACGCCGATGACGGCGGCGTTTCTGGCCCGGAAGGCGCCGTAGGCCGCCGCAAAGGCGCAGGCCTGCCGGGTGCAGCCGGGGGTGTTGTCCCGCGGGTAGAAGTAGAGCACCACCCACTGGCCGCGGAAATCGGCCAGGCTGTGAGGGGCGCCGGCGGCGTCGGGCAGGGTGAAATCGGGGGCGAGGGTGTTCTCGGGGAGCATGGCGGTTGACCTCCTTTGTCTTGGGATTGCTGTTTTCAGGATACCATATTTGAAGATGGGATACAAGGGGGTTGACGGGGTGTTTCCGCCGCGCTATACTGTCTCCTGCGGGCCATGCGGGCCCGTCTGTTTATTCGGTTTGTTTGGAATGGAAAAGGAGAAGTTTTACCTATGGCGTCTGGGGGAAAGAACCTGACCGCAGGGCCGCTGGGGCGGCAGATCCTGGTGTTCAGCCTGCCGCTGGTGCTGTCGAACCTGCTGCAGGCGGTCTTTAACATGACGGATATCGCGGTGGTGGGGCGGTTTGCCGGGTCGCAGGCATTGGGCTCGGTGGGGTCGACCACCATCTTCATCACCCTGATGACCGGTTTTCTGATCGGTCTGGGGGGCGGCGTCAACGTGCTGGTGGCCCGCTTTTACGGCGCGGAGCAGCCGCGGGACGTCGAAAAGTCGGTCCACTCGGCGCTGCTGGTCTGCCTGGCGGCGGGCGTGCTGCTGCTGGCGGTGGGGGTGGCCTTTTCGCCGGCCCTGATGCGGCTGCTGGGCACCAAGCCCGACCTGATCGACGGGGCCATTTTGTACCTGCGCATCTACTTTTTGGGGATGCCGGCCATGGCCATCTACAACTTTGGCAACGGCGTGTTCAGCGCGGTGGGGGACACCCGCAAGCCGCTGGTCTACCTGACCATTGCCGGGGTGCTGAACGTCGGGCTGGACCTGTTCTTTGTCATCGTCTGGAAGATGAGCGTGGCCGGCGCGGCCCTGGCCACCATTCTGAGCCAGTACCTGTCGGCCTTTCTGATCCTGCGGGCGCTGGCCCGCACCGAGGGCTGCTACGGCCTGCAGCGGGAAAAGCTGCGCCTTGACCCCGCCATGACCCGCAGCATCCTGGGGCTGGGGGTGCCGGCCGGCTGTCAGAACGCCATCTTTGCGCTGGCCAACCTCTTCATTCAGGCCAGCATCAACACCTTCGACACGGTGGTGGTCAGCGGCAACGCGGCCGCCGCCAACGCCGATCCGCTGGTCTACGACGTGATGGCCGCCTTCTACACTGCCTGCGCCAGCTTTATGAGCCAGAACTACGGCGCCGGCAAGCCGGAGCGGGTCAAGAAGAGCTACTTCATCTCGCTGGGCTATTCCTTCGGCATCGGGGCGGCGCTGGGCCTTTCGCTGGTGGTGTTCGGGCAGGCGTTCCTCTCCCTCTTCACCACCGAGCCGGCCGTAGCCGAGGCCGGGATGCAGCGGCTGCTGGTGATGGGGCTGTCCTATCCCATCTCGGCCTTTATGGACTGCACCATCGCCGCCTCGCGGGGGCTGGGGCGGACCATCGTCCCCACCTTCATCGTCATTATGGGCTCCTGCGTCTTCCGGGTGATCTGGGTCTACACCGTGTTTGCCTTCTTCGGCACCCTGCTGTCCCTCTACCTGCTCTTTGTCTGCTCCTGGACTATCACGGCCATCGCCGAGGGCGTCTACTTTGTGCACATCTATAAGGAACAGATGAAGATCTTCGGGGCGGCCTGAGTTTGGCGCGGCCGCGGCTCTTGACAATTCCTCTCTGGCGATTTATTATAATAAAGCGAACGCGAAAGAGAGGGATGGTATGGAAAAGAATCTGACCAGCGGCGGGGTGCTGCAGAACATTGTGCGCTTTTCGCTGCCGTATCTGCTGAGTTACTTTTTGCAGACCCTGTACGGGATGGCCGATCTGTTCATCATCGGGCAGTTCAGCGGCACGGCCGATATCACGGCGGTGTCCATCGGCAGTCAGGTGATGCACATGCTGACCGTGATGATCGTGGGGCTGGCCATGGGGGCCACCATCACCATCGGACGGGCGGTGGGCGGCGAGGAGCACGAGCGGGCCGCTCTGGCGGTGGGCAACAGCGCCACCCTGTTCATGGCGGTGTCGCTGGTGCTGACGGCGGTGCTGCTTGTGCTGGTGCGGCCCATCGCGGCCGTCATGTCCACCCCCGCCGAGGCGGTGGAGGGGACGGTGCAGTACCTGACCATCTGCTTTGTGGGCATCCCCTTTATCACGGCCTACAACATCATCAGCTCCATCTTCCGGGGGCTGGGGGACTCCAAGAGCCCCATGTACTTTGTGGCGGTGGCCTGCGCGGCCAACATCGGGCTGGATTATCTCTTCATCGGGGGGATGGGGATGGGCCCCGCCGGCGCGGCGCTGGGCACCACCCTGTCCCAGACCCTGAGCGTGGTGACGGCGCTGGCCGTCATCCGCCGGCAGAAAACCGGGCTGCCGCTGAGGAAAGCCTGCTTCCGGCCCCGGCGGGAGGTCCTGGAGCCCATCTTGAAGGTGGGGGTGCCGGTGGCGCTGCAGGACGGGTTTATTCAGGTCTCCTTCATCCTCATCACCATCATCGCCAACAACCGCGGCCTGAACGACGCCGCGGCCGTCGGCATCGTCGAAAAGGTCATCAGCTTTGTCTTTCTGGTGCCCTCCTCGATGCTGTCCACCGTGTCGGCGCTGGCGGCGCAGAACGCCGGCGCCGGCAAGGACGAGCGGGCGGTGCAGACTTTGCGCTATGCCGTCATCCTCTGCCTCGGCTTTGGGCTGGCGGTGGGGGCGGCGGTGCAGCTGCTGGCGGGGAACATCGTGGCCGTCTTTGACGCCACCCCCGCCGTGGTAAAAGCCGGCAGCCAGTACATCCGGGGGTACATCTGGGACTGCATGTTCGCGGGGGTGCACTTCAGCTTCAGCGGGTATTTCTGCGCCTACGGCAGGTCGGGGGTCTCCTTTCTGCACAATGCCCTTTCCATCGTGCTGGTGCGGATCCCGGGGGCGTTTTTCATGTCGCAGCTTTTCCCCGACACTTTGCTGCCGATGGGCTGCGCCGCGGCGGCGGGGTCGGGCCTGTCGGTGGCGGTCTGCGTCATCGCCTTTGTCTGGCTGCGCCGGAAGGGGATGCTGGAACACGCCGCAGCGTGAGATTTCACACGATTTTCATAAACCAATCGTTGACGTAGGATGAAATGTATGGTACACTATAGATGGTTTGATAGGTAAGGCTCCTACAGGGATATGGGCTGCTGCCGCAAAATGGTGGAGACACCATGCGCAGGTCTGAACAGGAGGCGTCGGATACAAGGCGCTTCATAATGCAGTTACACCGCCCTGTAAAGCTAAAGCTCAGGCGAACAATCTTCTTGTATTTTCCTCCGCCCGCTTGTCCTATCCTGGGACCGGCGGGTTTTTTATGTGTGGAAAGGAGTGAGCGCGATGGACCCCTGCAGTAGACCAAAGCGGGCAGACCGCCGGCGGCAGACAGTACGGAGAGGGGACGGGCGCTCCAGGCCGACCCCTTAGTTCCGTGCGCCTTTGCGCGCCCGCGTTCTGCCAGAACCGGCAGAGGCGGGCGCTTTTTTGCGCCCTCCCGCCCCTTGAAACGGACAAGACGAGGAGGGACGACCCATGATGATGAAATGGATGAAGGCATACGCGGCGGCCAGGATCACGGCCGCAAACCGCTCGGACGGGTGGCTGCGGGAGGCGGCCGGCTGCACCGAGACCGAACTGCTGGCCAGGCTGGACGCCGCCCCGGCCGGCCTGACCGAAGAGCAGGCCGAGGCCGCCCGGGAGAAGTACGGCCCCAACGCGCTGGCGCGGCCCCGGCGCAAGCGCGCGCCCCGGCGGCTGATGGAAGCCTTTGCCGACCCGTTCTCGCTGGTATTGCTGCTGCTGGCGGCGGTGTCGGCCTGCACCGACATCCTGTTTGCGCCGGCGGGACAGCGGGACTTTATGACGGTGGGGATCATCACCGTGATGGTGGCGGTATCGGGGGTGCTGCGCTTTGTGCAGGAGACCCGCAGCGGCAATGTGGCCGAACAGCTGACCGCCATGATCCACACCACCGCCTGCATCGAGCGGGATGGCGTCCGGCAGGAGCTGCCGATGGAAGAGATGGTGGTGGGGGACATCGTCCACCTGTCGGCGGGGGACATGGTCCCGGCCGACCTGCGCATCCTGAGCGCGAAGGACCTGTTCATCAGCCAGGCGGCGCTGACCGGCGAGAGCGAGCCGGTGGAAAAGACCGGCGCGCCGGCGGGGGCGGAGAGCGCCGCCCTGCCGCTGACCGACGCGGGGTGCCTGGCCTTTCAGGGCAGCACCGTGGTCAGCGGCAGCGCCCGCGCCGTCGCGGTGGCGGTGGGGGCGGGGACCATGTTCGGCTCCATCGCCCGCACCATGGGGGACAAGCCCCCCAAGACCGCCTTTGACAAGGGGATCGGCGGGGTGACAAAGCTGCTGATCCGCTTTATGGCGGTGATGGCGCCGGCGGTGCTGCTGCTGAACGGCTTCACCAAGGGCAGCTGGATGGAAGCGCTGCTCTTTGCCATCTCGGTGGCGGTGGGACTGACCCCCGAGATGCTGCCCATGATCGTGACCACCTCGCTGGCCAAGGGCGCCCTTGAGATGAGCCGGCAGAAAGTCATCATCAAGAATCTGAACGCCATCCAGAACCTGGGTTCGGTGGACATCCTCTGCACCGACAAGACCGGGACGCTGACCCAGGACCGGGTGGTGCTTGAGATGCACATGGACATCGACGGCAACCCGGACGACCGGGTGCTGCGGCACGCCTTTTTGAACAGCTGGTTTCAGACCGGGCTGAAAAACCTGATCGACCTGGCCGTCATCGAAAAGCAGCGGCAGCTGGGGGCCGAAGCCATCGCGGAAAACTACAGCAAGGTGGACGAGGTGCCCTTCGACTTTGAGCGCCGCCGGATGAGCGTGGTGGTCTGCGACAGGGCCGGCAAGACCCAGATGGTGACCAAAGGCGCGGTGGAAGAGATGCTGGACTGCTGCGCCTGGGCCGAGCGGGGCGGCAGGGCCCTGCCCCTGACCGACCAGGTCCGCCGGCAGGCGCTGGCGCAGGCCGACCGGCTGAACGCCGATGGAATGCGGGTGATCGCGGTGGCGCAGAAGAGCAACCCCGCCCCGGTGGGGCAGTTCTCGGCGGCGGACGAGTGCGAGATGGTGCTGATCGGATTTTTGGCCTTTCTCGACCCGCCCAAGGCGTCGGCGCCGGACGCCATCCGGGCGCTGCACGGCTGCGGCGTCGCGGTCAAGGTGCTGACCGGCGACAACGAGAAGGTGACCAAAGCCATCTGCGCGCAGGTGGGCCTGCCCGCCGAACAGATCCTGCTGGGCGGCGACATCGACGCGCTGACCGACGACGAACTGACCGAGCGGGCCGGGGAGGTCTCAGTCTTTGCCAAGCTGTCCCCGGCGCAGAAAGCCCGGGTGGTGCGGCTGCTGCGGGAGAGCGGCCACTGCGTGGGCTACATGGGGGACGGCATCAACGACGCGGCCGCCCTGCGGGCCGCCGACGTGGGCATCTCGGTGGACACCGCCGTCGACGTGGCCAAGGAGTCGGCCTCCATCGTCCTGCTGGACAAGGACCTGATGGTGCTGGAGCAGGGGCTGCTGTCGGGGCGCAGGACCTACGCCAACATGATGAAGTACATCAAGATGACGGTGGCCTCCAACTTCGGCAATATGCTGTCGGTGCTGGCGGCAAGCGCCTTCCTGCCCTTCCTGCCCATGACCGCGCTGCAGCTGATCCTGCTGAACCTGATCTACGACCTGACCTGCACCGCTATTTCCTGGGACAGGGTGGACCCCGAATATCTCCGCGCCCCCTGCCGGTGGGACGCCGGGGGCATCCTGCGCTTCATGCTCTGGAACGGGCCGGTCAGCTCGGTGTTTGACATCGCGGTCTTTCTGGCCATGTACTTTATCTTCTGCCCGGCGGCCGCCGGCGGCAGACTGTACAGCCAGCTGACCGACCCCGCCGCCCGGGACGCCTGGGCCGCCCTTTTCCAGACCGGGTGGTTTGTGGCGTCCATGTGGACCCAGACGCTGGTCATCCACATGGTGCGCACCGCGCGGACCCCCTTTGTCGAAAGCCGGGCGTCGGCCGCCCTGACCGCCCTGACAGCGGCCGGCATCGCGGCGGTCACCCTTCTGCCCTTCACCCCGCTGGCCGAGGGGCTGGGCCTGACCGCCCTGCCGGGCGGCTGCTTTGCCATGCTGGCCGGGGTGGCGGCCGGCTACATCCTGGTGGAGAGCGCGGTCAAGGCTTTCTACATCAAGAAATACCACAGCTGGCTCTGAGGCTTGGCAAGCCGCCCGGCTTCTGGTATACTGGTGCCAAAAAGGAGAGGTGCCTATGACCGTCATCGACAAAAACACCTGGCCCCGGCGGGAGATCTACGACTTTTTCGCCGGGCTGGCCCACCCGTTTTACGCCCTGACCTTCCCGGTGGATGTGACGGGCCTGCGGGCCTGGTGCAGGCGGGAGGGGGTATCCTTCTACCCGGCCATGGTCTACGGCGTCACCCGGGCGATGGAGCGGGTGGATGCTTTCCTCTACAAGGACCGGGGCGGGCAGATCGTCAAGGTGGACCGGCTGGTCCCCAGTTTTACCGACCTGCACCCCGGCAGCGAGCAGTTCCACATCGTCACCCTCGAAGCCGGGGAGGACCCGGCCGATTTCTGCCGCCGGGCCAAGGAAAAGTCGGCGGCGCAGACCGCCTTTATCACCCATGGCCCCTGGGCGGAGGACGAACTGGTCTACTTTTCCTGCCTGCCGTGGTTCCCCCTGACCGCCGTCACCAACGAGCGGGACGCCGACCCCGCCGACTCCATCCCCCGGGTGACCTGGGGGCGCTGGCAGGAGGAAGGGGAGCGCACCATCCTCCATCTCAGCCTGGAACTGAACCACCGCCTGCTGGACGGCGCGCATGTGGGAAAGTTTTACGCAGAGCTGACGGGGTGGATGGAAGGGCTGTGACATTTTCTTTTCTGGAAAAATTATACAAATGCAAAAACCGGCTGAAAGGCCGGATGAGAGCGTCCGCGAAAGCGGGCGCTTTTCTTTTTGCGGCCCTCTCAGTCACAGGGAGCTTGAGCACCCTGTGCCAGCTCCTCTTGCGCTTAGCCATTTTTGCCGCAGGCATGAATGCCTTTGCAAAAATCGGAGCGCTGCGCCACTCACAGCTCCCTGTTTCGTCCGCAGGACGCGGTCGCTGTTCGTGCCCCCGCAGGGGGAGCCAAGTTACGCCCGTAAACAGAGAGAAACTTTGCGGTGAGGCAAACTTTTCTTTAGCTTTGCCTGACCGCCAACTTTGCCGCTGTTGACGATGGTGACTTGGCTCCCCCCGTGGGGGAGCTGGCGAGACGCCCGCAAGGGCGGCGAGACTGAGAGGGGTGTCAAAGCCGCACGCTCTACAAAAAATAGAGACAGAACACATAAATATACATAAAACGACGAGCAAAAATCAAAATATACTCTCGCGCCTCCGGCGCGGGATAAAGAAAAGAAAGCAAAAACGAAAAAATAGTAAATCGGGCCTTGACACGGGGGGTATGCTATAATGCCTTTGAAAGGAAAGGACCTTCCTTTCAGCCTGTTTTGGGTCTCTATCTTTTATACACCATAAGGAGGAAAAATTCACTATGAAACTCAAGAAGATTGTTTCCCTGGCTCTCGCTGGCGTTATGGCTATGTCTATGCTGGCTGGCTGCGCTGAGGCCAATGCTAACTCCGTTCCCACCACTCCTTCTACCCCTGTTGCTACTGAGGGCGGCAAGTCTGAAGTCTTCAATTCTCGGCTGAGCTCTCTGGCTCAGTACAAGATCAACATGAGCGATGATGCTGATCTGTCTGCTGATCTGAACACTGCCATCGAGAATCTGGGCAGCGCTACCATCATTGACTTTACTACTGCTATCCGTGCAGCTAGCAACATTCGCACGGTTGTGAACTTTGATACTTCGTATTTCCTGATGAACAACATGGGCATTTTTAACAACGTTCCTGCTGGTGATCTCTCTGTGATTGCTGGTGAGATGGGTGCGGTGTCTCAGAGCACTGCTTTTGCTCAGCTGGTCCCTGCGTACAATGAGTTTGATGATGAAACTGTCGTTATGCTGTACGCTGTCGATGGTACTTTGAGTGCGGATGCCGCTGTGAAGCAGGTTGCTGACGAAGTTAACTGGGAGATTGAGCAGCTGCGCATTGATGACGACAACTCTGCTGACATCAATGAGGGCGTTGATGCTACTACGCTGCACTACGAGTACAATGGCTCTGTGAGCGTTGCCAGCCGTTACCTTGAGGCTAACCACGGTATTGGTATGCACATCGTTGCTGTCCAGATTACCCGTACTGTGGCCTGAGTTTAATTCCCGTACGTACTTATAACAGTCACGGTAGCACCATGACCGGGATTGATATAAGGGACTGACAAGCATCAAAGCCAGTTAGTCCAAAAGCTCCACCCTTTTCATGTGACGACAAAAAAGGAATTACTCACCATAGTTCCTTCTGTTGTTGATCGCACCAAAACAAAAGAACTTTTGCGTCACGAAAGATAGGGTCCCTCTGCGGGGCTGGCCGAGAGGTCAGCCCCGCATTGTTTTTACAGAAAGGAGAATGTCGTTGTGGATTTTTCAATGATTCCTTTTAATCAGGATGCGTTGAGACGTATGGCTGGAGATGGGATTATTAGGAACGTATGTTATAATGACGATTATGT
>DXHQ01000062.1 GCA_019113345.1 Candidatus Faecalibacterium intestinigallinarum
GCCCCGCATTGTTTTTACAGAAAGGAGAATGTCGTTGTGGATTTTTCAATGATTCCTTTTAATCAGGATGCGTTGAGACGTATGGCTGGAGATGGGATTATTAGGAACGTATGTTATAATGACGATTATGTGTGTAGAAGAGTGGAATTGCAAGTCGATTATCCTGATGGAAGCAAACGGTTTTTTGTAATGACTGACAACGGAATGACAATCTATAGAAAAGAAGTTATTATACGAGAAGTTTATGATAAAAAGTCGCGAAACAAAGAAATTCGACGCCTGTATCATGAGGAAGAATTGACACAAATGTTTCTTGCAAAAGTGTTTAGGCTGTCACAATCCAGAATATCAGGGATATTAAACGAGGACCACTAAAAATACACAGATACTTGATAACCGTTCTTGTATGGCGAACTAAGCCATAGGAGAACGATTTTTTCGCTTTACCACAAAGATGGCTCAAACCCACAGGCATAATTTGGCTCTCTAACATACCACCTTCCAAACCTCTCCCTGAACTTTGTACACTCTGCGTACCGCCGCAGAGGCAGAAATTTCAAGAATCTATGTTATACTAAATACAGAATCAACGGGCGGTACAGTCCGGCAAGGGAGGGCTGCAGATGGATACAGCGGCAAAGGTCTGCCGCGGGCTGGTGCTGGCCGGGGGCGGAGCCCGGGGCAGCTATCAGGTCGGGGTCTGGCGGGCGCTGGACGAGCTGGGGTGGACGGCCGGGGCCGTCACCGGCACCAGCGTCGGCTGTTTGAACGGCGCCATGTATGTTTTGGGCCAGTACGAGACGGCCCGGGATATGTGGCTGACCATCCGCAGCGAGGACGTGATGGAGCTGCCCGACCCGGCCGCCGGCCCCCGCGCGTGGGGCGAGGTGGTGCGGCAGTTCGTGGCCGAGGGCGGGCTGGATATCTCCCCGCTGGAGGGCATTGTGGCCCGGGTGCTGGACGAGGACGCGCTGCGGGCCTCGCCGGTGCGGTTCGGGCTGGTGACGGTGGAAAAGCGCGGCCTGCGCCCCCGCGAGCTGACCCTCGACGAGATCCCGCAGGGGCAGCTGGCCGATTACCTGCTGGCGTCGGCGGCCTTTTACCCGGCCATGCCGGCCCGCAGCATCGACGGGGTCGAGTACCTCGACGGCGGCTACTCCAACAATATGCCTACCGGGCTGGCCGCCCGGCTGGGCGCGGAGGAGCTGGTCTGCGTCGATCTGGAGGGCCTGGGCTTTACCAAACCCAACCGGACGGGGCTGCCCACCACCGTCATCCGCAGCCATTGGGAGCTGGGGGACATCCTGCGCTTTGACCCCGCCGTCGCCCGGCGGAACATGACCTTGGGCTATTACGACACCCTGCGCGCCTTTGGGCGGGTGCGGGGGGACGCCTACCCGGTCGCCCTGCCCGGCGGGGAGGCGGCCGCCGCCGAGTTCCGCGCCCGCTTCGACCCCCTGCAGGAGGCGGTGAAGGCCCGCTGGCCGGCCGCCCACATCCCGGCGGCGCTGGCCCTGGCCCTCGCCGGCTGGAAAGACGAGCCCCTCGCCCCGCTGGAAGCGGCCGCCGAGGCCGCCGGGGTGGACCCGGCCCGGCTGTACACGGTGGCCGAACTGGAAGAGGCCTTCCTCGCCGCCTGCGACGCCGGGCGGCTGGCCGGCTTTGACCCCCTGTTCGAGCAGGGCGAAAAAAATGCAGGCAGCGCCGCGCTGGCCGCCCGGGCCGCGCTGCTGCCCCATCTGTTCTTGCAGGCCCTTGTCCGCCGGGCGCTGACAGGGCCGCTGGTGCCGGAGGTGATCGCATGAAGCAGTATCAGGGCAAATCCGTTTCGCCGGGGCTGGTGCTTGGGCAGGTCAGCCTGCTCAAACGGGAGACCTACCTCTTCAACCGCAGCCAGCACAGCCCCGAAAAGGAGCTGCTGGTGCTGGAAGAGGCGGTCCGCATCGCCCAGAACGAGCTCGATTCGATGGCCGGACAGTCGGCGGCCAGCGAACAGGCCATCTTCACCTTCCAGAGTATGCTGCTGGAGGACGACACCTTCATGGGGGAGGTGCGCTCCTACATACAGGCCGGCACCGGCGCGGCCGAAGCCATGAACCGGGTGGGCCAGCGCTACGCCGACAAGATGCTGGCCATGACCGACAACGCCTATTTGCAGCTGCGCAACGTGGATATTCTGGACGCCACCCAGCGGGTGGTCAACATCCTGGCCGGGCGGCCGCGGGTCCTGCTCACCCTCGACCACCCCGTCATCCTGGCGGCGGACAAGCTGATGCCCAGCGACCTGTTCAGCATCCCCTCGGGGATGATCCTGGGCATCATCACCTCGGAGGGCAGCACCCTCAGCCACGCGGCCATTATTGCCCGGGCAAGAGGGATCCCCAGCATCATCCAGGTGGGACGGGACTTTCTGGACGACTGCGACGGCCGGATCGTGGTGCTGGACGCCGACAAGGGGACCTGCATCCTCGACCCCGACGCCGACACCCGGCAGCTGGCGGTGGGCCGGATCTGCGCCCGCCAGCAGGCCGAGGAGGACACCCTCGAAGCGCCCGTCCGCACCATGCCCTGCCGCACAAGGGACGGCGCGCCCTTCGAGCTGCTGGCCAACTGCTTTGGCCCCGAGGACATCGGCAGTGCCCTGCAGTCGGGCGCGGCGGGGGTGGGGCTGCTGCGCAGCGATTACCAGATCCTGGCCGGCAACACCTTCGACGAGCAGGAGCAGTTCTACTACTACGTGGCCTGCATCGCGGCGGCGGGGGGCAAGCCCATCACCGTCCGCACCTTTGATTTCGGGTCCGACCGCACCCTCTCCAACGTCTACAGGGGGGACCAGTCGGCCCACCTCGGGATGCGGGGCATCCGCTCCAGCCTGCGGCAGCCCCGCCGGTTTGAAAACCAGATCCGCGCCCTGCTGCGTGCGGGGGCCATCGGCCCGCTGCGGATCATGTTCCCCATGGTGACCAACGTGGCCGACTGGGACGAGGCCATGCGGCTGGTCAGCCACTGCCGCCGCAACCTGGAAGAGCGGGGGGTGGCCTATAAGCCCGACGTCCCCTTCGGGATCATGCTCAGCATCCCGGCGGCCTGCCTCACCGCCGAGGACTTTGTCCGGCACGGGTGCGAATTCTTCGTCATCGGCACCAACGACCTGACCCAGTACACCCACGCCGCCGGCCGCGAGGTGACCAGCGCCGAGCGGTACTTCCAGCCCACCAGCAAGGCCATGTACAAGCTGATCCGGATGACGGTGGACGCCGCCGAGGCCAAGGGCATCCCGGTCAGCATCTGCGGCCTGGCCGTGGGCGACCCGGCCAACGCGGTGCAGTACCTGCACATGGGGCTGCGCAGCTTTTCGATGGGCCCGCAGAACCTGCTCAGCGTCAAAAAGGCCCTGGTCGAGGCGGAGGCGACCCCCGCCCGCGAGGGCCCGCCGACCGAATAGGCCCTGCCGAATACAAACAAGGCCCCCGCCGTCTCAACCGGACGGCGGGGGCCTTTTCGTCGCTTTACATCTGGCAGCGCATCGTGTATAATCGGGGAAAACGGCGCACTGCGGCGCCGCAGGAGGGGAACACGATGCAGCATCGCTATTGGATTTTTGATATGGACGGCACCCTGACCGACAGTATGCCCATCTGGGCCGAGGCGCCCTATGAGCTGGTGCGGGGCTTTGGCCGCACCCCCGCGCCCGACCTGGGCCGGGTGCTGCTGCCCATGAGCGCGGTGGAAACGGCGCAGTACCTCATCACGACGTACGACCTGCCCCTGACCATCGACAGCTACACCCGGGCCGCCGTCGATGCAATCGACCGGCTCTACCGGGGGGTCAGCCTCAAGCCGGGGGTGGCCGACGTGCTGGACCGCCTCCAGGCCGAGGGGGCCAGGATGTGCGTCTGCTCGGCCACCTGGCAGTTCATGTGCGAGCGGGTGCTGGGCCGGCTGGGGGTGCTGGATAAATTCCAGTTCGTCCTGACGGCCGGCAACGACAACTCGAAACACCACCCCGACGTCTTTTTTGAGGCGCTGGGCCGTCTGGGCGGCAGCGACCCGTCCGGCTGCGTCGTCTGCGAGGACGCCCTCTACGCGGCCAAGACCGCCCACGACGCCGGCTTTACCGTCATCGGGGTGGCCGATGCGGCCAGCGCCCCCGACGAGGGGGCCATCCGGGCGGCCAGCAGTCAGTTTCTGACCAGCTGGGCCCAGCTGGACTGGGGCCGGGTCTAACCCCCGAAGGCACCGCCGTGCCAATCGGCCAGGGCCTGCCGGACGGCGGCCTCTCGCCCGTGGGGCAGGGGCAGCCGGGCCCCGGTGACGGTCTGCACCTCGCCGGGCGCGACCAGCCGCACCTCGGCCAGGTTGACCAGATAGGACCGGTGGGTCTGGACAAACCGCCCGTCGGCCAGCAGCGGCGCGGCCAGCCGCAGAAAGGGGGCCCGCTGGGACAGCGAGGCCACCGCCTCCCCGGTGGTCAGGTGGAAATGGACGATGTGCTGGGTACACTCGACATATTCGATCCGGGCAAAGGGCAGCACCCGCAGCCCCGCCGCCGTGGGCAGGGCCAGGGCGGGGGCGTATTCGGGCTGGACGGCCCGGTCGAGCAGGGCGGCGATCATCTCGTACCGCACCGGGCAGAGCAGGTACTGCATGGCATCGGCCCGGAAGGCGTAGTAGGCCCAGGCCGGGCTGCGGGCCGCAAAGGCCAGAGGGGCCCGGCGGCCCCGCTGCCGCAGTTCCATCGCGGCGGCAAGCCCGAACGGCAGCGCCCCGGCCGTCCCCGCAAGCTCGACAAGGTAGAGCTCGTACCGGCCGCCGGCGGCGTCCTGTTCCAGCAGGGCCGCCGGGCTGTCGAAGAGTTCGACGGCGCAGCCGTCCGCCCGGCGGGCAAAGTAATCCTCGCAGTGCCGCCGCAGCACTGTCCGCAGGGCCGGGTCCCCGGCGCAGACTGCGATATGAAAGAGCATCGTTCGACCTCCTGCCCCGCGGGGCCGCTCAAGATCAAATCAGGAAAGGAAACTGCCGGAATGCAACATCCGAACCAGCCGCTGGTCAGCATCATTCTGCCAGTGTATAACGCCAAAAACCATATTGCCCGCTGCATCGAGAGCATCCGGGCCCAGAGCTGCCGGGATTTTCAGCTCATCATCCTCAACGACGGCTCGAAGGACGTCAGCCTGCCGGTCTGCGAAATGTACCGCAAGGTGGACAGCCGCATCCTGCTGGTGGACAAGGACAACTCCGGGGTGTCGGACACCCGCAACCTTGGCCTCAAGCTGGCCGAGGGGAAGTATATCCAGTTTGTGGACAGCGACGACTACCTCGACCCCGGCTATACCGAGAGTCTGGTCCGGGCGGCGGAGGAAAACGCCGCCGACCTCGTCATCGCGCCCTACAAGATGGTCATCCCCCGCGCCGCGGCCCCCGGCCGCCGCCTGCGGGAAAAGCTGTCCGGGCTGCTGCCCGGCGAGGAGGACGGACCCGAGCCGGCCCCCGAGGTGCGGACCTATAACTTTCTGGCCCCCGGCCTCTACGACACCGACAGCTTTGCCCTCCATCTGATGGACAAGCCCGCCTCCTACTATTACAGCGTGCTGTGGAACAAGCTCTACCGCCGGGACATCCTGACCCGAAACGAGATCTTTTTTGTCAGCACCATCCACTGGGCCGAGGACCTGGTCTTCAACCTGCAGTACATCCAGTATGCCAGCCGGTTCGTCTCCATCGACACCCCCGGCTACTACTATGTGCAGAACCCGCAGAGCATCATCCACACCCAGGTCAGCCCGGCGGCCATCGTCAAGATGAAGACCACCGTTTTCCCCTACTACAAGGCCCTCTACGAAAAACTGGGCCTCTACGAGCAGAACCGGGCGGCCATCTACCGCTATCTGGTGGACATTGCCGAGAGCAACCAGCCCTCGGGTCTGCTGACCGACGCGGTTTCGGAGGCGATGGAAAAGTGGGACAGCCTGACCGCCGAAGCGGCCCGGCGGGCGGACGGATGAAGTCAAAATCAAAGCCGGAGCTGGCCTTTGCGGGGCCGGCTCCGGTTTTTGCTGTGAGAATAGGGGCGGTCAGGCGCCGATGGCCGCGCACTTGCCGGCCAGCCAGTCCCGCTCCTCGTCGGTCAGGCGGGGGGCCAGCTGCGCAAAGACGCGGCGGTGGTAGGCGTTCAGCCAGTCGAGCTGATCGCGGGTCAGAACGCCGGGCTCGATGGGGCTGGTGGCGATGGGCACCCAGGTCAGCGGCTCAAAGCAGAGGAACCGCCCGTACTGGTTGACCATCTTTTCGCGGCATTCCAGCTCGTTCTCGATCCGGATGCCCAGCCGGCCGCCCTCGTAGACGCCGGGCTCGTCGGTGATGGTCATGCCCGGCTCAAACACCACCTGGTTGCGGGGGTTGAGGCTCTGGGGCCCTTCGTGGACGTTGCCCACAAAGCTGACGCTGTGGCCGGTGCCGCAGCGGTAGTTGATCAGATGCTGCCAGAGCGGCGCGCGGGCGATGCTGTCCAGCATCTGGCCGGTGCAGTAATCCAGCCAGACCGCTTTGGCGATGTCGATGTGGCTCTGCAGCGTCCAGGTGTAGCACAGCCGCTCTTCCTCGGTCAGGGGGCCGAGGGGATAGGTGCGGGTGATGTCGGTGGTGCCGTCGAGGTAGGTGCCGCCGCAGTCCACCAGCAGGAAGCCCTTCCGCTCAAGGACGGCGCGGTCGGCCTCGGTGGCGTGGTAGTGCATCATGGCCGCGTTGGGGCCGTAGGCCGCAATGGTGCCGAAGCTCTCGACCAGGAACTTGTCCTGTTCGCTGCGGTACTTGTGCAGGATCTCGTCCACCGTCAGCTCGGTCAGGGTCTCGCCGGCGGCCAGGCGCTCCTCCAGCTCTTTCTGGAAGCGGACCATGGCCACCCCGTCCCGGATGTGGCACTCGCGGGCGTGGGCCAGCTCGGTCTCGTTCTTGACCCCCTTCATGGGCAGCAGGGGGTCGGCCAGGCTCTTGACGGTGAAGGCGGGGTTCTGTTCCAGCGCGCTGAACACCGCGTAGTTGACCGAGGCGGGCTCGGCCAGGACGGTCTGGGGCTCGCTGTAGTTTGCCAGGAAGCTGAGCACCTCGTCGTAGCCGGCCAGCCGGACGCCGCAGGCGGCCAGCTCTTCGGCGGCCTCGGGGGCCAGCCGCTCGCTGTTGATGAAGAGGACGGCCTCCTTTTCGGTGACGAAGCAGTAGGCCATGGCGTAGGGGGTGCACTCGATGTCCATCGCCCGCAGGTTGAGCAGCCAGGCGAGGTTATCCAGCTTGCCCACCATCTGGGCGGTGCAGCCCAGCTCGGCCAGCTTTTGGCGCAGGCGGGCCAGCTTTTCGGCGGGGGTGGCCCCGGCGTATTCAGCCGGCAGCAGCCAGGCGGGGGTGGCGGGCAGCGGGGGCCGGCCCTCGGTCCACAGCTCGTCCTCCAGATTGAGGGTGACAACGGCCACCCCCTTGGGGTCCAGCACCTTCTGCAGCCCGCGCACCAGCTGGCAGGAGGCGGTCAGGCCGCACAGGCCCAGCTTTTCGCCCTCGGCCAGGGCGTCGGCGCAGTACTGCTCGACGGTGGGCACCCCCGGCTCGCCCATCCGCATCAGCTCGATCTCGGTGCCGGCCAGCTGCTTTTCGGCCTGGACAAAGAACCGGCCGTCGGCCCAGAGGGCGCTCCTGGTCAGAGTGACCACCAGGGTGGAATTCTCGCCGGTAAAGCCGGAAAAGTACTCCCGGCTGTTGTAGTGGGCGGGCAGGTACTCGCTGGAATGGGGGTCCCCGGTGGGGATGAGATAGGCGGCCACCCCGGCATCGCGCATCGCGCTGCGGAGGGCGGCCAGCCGTTCGCTGACAGTAGACATAGCAAAAGCCTTCTTTCTGCATAATATGCCGGGAAGAACGCCCGGCGGCGTCGGTTTGCTCCCCTTATTGTAGCATTCCGGCCCGCAGAATGCAATCGGGGCCGGGCGGTCGCAAAAAATTTACAAAATATTCCGCAAAACGCCGTTTCGGGCATTGACAGGTTTGTTATAATAAAGATGTATGAAGTTTGCGGGGGCAAGCGCCCCTGTTGTCACACAGATAGAGTGAGAAGAAAACGAGGCATTATTGATATGGCAACCAAGATCGACATTTTTTCTGGCTTTTTGGGCGCGGGCAAGACGACCCTGATCAAGAAGCTGATCCGTGAGTCCTTCCAGGGGCAGCAGGTGGTGCTGATCGAGAACGAGTTCGGCGAGATCGGCATCGACGGCGGCTTTCTGGAAGAGTCGGGCATCAAGATCAACGAGCTGAACGCCGGGTGCATCTGCTGCTCCCTGGTGGGCGACTTCCGCGAGGCGCTGCGCAAGGTGGTGGAGCAGTACCACCCCGACCGCATCCTGATCGAGCCGTCGGGCGTCGGCAAGCTGTCCGACGTGACCCGCGCCGTCGAGGCGGTGGCCGAGCATCTGGACGTCGAGCTGTCCAGCTTTGTGACGGTGGCCGACGTCAACAAGGTCAAGCTGTATATGAAGAACTTCGGTGAGTTCTACAACGACCAGGTCTCCCACGCCAGCTGCATCCTGCTCAGCCGCACCGGCAGCGCCGACCCCGACAAGGTGGCCGCCGCCGTGGCCCTGCTGCGGGAGAAAAACCCAACCGCCACCATCGTCACCACCCCGTGGGATGACCTGACCGGCGAGCAGATCCTGACCGCCATGTCCCAGAAGAACGACTTTGTCGCCCAGCTGCTGGCCATGGCTGCCGAAGCCAACGCCGCCCACGCCGAAGAGGACGAGGAGCACGAGCATCACCACCACTACGACGAGAACGGGGTGTGCAGCTGCGGCCACCATCACCACGACGGCGAGGACGAGGAGGACGAGCAGGAGCATCATCACCATCATGACCACGACGAGGACGGCCACTGCTGCCATCACGACCACGATCACGAGGAAGAGCACGAACACTGCCACCACGACCACGAGGAGCATGAGGGCCACGACCACGAGCACGGCCACTGCTGCCACCATCACCATCATCACCACGACGGCCACGACGCCGACGAGGTGTTCACCAGCTGGGGCGTCGAGACGGCCCGCGTCATCACCCGCGCCGCCGTCGAACACGCCCTCGACGAGCTGGAGAGCGGCAAGTACGGCACCATCCTGCGCTCCAAGGGCATTGTGAACGGCGGCGCCGACGGCTGGCTGGAGTTCGACTACGTCCCCGGCGAGCGGGAGATCCGCACCCGCCGGGCCGATGTCGGCGGCAAGCTGGTGGTCATCGGCTCCAAGCTGGACGAAGCCGGCATCGCAAAACTCTTCAACGTGTAAGGAGACAGCCCGCTTATGGCAAAAGAAATACCGGTCTACCTGTTTGTGGGCTTCCTCGAAAGCGGCAAGACCACCTTTATCCAGGAGACCTTTGAAGACCCCAACTTCGATTCGGGGGACAAGACCCTGCTGCTGGTCTGCGAGGAAGGCGAAGTCGAGTACAAGCCCGAGAAGTTCGCCTTCCCCGGCACCAGCGTCCGGGTGCTGGAAGATAAATCCGAGCTGAACGCCCAGAACCTGGCCAACCTCGAAAAGGAGACCGGCGCAGGCCGGGTCATCATCGAGTACAATGGGATGTGGCTTTTGCAGGACCTGGCCGACGCCCTGCCGCCGAACTGGCTGATCTATCAGGTGATCGCCACCGCCGACGGCGCCACCGCCCTGACCTACGCCCGGGACAACGCCATGCGCAGCCTGATGCTGGACAAGATCGCCCGCAGCGAGCTGATCGTCTTTAACCGCGCCGAGAAGGTGAACACCGACGAGGCCCGCCAGGAGCTGCACCGCCTGGTGCGGCAGGCGTCCCGCCGGTGCGACATCGCCTACGAGTTTGCCGACGGCAGCGTCGCCTACGACGACATCCCCGACCCGCTGCCCTTCGACATCGACGCCCCGGTCATCGAGATCGGGGACGACGACTTCGGCATCTGGTATCTGGACTGCCAGGAGGACCCCCAGAAGTATGTGGGCAAGACGGTCCGGTTTCTGGCGCAGGTCTGCCAGACCAGCCGCGCCGGCAAGAACAGCTTCGTCCCCGGCCGTTTCGCCATGACCTGCTGCGTGCAGGACATCCAGTTTGTGGGCTTTCCCTGCGTCTACGAGGGCTACAAGGCTCTCGAACAGCGCAGCTGGGTGACGGTGACCGCCCGGGTCAGCTACAAGTTCCACAACATCTACCGGGGCAAGGGCCCCGTCCTGAGCGCCACCTCTGTCGAGCCGGCCCACAAGCCGCTGAACGACGTGGTCGCCTTCTCCTAACCCGTTCCGTCCCCGGCTGCGGCCGGTGAGCATAACCGTTTCAAGAGCATAAGGAGGTTGCAGATGAGAGCTATATTCCAACTGTTGGGCGCAGTGACCGCTGTCGCCGCCGCCGGCCTGGGCGTCGCCGTCCTGGCCAAGAAGCTGGGCAAGGAGTTCCCCGTCAAGGTCACGGTGGACGTGGCCGAGGACGCCGAGCAGGACGAGGAGGCCGCCGACAAGACTGCCGCCGCCTATGAGGCGGGCGTCGCCGCCGGCAAGGCCCACGCCGAAGCCATCCAGAAGGCCGCCGAGGCCGAAGCCGCCGACGCAGCCGACGAGGCCGCCCCCGAAGAAGAGTCCGGCGTGGCCGACGCAGAAGCGGAAGAGGAAAAATAAAATTTTCTTTTTCACAAAAATTATACAATTGCCAAAATCCGGCCGCAAGGCCGGCTGAGAGCGCCCGTGAAAGCGGGCGCTTTT
>DXHQ01000063.1 GCA_019113345.1 Candidatus Faecalibacterium intestinigallinarum
CCGCCCGTGCGGCAAGCTCTTCCTGCGAGAGGCCCTGCGCCTTGCGGTATTTCCGGATTCGCTGCCCGATCTGGTAATAATCCACTTCATCACGTCCATACAGTTTATTCTTACTTGCATTATAACGGCAGCTGTACTACAATAAAATAAATTGTATGGGCTATTTTATGTCTATATGGTCAAACTATGCGCGGCCGGATGGAGGGGCGCACCTCTTGCATGCGCGGCAGTTTGGCGCTGCAATCAAACCAATGAGGGCGCCAGCATCTGGTCCGGCGCTCCAAACAGAAAACGAAAACAGGAGGAATGTTTCGATGAACACGAAAAAACGCGTCGCTTCATCTGTTCTGGCTGCGGTGATGGGCATCAGTCTGCTGTACGGGACGGGCTGTTCTGCGGGACAACCTTCTTCTCAGAAAGGGACGGAGACGGTGATGGAGTTTCCTGCGGCGGAGGCTTTTACAATTGCTTTCGATCTGCCAGAAGGCTGGACGGTCCAGACGCGGGATGCAGAAGCCGGGCAGGATACCGGCGAGCCGCTCGCGCTGGCAAGCGTGACCTCCGTTTATGACATCTGCAACGACCGGGGCGCCCTCGTGGGCGCGGTCGGGTACAGCCCCTATCAGCCCTACGAGGGGGAGCGGGACGCGCCGGCGGTGGTCTATGCCACGGTGCGGATGGGGTCGGTCTACCGCTTCGACACCGACGAGAGCTATGAAGTGGTCAAGGAGACGGCCGTAGGCGCCAATGCGGTAATGGACGTTATCTTGCAGGAGGGCGGTGCAGGCGGCAGCACCACCCGAAACCGGGGCGTGCTGGCCTATGACCGGGACCGCTCTGTCTTTGTCGCCTTTGAGTTGGATGCCGCGCAGGTCACGGCCGAGCAGCAGCGGTCCATCGCCTCGTCGCTGGAATTTCAGGAATAAGCAAGCCCCCGCACCCTCCCCAGAGCGCGGGGGCCCTTACTGTCTGTAATATTACTCTCCGTTGAAACTGTCGCCGTCGGCCGGCAGTTCGGCCAGGGCGGGGGCGGCCGGCACGGCGGTGCGGGGCACGCCGAGATGGACGAGGGCCTGCTCCAGCACCTCGGCGCAGACGGGGGCGGCGATGCTGCCGCCGGCGTTCGTCCAGCTGTGGGGCTCGTCGAGGCAGATAAGGCAGAGCAGCTGCGGGTCGTCGATGGGGGCCACCGCCACAAAGGAGGCGATGCGGGCTTTGGGGTCGGCGCTGTCCAGCTTCTGGCTGGTGCCGCTCTTGCCGCCCACCCGGTAGCCGGCGATCTGGGCCTTCTGGCCGCCGCCGCCCGTCACCACAGCCTCCATCATCTGGCGCATCACGGCGGAAGTTTCGGGCCGGATGACCTGCCGGGTGCAGACCGGCTGGGTGGTTTGCAGCAGGGCGCCGGCCGGGCTGCGCACCTCGGCCACAAGGTAGGGGCGCATCAGCCGCCCGCCGTTGACGATGGCGGCCACCGCCGCCGCCATCCCGATGTAGCTGACCTTGCTGCTCTGCCCGAAGGAGCAGGACGCCAGCTCGACCGGGCCCATCCGGTCGGCGGTGTAGTAGAGGCTCTTGGCCGGCTCGGCGGGCAGGTCGATGCCGGTGGCCTCCCGCAGGCCGAAGGCGGCAAAGTAATCGCAGAAGGCCTCCTTGCCCAGCCGCGCGCCAATCTGGATGAAGCTCTGGTTGCAGGAGTTCATCAGGGCCTCGGTGACGGTCTGGACCCCGTGCCGCTTGCGGTTGGCGCAGTGGAAGCGGGTGCCCGCCACCGCGATGTGTTCCCCGCAGACAAAGGTGTCGTCCGGGCGGATGGCGCCGGCGTCCAGCGCCGCGGCGCAGGTGATCAGCTTAAAGACGCTGCCCGGTTCGTACAGGTCGCTGACCGCCTTGTTCCGCCACTGGGCCTGCTGGGCCAGCTGCAGGGCGGCCGTCCGCTCGTCGCCGGTCAGGGCGTCGACGGCGGCCCGCTGCGCCTCGTCGTAGACCAGGCGGGGCTGGTTGGGGTCGTAGGCGGGGGTGGTGGCCATGGCCAGCACCGCCCCGGTGTTCACGTCCAGCACGATGCCCACCCCGCGGGCCGCGGCGCTGTGCTCCTCGACCGCATAGGTGAGGGCGTTTTCCAGGTAGCGCTGGATGGCCGCGTCGATGGTCAGGGTGAGGCGGTTGCCCTCGGTGGGCGGCTCAAGGACGGCGTAGCGCTGCTCCATCGTGTAGCCCCAGGCGTTGACCGCCGTCAGGACCAGGCCGTCCCGGCCGGTGAGGGTCTCGTCATAGGCCAGTTCGAGGCCGGCCGCCCCCTCGTTGTCCACGTTGGTAAAACCCAGCACCGACGCGAGAAAGGCTCCCTCCGGGTACTGCCGGCGGGTGTCCTGCAGGATGCGGATGCCGGCGACGCCCTGCTCGGCGCAGAAGGAGCGGACGGCGGCGGCCGTCTCCTGATCCACCCGGCGGCGCAGCAGACAGTCGTTGGAGGCGCGGTCGGCGAACTTTTCGGCCAGATCGGTCTCGTCCAGCTCCAGGATGGCGGCCAGGCCCCGGGCCGCGAGGGCTAGTTTTTCCTCCGGGATCTCCCGGGGGGCGGCCCGGATGGTCCAGCAGCTGGCGTTGGTGGCCAGAAGGACGCCGTCGGCGCTGTAGATCTCGCCCCGGCCGGCCGGAACGGCCGTATCCCGCAGCTGCTGGCCGAGGGCCCGCCGGGCGTAAAAGTCCTCGCCGGCCAGCTGCAGCCAGGCCAGCCGCGCCGCCAGCCCCGCAAAGCAGAGAGCGCAGAACGCCCCCGCCACCACCCGCGCCCGCAGGCGGAAGCTGCGGCCGGGCAGCGCGCGCTCAGGGGGCAGGGCGGGTTTGTCGGACATGGGCGGGCTCTCCTTTCGGGGATGTTTGGGCTATTGTATGCACCTTCCGGCCCGCGGCATGACTAAACCGCCGCCGCCCGGCGTACAATAACCGGGAGAGGGGGAGAGGCGATGCAGGAAGAACGGACGGCCCGGTGGGAGCCTCTGGCCCGGCGGCTGGCCCCGGCGGCGCCGGTGGACCTGCCCTTTCTGGTGCTGGTGCTGGCGCTGGTGGCCTTTGGGCTGGTGATGCTGTTCAGCGCCAGCTACGCGGTGGCCCTCTACCGCCGCGGGGACCCCTACGCCTACATCCGGCCCCAGCTGCTCTACGCGGCGCTGGGCCTTGCGGCCATGTGGCTGGCCAGCCGGGTGGACTATCACATCTACCATAAGCTGGCCTGGCCGGTGCTGGGGGTCTCCCTGGTGCTGCTGGCGGCGGTCCTCTTCATGCCTGAGTACAACGGCTGCAAGCGGTGGCTGGTCATCCCGGGGGTGGGCACGCTGCAGCCCAGCGAGATCGCCAAGTTTGCGGTGGTGCTGGCCTTTGCCCATATCATCTCCCTCAACGCCAGCCGGATGCAGAGCTTTGCGGTGGGGGTGCTGCCCTTTGCGCTGGTGCTGGGGGCGGTGGCGGTCCTGATGCTGCTGGAGCCGCACCTCTCGGGCACCCTGCTGATCCTGGGCATCGGGGCGGTGCTGATGTTTGTGGGGGGCACGGCCCTCAAGTGGTTCCTGCTGGCGGGGGTGAGCGCGGTGGGGGCGGTGGGCGCGGCGGTGGCCGTCATGCCCGACCTTGTGCCCTACGCGGCGGCCCGGCTGGCCTCCTGGCTGGACCCCTTTGCCGACCCCCTCGGGGACGGCCACCAGACCATCCAGAGCCTCTACGCCATCGGTTCGGGCGGGGCGACCGGCCTGGGCCTCGGCAACAGCCGGCAGAAGCATCTCTTTGTCCCCGAGCCGCAGAACGACTTTATCTTCTCCATCGTCTGCGAGGAGCTGGGCTTTGTGGGGGCGCTGGCGGTCATCGCCCTGTTCGTGCTGCTGCTGTTGCGGGGCATCACCCTGGCGGTCCGCGCGCCCGACCGGTTCGGCGGTCTGTTGGTGGTGGGGTTTGTGGTGCAGGTGGCCATGCAGGCGGCGCTGAACATCGCGGTGGTCACCAACACCATCCCCAATACCGGCATCAGTCTGCCCTTTTTCTCCTCCGGCGGCACCAGCCTGATGATGCTTTTGGGGGAGATGGGCGTCGTCCTGTCGGTCTCCCGGCAGGAGGCGTAGCGTATTTTGAGCGACAAACTCCGCAGGTAATTCCGCCGCCCCCGTTTGGGCGGTCATTTCTCACACAGACCCCCCGTTTTGCATACCGTAGGGTATCTTTTGCGAAACGGGGGGTCTTGCTATGGGCGGGATGATCAAGGTGCGGGGCGCTCGGCCCCTGTATGGGACGGTGCGGGTCCCCGCGGCCAAGAACAGCGTGCTGCCGCTTCTGGCGGCAAGCCTGCTCTGCGGCGGGCCGGTGCGGCTGCGGGGGGCGCCCCGCCTTTCGGACGTGGAGGGGTGCCTTGCGCTGCTGCGGGCCGCGGGCTGTGCCGCCGGGTGGGACGGCGGGGATGTGGTGGTGAGCGGGCAGCCCTCCTGCTGCCGCCTGCCCGGCGGCGAGGCGGGGCGGATGCGGGCGTCGGTCCTCTTTGCGGCCCCGCTGCTGGCCCGGCTGGGCCGCGCCGAGACCGTCCTGCCCGGCGGGTGCCGGATCGGCTCCCGTCCGGTGGACTGGCACCTGGCGGCGCTGGAGGCGATGGGCGCCGAGGCGGCGTTTGCCGGACAGCGGCTGATCCTGACCGCGCCGGCGGGGCTGCACGGGGCGGCCGTCCGCCTGCCGGGACCCAGCGTCGGGGCCACCGAGACGGTGCTGCTGGCGGGGTGCGCCGCCCGCGGGCGGACGGTGCTGCAAAACGCGGCGAAGGAGCCGGAGATCGCCGACCTGGCGCGCTTTTTGAACGGATGCGGGGCGGCCATCCGCGGCGCGGGCAGCGGGGAGATCGTGATCGAGGGCAGGGCTGGCCGGCCGCTGCGCGGGGCGTCCTACGCCCCCATGCCCGACCGCATCTGCGCTTCCACCCTGGTCTGCGCGGCGGCCGCAGCCCGCGGCTGCGTGACGGCGGCGGGCTGCGCCCCCGGCCTCTATGCGCCGGTGCTGGACATTCTGGAGCAGGCCGGCTGCCGGGTGCTGCGCGGGGCGGACAGCGTCACCATCGGCTGCGCCGGGCCGCTGCGTGGGGTGGGCCGGCTTGTGACCGGCGGCTACCCTGCCCTGGCCACCGACGCGGCCCCGCTGGTGGCGGCGGCCCTTCTCACCGCCCGGGGGCAGACGGTGATCGAGGACCGGGTCTTTGAGGCCCGCTTCGGCTGCGCCGGGGGCTTTGCCGCGCTGGGCGCGCACGTCCGGGTCGAAGCCGGCGGCCGGGAGCTCTGGATCGAGGGGACGGGCGGGGGGGCGCTGCGGGGCGCGGCCCTTGCCGCCGGGGACCTGCGGGGCGGGGCCGCCCTGGCGGTGGCGGCGCTGGCCGCAGAGGGGGAGAGCCGCATCACCGGCTGCGGCTACATCGACCGCGGCTACCCCGGTTTGGAGGCGATGCTGGCGGCTGTCGGGGCGCAAATCTGTCGAGAAATGCCGCCGCAGGCCCTCGATTGAAAAAAATGCACCTTGAAAAGGAAAAATACCTTGCAGTCGGAGCCAAAAGATGATAAGATAAACTTGTATAACTCAAACCCAGAATTATCTGCGCGGCTGCGGGGCGGCCGGGACCCTTGTCCGGCGGCTGTGCAGTGACCATATTTGCCTGACGGAGGAACAAAACTATGGCTTTGATGCTTGATGAAGAGATGGACGAAAACGTTACGACCATCAAAGTGGTGGGCGTGGGCGGCGGCGGCGGCAACGCCGTCAACCGGATGGTGGCCGACGGGGTGCAGGGGGTGGAGTTCATCGCCTTCAACACCGACCAGCAGGCCCTGTCCAAGAACCACGCCACCATCAAGGTGCAGCTGGGCGCCAAGCTGACCAAGGGCCGCGGCGCCGGCGCAGACCCCGAGGTGGGCCAGCGCGCCGCCGAGGAGAGCAAGGATGAGATCGCCAACGTCCTGAAAGGGGCGCAGATGGTCTTTATCACCGCCGGCATGGGCGGCGGCACCGGCACCGGCGCAGCCCCCGTGGTGGCCGAGGTGGCCCACGATCTGGGCATCCTGACGGTGGGCATCGTCACCAAGCCCTTTGCCTTTGAGGGCAAGCGCAAGATGGGGCTGGCCGAGCAGGGCATCGCCAACCTGCTGATGCACGTCGACAGCCTGATCGTCATCCCCAACGAGCGGCTGAAGATGATCAGCCAGGAGAAGATCACCCTGATGAACGCCTTCCAGGCGGCCGACAACGTTCTGCGCCAGGGCGTCGAGTCCATCTCGGCCCTGATCAACGTGCCGGCCTTCATCAACCTGGACTTTGCCGACGTGCGCTCCATCATGAAGGACGCCGGCTACGCCCACATGGGCACCGGCAGCGCCAAGGGCGCGGGCAAGGCCGAGAACGCCGCCAAGGCGGCCGTCTCCAGCCCCCTGCTCGAGACCAGCATTGCGGGCGCCCACGGCGTCATCATCAACATTACATCCAGCCCCGACATCGGCCTGGAGGACGTCGAGACGGCGGCCGGCCTCATCACCCAGAGCGCCCACCCCGACGCCAACATCATCTGGGGCACCGCCTTTGACGAGAACCTCTCGGACGAGATGCGGGTCACGGTGGTGGCCACCGGCTTTGAGAACCGCACCGGCGACGCCCTGCGCTCGGCCCTTGACAGCGCCAGTGCGTCCAGCAGCGCGGCGGCCAGCGCCGGCGCTTCCGCCGGTTCGACCGGCGCGGTCTTCAACGCGGACGGCACCGCCCCCGGTTCGGCCAAGCCTGCCTCGGCCGTGGAGGAGGAGAACAGCGACAACCGCTACTACGACGAGCTGCTGGCCATCCTGAACAAGCGCAAGTAAGACAAGATACAGGACAGATAAGAGGAAGCGGCTATGACGGAGGAGATGCTTCGGCTTTTGGCGGCGCAGCGCCGCGAAAAGAAGGATCTGCTTTTGTGCATTGACCGCGCATGGGGCGCGTGCGCCCGCGAGGCCCGCAGGGCCCGCCGGAAGCTGCGCTGTTTGGAAGGGGTGCTGGCGTTGACGACCGAAGAGATCAGGCTGCAGCCGGGGGCATCCGCGCCGCCGGCCGAAGGGCCGCACCCTGGCGAGACCCCGCTGGAAGCGCTGCAGCGCCGCCTGGCCGCCGCCCAGCAGGAGATCCGGCAGTATGAGACCAAACTGTTCGCCTGCGAGCGGGCCATCCTGGCCCTGAAAAAGGAGAACGCCGAGCTCTCGGCCCTCTGCGCCAAAGCGCGGGAGCTGGGCTTTGCCCCGGCCGACGAGGAGGCCCGCGGGCCCTTCTGGCCCGACGGCGAAGGCCCCGCGCCCGACCCGAGCGTCCCCTCCGTCCTGGAAGAGCCGCTCCCGCCCGTACAGCCCGCCCCTGCCGGGCAGCCGGAGCCGCACACGGCCCCGGACACCCCGGACGAGCCCGCCTGGCTGGACGCGCCGATGGAGCTGCTGCGCCAGCCCGGCCCCCGCACGCCGCCGCCCCGCAAGGCCGGCCCCCTCGACGAGATGACCAGCGAGGTGCTGGGCCAGCTGGAAAGCCTGATGCAGAAGGAGAACATCCCCCTCGGCCAGTCCGCCCTGCTGAACGGCAAAAAGGGCCGCTGAACTTGGATAGACAGACAAGACCCCTGCCACGATGGCAGGGGTCTTTTGCGTTTTAGCGTACCGAGCTGGTCCGGTGCTCCATCAGGTAGGTGGCGGTCAGGTCGGCGATGTGCAGCTTGACGGCCAGGGGGTAGCGGTCGTAGGCCTCCGAGATGACAAAACTGCCGCCCCGGGCCGCGTCGTCAAAGCCGCCCATGTGCCAGCGGATGGCCACCGCCTCCTCGGTCTTGAGGCGCATGAACCGTTCGATCAGAAAGACGCTCTTCTCGCCGTGGCCGTAGGGGAACTGGTCCTCCACCGTGTAGTAGGGCGCTTTCTCCCACTGGCCGGTGGCCTCGTTCTTGACGTTGCGGGTCGAGACCTTGTAGTAGTTGGCCTTGCACAGATCGTGCAGCAGCGCGCAGATGGCAAAGCTCTCCTCGCTGTCCCCCTCCTGGAAAAAGCTGTCGTGCAGCGCGTGATAGACGTTGAGGCTGTGCATACACAGCCCGCCCTCGCAGGCGCCGTGAAACCGGGTGGAGGCCGGGCAGGTGAAGAAGTCGGTCTTGTGGTCCAGCCAGTCCAGCAGCCGCTCGGCCCCCGGCCGGGTGACGTGCTGGCGGAAGATGGACAAAAACTCTTCCCGCCAGGTCATCTCAGTCCTCCGGGCCGTCGGGGCCGTCCGGTTCGTCGGGGACGACGATCTCGTCCATCTCCTCCAGAATGCCCTTGAGGACGCCGAGCTCCTCGGCGCTCATCGAGATGCCCTTGCCCATCCGGGTGCCGTCGGGGGACCAGTCGCGGAGGTCGTACTTGGGCTCGCCGTCGTTCCAGCTGATGAGGTTGAGCTGCCGCTCCCACCCTCTGGGCCGCTGGGACAGGACCGCGATCTTCTGGATGATATCATATTTGATCTCTGCCATAAGACAATACCTGCTTTCTGTTTAGAATGATAGGCGTTTGCTATCATAATAAAGCAACCGGCCCCGGATTGCAACAGGCAGGGGCAAAACTTTTGAAAAAGTTTACACCCCGGGCAAGAAAAAGCCCCCGCCGGGGCCAAGCCGCCGGCAGGGGGTATCAAAAAGGGTCCTTGAGAATTGCGGAATAAAAGTGCAAGTTAATTGAAAATCAGGGCAAAGAGATAACCCGAGACGCCGTCCGCGGTCGTCACAGGGACAGCGCTTGCAGCGTAGGTCAGCATGGTGTACACGTTTTCTGTTCCAAGAATATCCTGTGCGATGGCATCTTCCATCGTATAAAAAGGACCGTTGTCTGCATACTGGACATCGAAGCCTTCTTCAAAATCTTCGGCGGTCAGAAAATCAACATCTACGAGGTAATCCTCAACACCGGATTTGAAGTATTTAGAAATTTGAAGAAAGAAGAAGCCGCGACCAAAATCTTCCTCTGAATATACTTCCTTGATACGACTTGCAAAATTGTCGAGAGCAGCAGTCAAATCGCTGTTATTTACAACATTGATGCGTGCATCAGTTTGTTTGACAATTTTGTTGATTTTATTTAAGTCCAGAAAATTATCCACTGCCGGGACGTTATCGTCGTCCCCCGGTTCGTCCTCGTCCTCGCCGGGCTTTTCGTCCTCGTCCGGCTGTTCGGTCTCGCCGCCGGAGCTGCTGCCGCCGCCCTGACTGCCGCTGTTACCACTGCCGCCGTTGCCGCCGTTCTGGCTGGTGCCCTGGCTGCTCGAGCTGCTGCTGCCATCGCCCTCGCCGTTATCCGGCTGTTTGTTGCAGCCTGCCAGCATGCTGACCATCAGCGCGGCTGACAAAAACAGCGCTAAAAACTTTTTTGCGTACATAGGTGTGTTCCTCCTTGGTATGTGTAAGATGGTAAATGGAAAACACAATTCCCATCCGAAAAGGTATACTTTTCCGGAAAGGGTATTTTTGTGTCATTTGCAGTTTCATTATAGCAAAAAAGTCACCTATGTGCAATGCTTTTTCGGCAAGCGTTTTTTGTCCGGAAATGTATACCTTTTCGGAAAGGGGCGTTTTTGTTTGGGCGACTTTGCTGAAAGAGCGCCCTCTCCTGCGGGTACACAAAAAGAGACCGTTGTGCGCTGATTTTTGAAAGTCTGCCTGCAGGTATAGACAAAAGCCCCCGCCCTCCCTTTTTGTGGGAAGGCGGGGTTTGCTCACCCGTAGGGCGCTTCCTCCCGCCAGTCGCGCAGATGGCGGACGGTGTCCTCGCTCTCGAGGGTGGGGATGGGCCCGCCGGGCTCCCGCTCGCCGGGGCCGTAGCTGGCCATGACGCCGGGGGTCTCGCCTTTGAGGAAGGACGCGGCGTTCTTCTGCCGGCAGGGCGCCGGCGTGCCGTCGGTCATGGGGACGCGGCGCTTGTTCTGTTTGTGCTGCATGGTGCTGCACCTCCTGACCCTAGCTTGCCCCCGGCGGGGGAGGGTTATCCGTCTAGCGATAGAGGGCGGCCCAGGTCTCGGGGCCGATCACCCCGTCGGCGGGCAGGTCGTTGGCTTTCTGGAAGCTGCGCACCGCCCCGGCCGTCCGGCTGCCGAAGCGGCCGTCGGCGGTGATGTTCGCCCCCTTGACGTTCAGCTGGCGCTGGGCGCTCTTGACCGTTGCGCCCTGGTGGCCGTTCTGGAGGGAGAGGCCGGGGTAGTGCTCGGCGCCGTCGTTGGCGGCGGCGTATTTGGTGTGCAGGGCGTTCCAGGTCAGGCGGCCCACCCTGCCGTCGGCCTCCAGGTCGTTGCGCAGCTGGAACTCCTGCACCGCCCGGACGGTGTCGGGGCCGAACCGGCCGTCCACCTCGACGGGGTCGTAGTGGGTGCAGGGGTCGCGGGCGCCGTTCAGCCAGGTCTGGATCAGGGCGGTGTCCGGCCCGGACGAGCCGCGGCTGGACGGCGCGTAATATTCGGGTTTTGCCATTGTGTTTCCACCTCCTGCCCCAGTCTATGCGGCGGCGGACAGGGCGGTCACTCCAGCCGGACCAGAACCCGGTCCTCCCGCGGGGCGGTCAGCTGCTGCCACCACTCCACCGCCCGGAAGCGCAGGATGTACCCCCCGCAGACAAGGTCGGTCTCGGCCGGGTCATCGTAGCCGCCGCAGGCGGCGGTGCACAGGCCCGGGTAGAGGACGCACCACCAGTTCTGTCCGCAGCTGTCCGGGTCGCCGATGTCCACACGCACCGCGTCGTAGCGGCCGGCAGGCAGGGCGCAGCCGGCGTAGCGGGTGGTGTCGAAGTACATATTCACCAGGCTGACCTGCACCGAGGCTTCCTGGCCCAGGCGGGCCAGGGTCTGGCGGGCGGCCCACTGGATGGCGGGCAGGCTGCGGGCGGCGGCCTCGCGGGCCTCTGAGGGGGAGGCGTCCCGGGGCCAGAGCCGCTCGGTCAGGGCAAGGACGGCGTCCCGGACGGCCAGCTTGCAGGTCTGGTCGCGGACCGAATCGCTGTCGGCCCGGATGTGCAGCCGGAGGGTGTCGGCCCGCAGGGCTGCGCCGGCGTCCTGCCCGGCCTGCCACCAGCCGGCCAGGGCCAGCCCGCCCAGCAGAGCCAGACAGAGGGCCAGCATCCGGCCCCGGGACAGCGTGCGTGCGGATAAAAACATAGGCGGCAGGCTCCTTTTCCGTTCGTTGCCGGGAGTATGGGCCTGCCGCCTTGGGTTTATGCAGTTTTTACCGGAGCACCCGGACGACCCGCGCGCCGCCGCGGTCGGGCCGGAGGGTGAAGACCTGCCGGCTGCCGGTCTTGAGGGCCTCCGCCGCGGCGCGGGCAGGGGCCTCGGCGTCAAAGATGCCAAAGACGGCCGCGCCGCTGCCGGTCATCAGGGCGGCGCGGGCCCCGCGGGCCAGCAAGGCCTCTTTCAGGGCGGCGGTGTCGGCCCCGCCGGCACAGGTCTCGAGGGCGTTGCCGGCGGCGGCGCAGACGCCCGCCAGGTCCCCGGCCCGGATGGCCGCCTCCTGGGCGGCGCAGTCGGGGTGGGCGGGGGTGCCGATCTGGTCGTAGGCGGCAAAGGCCGCCGGGGTCGAGATGCCGTACCCCGGCATGACCACCGTGAACCAGCAGCCGGGGCAGGGGGGCAGGGGCCTGAGCAGGTCCCCCAGGCCCTGCACCCGGCAGGTGCCGCCCATCAGCGCAAAGGGGACGTCCGCCCCGATGGAAGCGCCCAGGGCGCACAGCTCGCTCATGGACAGGCGGGCGGCGTAGAGGGCGTTCAGCCCCACCAGGACGGCGGCGGCGTCGGCCGAGCCGCCCCCCATCCCGGCCCGGACGGGGGTGTTTTTGCGCAGGGTGATGTCGGCCCCGGCCAGCAGGCCGGTGTAGTGGAAAAAGGCCAGCGCCGCCTTGTGGGCGGTGTTCTTTTCGTTCAGGGGCACCCGGCTGCCGGGGGCCCGCAGCAGCAGGCGGCTGCTGCGCCGGAGGATGACCTGCTCGTACAGGTCCACCGCCTGCATCACCATGTCGAGGGCGTGGTAGCCGCCGGGCAGCAGCCCCACCACGTCCAGCGAGAGGTTCAGCTTGGCGGGAGCCAGGACGGTGACGCTCTGGAGAGGCGCGGGCATGGCGGTCCCCTCCTTACTGGTTCAGGCCGCGCTCTGCGAGGAACGCGCCGATCCGCTTGAGGGCCTCCCGCAGGTGGTCCACCGAGTAGGCGTAGGAGACCCGGCAGTACCCCTCGCCCGACGCGCCGAAGGCATCGCCGGGGATGACGGCCACGTGCTTTGCCTCCAGCAGGGCGTTGCAGAATTCCTGGCTGGTCATCCCGGTGGACTGGATGGACGGGAAGGTGTAGAATGCGCCCTGCGGCTCAAAGCAGGTCAGGCCCAGGTCGTTGAAGCCCTTGACCACCAGGCGGCGGCGCATATTGTACTCCTCCCGCATCTGCTCGATCTCGTTGTCGCACTCGCGCAGGGCGACGACGGCGGCGTACTGGCTGGTGGTGGGGGCGCTCATGATGGCGCTCTGGTGGATCTTGGTCATGGTGCGCAGGATGGGCTCGGGCCCGCAGGCGTAGCCCAGCCGCCAGCCGGTCATGGCGTAGCTCTTGGAAAAGCCGTTGACCACCACCGTCCGCTCCCGCATCCCGGGCAGGGAGGCGATGGAGACGTGCCGGGGGCCGTAGGTCAGCTCGGCGTAGATCTCGTCCGACAGGACCATGATGTCGGTGCCCCGCAGCACTTCGGCGACGGACTCCAGGTCCTCGCGCAGCATGACCGCGCCGGTGGGGTTGTTGGGGTAGGGCATGATGAGCAGCTTGGTGCGGGGGGTGATGGCCCTGCGCAGCGCCTCGGCGGTCAGGCGGAACTGGTCCTCGGCCCGGCAGGCCAGATGGACCGGCACGCCTCCCGACAGGGTGGTGATGGGGTCGTAGCAGACAAAGCAGGGCTCGGGGATGATGACCTCGTCCCCCGGGGCCACCAGGGTGCGGATGCACATATCAATGGCCTCGCTGCCGCCCACCGTGACCAGGATCTCGTGCATGGGGTCGTAGCGCAGGTCCATCCGGCGCTCGAGGTAGCGGGAGATTTCAATGCGCAGCTCTTTCAGGCCGGCGTTGGAGGTATACTTGGTGTGGCCCATCTCGAGGGACTCGATGCCGGCCTCCCGGATGGCCCACGGGGTCTTGAAGTCGGGCTCGCCGACGCCCAGGCTGATGCACTCGGGCATCTCGGCGGCCAGGTCGAAAAATTTGCGGATGCCGGACGGGCGCATGGCCGCCGCGGCAGGCGCGATCAGCTTATCGTAATCCATCACAGCACCGTACACTCTCTTTCATCGATCTCTTCCAGCTGGTAGAGCTTGCCCTCCCGCTTGTAGATGCGCAGCACAAAGTGGGTGGCGGTGGACAGCACGTCGTCCAGCGGGGACAGCCGCTTGGCCACAAACAGGGCCACTTCCTGGAAGGTGCGGCCCTTGATGATGAGCTGCAGGTCGTAGCCGCCGCTCATCAGAAGCACGCTCTCGACTTCGTCGAAGGAGGCGATGGTGGTGGCGATCTCGTCAAAGCCGCGGCTCTTTTTGGGGGAGACGTGCAGCTCGATGACCGCCTCGACCCGGTCGGCGCCCACCTTTTCCCAGTCGACCAGGGTCTTGTAGCCCTTGATGTAGCCCTTGGCGGTGGCCTCGTCCATCAGGGCGGCCACTTCCTCCACCGGCTTTGCCAGCATGGCGGCGATGTCCTCCAGGGGCAGGCGGGCGTTGTTTTCCAGTAACTTCAAAAGCTGTTCCATATACTTTACACTCCTTCTCACGCTCAAATCAAATAAGGGTAACAATAAGTATAGCACACCCCGGCGCAGAATGCACCTGCTTTTGCAAGATTGGGGCCGCGGCGGCGGATGGTTTGACTTTTTTTCCAAAAGGTGTGTTCAAAATTCGGCAAATCTGCTATACTAGAGCCGTACAGGGGCAAGCCCCCGCCATCCGCCTGCAAAGAGAAGAGGGAAGGATTTATGAAAGCGTTTATCACCGTCGTCGGCAAGGACACCGTGGGGGTCGTGGCCCGGGTGTCCGGTCTGTGCAGCGAGCTCGGCATCAACATCGAGGACATCTCCCAGAGCATCCTGCAGGGGATGTTCGCCATGATTATGCTGGTGGACATCTCGGGCTGCAACGTCAGCCACGAAGAGCTGCGCAGCCGCATCGACGCCCTGGCCGGGGAGATGGGGATGCAGATCACCCTGACCCGGCAGGAAGTTTTCGACGCCATGCACACCATCTGACGGAGGGTACTTATGAGTATGTTCAACACGGGGGACATCCTCGAGACCATCGAGATGTTCACCCAGGAGAATCTGGACGTCCGCACCGTGACCATGGGCATCAGCCTTTTGGACTGCATCGACCCCGACCCCGCCCGCGCCTGCGAGAAGATCTACCGCAAGATCACCGCCCGCGCGGCCAAGCTGGTGTCCACCGTGGACGCCATCTCGGCCGAGTACGGCATCCCCATCATCAACAAGCGGATCAGCGTCACCCCCATCGCCATGCTGCTGGGGGCCTGCCCCGACGCCGATCCGGTGGATTTTGCCAAGGCGCTGGACGCCGCCGGCAAGGCGGTGGGGGTCAACTTTGTGGGCGGTTACACCGCGCTGGTCCACAAGGGTTTTTCGGCCGGGGACAAGCGGCTGATCGCCTCCATCCCCCGCGCCCTGGCCCAGACCGACATCGTCTGCAGCTCGGTCAACATCGGCGCCACCAAGGCCGGCCTGAATATGGACGCCGTCAAGATGATGGGTCAGGCCATCCGCAAGACCGCCGAGATGACCGCCGACCGCCAGTGCATCGGCGCGGCCAAGCTGGTGGTCTTCTGCAACGCGCCGGAGGATAACCCCTTCATGGCCGGCGCCTTCCACGGCGCGGGCGAGCCCGACTGCGAGATCCACGTCGGCGTTTCGGGCCCCGGCGCGGTCCGCGCGGCCCTGGCCCGCCTGCCCAAGGACGCCCCCATCGACGAAGTGGCCAGCCTGGTCAAGCGCACCGCCTTCAAGATCACCCGGGTGGGCCAGCTGGTGGCCAACCTCGTCTCCCGGGAGCTGGGGGTCCCGGCGGGCATCATCGACCTGTCCCTGGCCCCCACCCCCGCCATCGGGGACAGCGTGGCCAACATCCTGGAGGAGATGGGCCTGGAGACCTGCGGCTGCTGCGGCACCACCGCCTGCCTGGCCCTGCTCAACGACGCCGTCAAGAAGGGCGGCGTCATGGCCTCCAACCACGTGGGCGGCCTGTCGGGCGCCTTTATCCCGGTCAGCGAGGACGCCGGCATGATTCACGCCGCCGAGACCGGCTGCCTGACCATTGAAAAGCTGGAGGCCATGACCGCCGTGTGCAGCGTCGGCATCGACATGGTCATCATCCCCGGCGACACCCCTGCCTCGGTCATCAGCGGCCTGATCGCGGACGAAGCCGCCATCGGCATGGTCAACTCCAAGACCACTGCGGTGCGTGTCATCCCGGCCATCGGCCGCAAGGCCGGCGAAAAGCTGGACTTCGGCGGCCTGCTGGGCTACGGGCCCATCATGCCCGTCAACCAGGGCGACCCCTCGGTGTTCATCAACCGCGGCGGCCGGCTGCCGGCTCCCATGCAGTCCCTCAAAAATTAAAACGCATAGACCCCCTTCCCTTTGGGCATACTGCATGACAGGAAGGGGGTCTTTTTGTGCAGACCTTTTACAGGATATGCCTCTGCCTCATGATCGTCGGGGGCATCAACTGGGGGCTGGTGGGGCTGTTCCAGTTCGATTTTGTGGCCTGGCTTCTGGGCGGCGCCAGTTCTCTGTGGGCCCGCATCGTCTACACGGCGGTGGGCGCGGCCGCCCTCTGCGGCATCCCCGGCCTGTTTGCCGGCGGCACAGCCGAAGAATAAGCGTGCAGAAAGGGCCCGTCCCCGTTGTGGGGGCGGGCCCTGGCGTTGTTTACAGCAGGTGGATGCCGGCCTTCTCGCAGGCTTCGCGGGTGGCGGCGTCCCAGACGGTGGCCTGCACCTCGCCGATGTGGGCGCTGCCCAGAAGCAGCATGCACAGCCGGCTCTGGCCGATGCCGCCGCCGATGGTGCAGGGCAGCTCGCCGGCCAGCAGAGCCTTGTGGAAGGGCAGGGCGCGGCGGTCGTCGCAGCCGGCTTCGGTCAGCTGGCGGTCCAGGCTCTCGGGGCTGACCCGGATGCCCATGCTGCTCAGCTCATAGCTGCGCTCGAGGGGGTCGTTCCAGAACAGCAGGTCGCCGTTCAGGTCCCAGTCATCGTAGTCGGGGGCGCGGCCGTCGTGGGGTTTGCCGCTGCGCAGGGCCCGGCCGATCTGCATCAGGAAGGTGGTGCCGTGCTCCCGCACAAAGGCGTCCTCCCGCTCCTTGGGGGTCAGGGCGGGGTAGAGATCCTCCAGCTCCTGGCTGGTGATGAAGGTGACGCTGGGGCTGTGCAGAGGCAGTTTTTCCAGCTGGGGGAACATGGCGTGCAGGTTCATCTCGGTGGCGCAGACCGCCGAGACGATGCCCCGCACCACCCCTTTCAGGTAGTCGAGGTTGCGGTCCTCCTCCCGGATGACCTTCTCCCAGTCCCACTGGTCCACATAGACCGAGTGGAGGTTGTCCAGTTCCTCGTCCCGGCGGATGGCGTTCATGTCGCAGTACAGGCCCTTGCCGACGTGGAAGTCGTAGTCCTTGAGGGCCTTGCGCTTCCATTTGGCCAGGGACTGCACCACCTCGGCGGTGACGCCGGTGTCCCTGATGTCAAAGGAGACCTTGCGCTCCACGCCGTTCAGGTCGTCGTTCAGGCCGCTGGACGCCTCCACAAAGAGCGGGGCCGAGACGCGGCGCAGGTTGAGCGTCGCGCACAGGGTGTCGGCGAACAGCCGCTTGACCGTGCCGATGGCCCGCTGGGTGTCGTACAGGCTGAGGGCGGGCTTGTAGCCCGCAGGCAGAATGATCTTGCTCATAATACTTTCCCCTTTTCTCACACATTGCCCGCCGCGGTTCGGCGTGCAAACGGATATAACAAATTATCGCACAAGAAAGCCGGATTGTAAAGTGGCAGACTTGCAACGGCGGCTCCGAGGCGGTATAATGGGAGCATCCAACCATGGGCAACGAGAAAAGGAGAGAGCTGCCATGCAGATTTTCAATACACTCACACGGCAAAAGGAAGACTTCATCCCCCAGGAGCCGGGGGTCTACCGCATCTATGTCTGCGGCCCCACCGTCTACAACTACATCCACATCGGCAACGCCCGGCCCCTGATCGTCTTTGACACCCTGCGCCGCTATCTGGAATACCGGGGCAACAAGGTGATCTACGTCTCCAACATCACCGACATCGACGACAAGCTCATCACCCGCGCCAACGAGGAGGGCACCACCATGAAGGCGGTGGCCGAGCGGTTCGAGGCCGAGTACAAAAAGGACGCCGCCGGCCTCAACTGCCTGCCCCCCACCGTCCAGCCCCGGGCCACCGAGCACATCGGGCAGATTTTGGAGATCGTGGCCGACCTGGTTTCCAGCGGCCACGCCTATGTGGCCCGCAACGGGGATGTCTATTTCCGGGTGCGCAGCGACCCCGAATACGGCAAGCTGAGCCATCTCAATTTGGATGACCTCGAGAGCGGCAACCGTGCCCTGCGCAGCCAGATGGACGACGACCTGAAAGAGGACCCCGCCGACTTTGCGGTCTGGAAGGCGGCCAAGCCCGGCGAGCCCGCCTGGGACAGCCCCTACGGCCCCGGCCGTCCCGGCTGGCACATCGAGTGCAGCGCCATGAGCCGCACCCACCTGGGCAAGACCATCGACCTGCACTGCGGCGGGCAGGACCTGATCTTCCCCCACCACGAAAACGAGATCGCCCAGAGCGAGTGCGCCAACGGCTGCACCTTTGCCCGCTACTGGATGCACAACGGCTTTATCAACGTGGACAACCAGAAGATGTCCAAGAGCCTGCACAACTTCTTCACGGTGCGGGACGTGGCGAACGCCTACGGTTACGAGCCCATCCGCTACTTCATGCTGACGGCCGGCTACCGGATGCCCCTCAACTACACCGTCGAGCTGATCGAGAGCTGCAAGAACAGCCTGGAGCGGCTGTACACCTGCCGGGAGAACCTCGACTTTATCCTGGGCCAGGGCAGCTTCGGCGCCGACGAGACCCTGAAGGAGAAGGCCGCCGAGGCCCGCCGCAAGTTCTGCGCCGCCATGGACGACGACCTGAACACCCCTGATGCGCTGGCCGCCCTCTTCGACCTGGTCAAGGAGATCAACACCCTGTCGGCTGCTTCCTCCAAGGCGGCCCTGGAAGAAGCCGCCGCCGTCTTTGACGAGCTGGCCGGGGTGCTGGGCCTGCTGTACAACCGCAAAAAGGACGAGGTGCCCGCCGACGTCCAGGCGCTGGTGGCCCAGCGCGCCGCCGCCAAGAAGGCCAAGGACTGGGCCGCCGCCGACGCCCTGCGGGCCGAGATCGCCGCAAAGGGCTGGGCCGTCAAGGATACGGCGCAGGGGCCGCAGCTGACGCGCATTTGACGGAGTTTCCTCCGCCGCGCTTTGCACGCCGGAGGGAGCATAATCCCGTCGTTGACGAAAAGAACGGTTTCCTGTAAAATATAAGCGGAGGACGTGCGTCCTTCACTGCATCTGCTTTCTGTAAGGAGGGAAACTATGCTGAGAAAACGGATCGCCGCGCTGGCCCTTGCAGCCGTCATGGCCTGCAGCTGGGCGGTGCCGGCGCTGGCAGCGGGGACCTCTGCGCCCGCCGCCGCAGCCCTCGCAGAGGAAAACGCGCTGGTCTCCATCCGGATCGAGGCCACCGATAAGGCCGTCTATGGGCAGCCCTTCGAGGTGAAGATCCGCGCCACCCCCGAGGACACCCAGTACATCGCGGTGGTGCTGGGGGTCAGCGGCCAGGCCAAGGGGTTTGTTACCCTGCTGCTGCCCGAAAAGGTGCGCATTCTGCTGGAACTGATCCCCCTGCCGGCCTCGATGTCGGCCGACCCGGCCAATACCAAAAACTTTAACCTCTACCGCTACATCAAACAGCTGATCGACGGCAACGACGTCAGCGTCCTGATCCGGGTGGCCGAGGAGCTGACCTCCCTGATGGAGATCCTGCAATACTATGTGCCGGCGCTGCAGGACATCGTCACCGGAATGCGCAGCGCGCTGGACCTGATCCGCCGCTACCTGCCCGAGGATCTGGTCACCCACATCTATGTGGACGAGCAGCCGGTGGACGCCGGCAACTATGTGGCCGGAGCCGTCACCCTCAGCCGGGAGGACGTCAACACCGGAGGCTTTGCCTTCTTCAAGATCGCGCCCCGCACCGAGGGCGTCCGCCAGTACTGGAGCCAGGAGCTGCCCGCCTCGATGACGGCGCAGGCGGCCCAGAACTTTGACTTCTCGGCCAAGGTCGAGGTGGACGGCGTCGTCCTGGAAAACCCGGTGGTCAACTACACCTACAAGCGGGTGGACTCGCTGTTCGGCGGCCTGTTCGAGTCCAGCACCACCGAACGGCCCACCGAGCCGGGCCGCTACCTGCAGACCGCCGTCGTGGCCGGCAACTACGCGGCCGACAACATCAGCCGCACCATCACCATCGGCGAGCCGGCCCTGCTCGGCTGACCGCCCCGCAAAACCGCACAGCACAAAAAGCCCCGCCCCACCTGACCAATGCCAGATGGAGCGGGGTTTTCACGTGCCTAGTATTTCAGATCTGTCTCATCCAACGACAAGTGCGTTGGATGAGACACAGCCAGGGAAATTTTCTGGCGGGAGTGTGCGAGCCGCTAAGCGGCGAGTGCGCGGTTCGCCAGGAAATTTTGTCCCCAGGGGGATACTAGGGGGAAGGAATTTCTGTCCCGCGGATGCGGGCAGAAATGGGTTCCCCCTAGAGCGCGAAGCGCTTTAGCCTTTGCCGGCGCAGCCGAACAGCTCGATCTTCTCCTTGCACTTGTCGATGATGGCCTGTGCGCCGGGAGCCAGCAGCTTGCGGGGGTCAAAGCCCTTGCCCTGCAGGTCCTTGCCGGCCTCGATGTACTTGCGGGTGGCCTCGGCAAACACCAGCTGGCACTCGGTGTTGATGTTGATCTTGCACACGCCCAGGCTGATGGCCTTGGCGATCATCTCGTCGGGGATGCCGGTGCCGCCGTGCAGCACCAGGGGGATGTTGTTGGTGGCCTGATGGATGCGGTCCAGCGCCTCAAAGTCGAGGCCCTTCCAGTTGGCGGGGTAGACGCCGTGGATGTTGCCGATGCCGGCCGCCAGGAAGTCGACGCCCAGCTCGGTGATGCGGGCGCACTCGGCGGGGTCGGCGATCTCGCCGGTGCCGACAACGCCGTCCTCAACGCCGCCGATCGAGCCGACCTCGGCCTCGATGGACATGCCGTTGGCGTGGGCCAGCGCGACCAGCTCCTTGGTCTTTTCCACGTTCTCCTCGATGGGGTAGTGGCTGCCGTCAAACATGATGGAGGAGAAGCCGGCCTCGACGCAGGCCTTGCAGCCCTCGTAGGTGCCGTGGTCCAGGTGCAGCGCGACGGGGACGGTGATGCCCATCGAATCCACCATGGCGCTGACCATGGCGGCCACCGTCTTGAAGCCGGTCATGTACTTGCCGGCGCCCTCGGAGACGCCCAGAATGACGGGGCTCTTGGTCTGCTCGCAGGCAGTCAGGACCGCCTTGGTCCACTCCAGGTTGTTGATGTTGAACTGGGGCACGCCATAGTGGCCGTCCCGCGCTTTCAGAAGCATTTCAGTTGCATTTACCAGCATTGTTCTTACCTCCAGCATCTATTTACGTATGTACAGCAAGAAAATCAGCCCCCCGCCTGGGGCGGGACCCTGCTTCTTCAGTATAACCGAAATGATGGGCAAAATCAATCGCAAGCGGGATTTTTGTCTGTTTTTTCTGTCAAACCGGCGCTGCGGGCCCAGGCAAAGATATACTGCTGCGCGGTGCCGGCATGGCCGCCCGTTTTGCGGTTGAGATAGGCGGCGGGGTCTTTGACCCGCGCGGTGAAAAGGGCCCGCCCGGCCCGTTTCATCCAGACGTCCACCGGGTAGGCGTCCCACCGGCCAAGGCCGTAGAGCAGGGTGCAGCTTGCCACCTTGGGGCCCACCCCGCGCACCTCCATCAGGCGGGCGCGGGCGGCGTCCAGCGGCAGAGCGCGCAGGGCGGCCTCGTCCAGCTGCCCGGGGGCGGCGCGGCGGGCCGCGTCCAGGATGTAGCCGCTGCGCCAGCCCGCCCGCAGAAAGGCGAGGTCCGCTTCTTTGAGGGGGGCCAGCGCCTCGGCTGTGGGGAAGGCGTAAAACTGCCCCGCCCCGTCCAGCGGCTGCCCCAGCCCCCGGCAGAGCCGGTCCACGATGCCGGCGATGCGGGGGATGTTGTTGTTCTGGCTGATGAGAAAGGTGACGAGGGTCTCGAAAAAGGGCTGCCGCAGCACCCGGATGCCGGGGGCGCAGTCGATGCAGGCGGCCAGCCCCTTGTGGGCGGCCCGCATCCGGTCCAGCAGGGCGGGGTAATCGAGGTCGAGGGCGAAGTAACGGGCCCAGAAGTCCGGCTCGGTCTCGGGCGCGGGACCGGCGAGGCCGGTCAGGCAGATGCGGCCGTCCGGCGCCTGTTCGGCCCGGACAGCCCGGCCTGCCACCGTGCCGGTCCAGCAGCCGGAAGGCTCCTGCCGCCAGCGGAAGCACTGCCCGCACCGGAAGGTCTCGGCCAGGTCCAGGCCGTTTGCGTCGAGGTACAACAAGAAGACGCCTCCTTTTCAGGTTTTTGCACCGTATTTTCAACAGTATAACACATCCGGCGGGAAGATGTCGGCATTTTCTGCAAAGCCGGCCAGATTTCGGGCGCGAAAATGGGCAGCTTTCCATCTTGAAAAATACAAACCGTAGCCCCCGTTCCGGGTCGCTCCGGCAGGCAAAAGTGGAAAACTCGGTGGAAACGGTGGAATTCCACACCGCAAACGGGCTTTGAAACTGGACTTTTTCACTTTCTCCACCGGGTTTTCCACTTGTGGAAAAGTAAAACCCCCGTTTACAACTCGTATTTGTTGAAAACCTGCCCGCCGGATTAGCCCGCCCGGCCCCTGCCCATACTGACCGGGAGGGGCGTCCCATGGGTGAAAAAAATGGATTTTACTGGCAATACAGGGCGGCTTATGGTATACTTTAGCATGAATCATTCTCTGCCGCAGGTGCGGCAGGCACAGGGAGGAACGATACAGATGCAAGACAACCGGCCGCGCCCGGGCCGCCGCCCCGAACCGGAGCGGGAGGCCCAGCCTGCTCTGCCCAACGAGCGCCTGGTCTATGGCAAAAACCCCGTCGCCGAACTGCTCAAGAGCGGCGCCGGCGTGGATACTGTGCTGCTTGCCGAGGGGATGGCCCCGGCGGTGGCTTCTTATTATACGGCCCTGGCCAAAGAGGCGGGGGCCGCCGTCAAGCGGGTGCACCCCAACAAGCTGCGCCAGCTTGCCGGCACCGACAGCCACCAGGGGGTGGCCGCCTTTGCCAGCGAGATCGCCTACGCCGAGGTGGACGACCTGCTGGCCGCCGCCCGCGCAAAGGGCGAAGCGCCTTTCCTGGTCATCAGCGACGGCATCGAGGACCCGCACAACCTCGGCGCGGTGATCCGCTCGGCGCTGCTGTGCGGGGTGCACGGCATCATCATCCCCAAGCGGGGCGGCGCGCAGGTCACCTCCACCGTCCTCAAAGCCTCGGCCGGCGCGGCCGAACGGCTGCCGGTGGCCCGGGTGGTCAACATCGCCGAGACGGTCCGCTGCCTCAAGGAAGAAGGGGTGTTTGTCTACTGCGCCGACATGGACGGCGTTTCGCTGCGCAAAAACAACCTCACCGGCCCCATCGCCCTGGTGCTGGGCAGCGAGGGCAGCGGGGTGTCGCAGCTGGTCAAAAAGCGGTGCGACGGGGTGCTGCGGCTGGAGATGGCCGCCCCCGGCACCGGGGTGGACAGCTTCAACGTTTCGGTGGCCGCCGGGATCATCCTGTACGAGATCCAGGCCCAGCGCGCCGGGAACCTGTAAGAGAATCAACCGGTTGGGAGGGACAGATGGATGCCTAAAGACGCCGGACGCCGGGACGTGACCCGGGATGTGAACGAACAGAAAAAGTTTGAGAACTTTTTTACCACCAGCGTGGCCCAGGTGCCGGACGAGCTGCTGGGCCAGGCCGAACAGCCCGACCGCAAGCACGGCCTGCTGGCCCGCTTTTTCGGCAGGCTGGAAAAGAACCGCGGCGCTCCGCTCCCCGAAGGGGAGGAAGAGCTCTTCCGGGCCGAGCCGCCCATCGCCCCCACCGGCGAGATCATGCTCGACCGCCCCGCCAGGGAGGAGAGCGACGCCGGTCTGGAGCTGGCCGCCCGCCCCTCGCTGGACGATCTGACCCGCAAGCTGCGCGGGGAGCCGCCCGAACCGGAACAGCCCTCCGCGCCTGCCGCGCCGGAGCCGGCCCCCCAGCCCGAACCGCCCGCCGAGCCGGAGCCGCCCGAGCCGACGGCGGCGCAGCCCGAACCGCCCGCCGCCCAGCCGGACGAACCGGCCGGAGAGCTCCGGCTTGAAGAGCCCGCGCCGGAACCTGCGCCCCAGCCGGCACCCGTGCCTCAGCCCAAGCCGCCCGCCGAACCCGCGCCGGCCCCGCAGGCCCGGACAGAGCCGCAGCCGGCGCCCAAAGCCCCGGTCCGCCCGGCCCCCCAGCCCAGCCGCAAAAACCGCAAAAAGCGGGTGCGGGTCCCCGACGAGGAGGACAAGGAGCTGGAAAAGCTCAAGGTGATGCTGGAGACGATGGGGCCCCAGCCGGCCAGACCCGCGCCGGCTCCCAAGCCCGAGGAGGACCCGGAGATCACCCAGCAGGTGGGCGGTTTCCACTTCTTTGGGGTGGGGGAGGACGAAGCGCCCCGCGGCGAGACCCCGCCGGTCAATCTGGACGACACCATGAGCATCGAGCTGCACGAGGGCGGCGAGGCCCCGGCCCAGCCGTCTCAGCCCGAACAGGCCCCCGAACGCCCGGCCCACGCGGCCCGGCGGCGGGGCAAAAAGGGGAAAGCGGCCGCCGTCCCTGCGCCGGAGGCCCGGACCGAGACGGCTCCCGAACCGCCGGCGGCCCCGGCGGACGGGCCGGCCGAAGAACCCCGGCCGGATGCCGCCGCGCCGGACGCTGCGCCGGAGGCCCCCCAGAGCCCCGAGGAGGCGGCCCGGGACCTGACCCGGACGGTGGCTTCCCTCAACCTGCGGTGCGCCCTCAGCGGCATTCTGGCGGCCGCCCTGCTCTGGGCCGGGCTGGTCTACGAGGGGGTGCTGCCCGCCATGGCCGGCCTCAGCCCGGCGGCGGCCCCGGCCGCCTTTATGGGGGCCAACCTGCTGCTGCTGGCGGGGGCGCTGGCCGTCTCCTGGAGCACCCTGCGGGACGGCCTGCTGGGTCTGGTCAGGACCCCCTCCTATGAGACCATGCCGGCGCTGGCCGGCGTGGCCGCCCTCTTCCAGGCGGCGGTGGCCCTTTTGAACCCCGACGTCTACCAGTCCACCACCCTGACTTTGATGAGCGGCGCGGCGGCCCTCGCTCTCTTCCTGGCCAATCTCGGCACCCGCCTGCTGGCGGTGTCGGTCCGGGACGGCTACAGGGTGGCGACGAGCGGGGTGGAACACCAGGGCGCTTACCGCGCCCAGGAGAAAGACCTGATCCGCTGCCTGGCCCCGACGCTGGAAGAAAAGGACCCCTGGATCCTGCTCAGCCGTCCGGTGGAAGGGGACGGCGGCTTCCTGGCCCAGAGCTTTGGCCCGCACGCCGGAGAAAAGCGGGCCCAGACCCTGGCCCGCGTCCTGCTGGGATGCGCCGTTCTGGGCGCGGTGTGGAGCTTTGCCACCGGCAAGGGCCTGAACGGGGCGGCCGCCGCCCTGGCGTCGGTCCTCTGCCTGGGCGCGCCCCTGTCGGCCACCCTGATCGCGGGGCTGACCGCCCTGCGCACCGAGCGGACCGCCGGCGCGGTGGGAGCCGTCATCCCGGGCTGGGCCGGCATCGAGGAGCTGAACGGCATCGACACCGTCCAGGTGGACGCCGGAGAGCTGTTCACCCCCGAGAGCGCCCAGCTGGAGGACATCCGGATCTTCAAGGGCGGCCGGATCGACCGGGCCATCCTCTACACCGGCAGCGTCCTCAACCAGGGCTGCAACACCCTCAGCCGGCTGTTCCGCACCATCATCGCCGACCGCACCGACATCCTGCCCCCCGTCAAGGACCTGGAGGCCCATCCCGGGCTGGGTTTCTCGGCCTGGTGCGACAACAACCGCATCCTGATCGGCACCCGCGCCTACATGGAGCAGGAGGGGGTGCCCCTGCCGGAAACCGACTACGAGGCCAGACATTCCCGCAACGGGGAACTGCAGATCCTCTACCTGGCCGTGTCGGGCAACCTGTACGCCATGTTTGTGCTGCGGTACGTAGGGGGCAAGCACGCCGCGCGGTGCCTGGCCATCCTGCAGAAGGAGAACATCCGGCTGCTGGTCACCTGCCAGGACCCCAGCCTGACCGCCGAAAAGATCGCGGCGGCCTATCACCTGCCCGAGGGGCTGGTCACCGTCCTGAACGGGGAACAGTGCGCCGCGCTGGCCCCGGCGGTCAGCGCCGCCGGAGACGCCGCCTGCTGTATGCTGCACCTGAAGGGCTTTGCCAGCCTGACCGGCGGCCTGCGGGCCGCCCAGCGGGCCCAGGCGGCCGAGAGCACCGGCGCGGCCATCCAGATGGTGTCGGCGGGCTTCTCGGCCCTGATCGGGCTGCTGCTGAGCTATTCGGGCAGCGTGGGCACCCTGTCGCTGCTGGTGGTGCTGATGTATCAGGCGGCCTGGAGCGGCCTCGCCATCGCCGCCGCAGCCATGAAGCAGCACAGCTGAGCGCAATAGCCGGGACGGCGGCGTGAAATAAGTGAGAATAATTCTTGAAAACTTCCTATCATCCCTTGAAATCTTGCCGCGGCAGGAGTATAATAGAGTCAAAGCCTGCACGCAGGCGCCATGAGAACGCAACCGCAAACCAAAGCGTACCCATCACAATCAAAAGGAGAGAATGCACTATGGAACTCAAGGGCAGCAAGACCGAAAAAAACCTGATGGAAGCCTTTGCCGGCGAGAGCCAGGCCCGCAATAAGTACACCTACTTTGCCAGCCAGGCCAAGAAGGAAGGCTACGTCCAGATGGCCAAGATCTTTGAGGAGACCGCGGCCAACGAGAAGGAGCACGCCAAGATCTGGTTCAAGCTGCTGAACGGCGGCGAGATCCCCGACACCGCGACCTGCCTGCAGATGGCTGCCGGCGGCGAGCACGAGGAGTGGACCGAGATGTACCCCCGCATGGCCGCCGAGGCCAAGGAGGAGGGCTTCAACCAGATCGCCGCCCTGTTCACCATGGTGGCCGGCATCGAGAAGGAGCATGAAGAGCGCTACCTCGCCCTGGCCGCCAACCTGGCCAACAGCCAGGTCTTTGCCCGCGAGGAGCAGCAGGTCTGGCAGTGCTCCAACTGCGGCTACACCTATATCGGCAAGTCCGCGCCCCTCAAGTGCCCCGTCTGCGCACATCCCCAGGCCTACTTTGAGCTGAAGGTCAAGAACTACTAAGCCTTTGGCCCCAGGCCCCAAAGCAAACAGAAACTCCCCGGTGCAAAAGCATCGGGGAGTTTTTTAGCGTGTCTTACGACACGCTCCAGGGGGGACCCTTTTCTGCCTGCTGCGCAGGTCAGAAAACCT
>DXHQ01000064.1 GCA_019113345.1 Candidatus Faecalibacterium intestinigallinarum
CCGCCCCAGGCCGAATGGCCGGACGCCCAGATGTCCAAGATCTGCCGGGCGTCGGCGGTGTTCCGCCCGTCCAGCACCTCGGTCCGGGGGCTCATCTCCCGCTCGATCTTATGCACCCGCCAGCGGAGATGTCTGTACCGCCCGCCTTCCATGGCGACGTGCGCGTCCCGCCGGTAGAGATACTCGTCGGCGTCGAGGCGGCGCCAGAGCATCCACTCCCCCGGAAAGCGCTCTTCCAGCCAGGCGGCGTCCTCCCGCCGCAGGTAGAGCAGGTCCAGCCCGGGCTCCCCGGCGTGTTCCGCCAGAAAAGCGGCCTTCCCCCGCTCGGTCCCGCAGGGGAAAAACCAGGTGTTCTCCCCCTCTGCCGCCCGGACGGCAAAATATTCCTTCCCCATACAGAGCTGCAGCCCCATCTCCTCTTTCCAGAGCCAGACCGACGGAAAACTGTGCGAGGCAAGTTCATGCCCTGCCTCGCACCGCAGCTCGTCTATTCTTGTCCGCAATTCGCCGTTTTCTATCATTCGATGGTCAAAAAGTCGCTGAAGCCCGTCATCTCAAACACTTCCATGACGATCGGGCTGACATGGCGCACCACCATCGAACCCTGTTTTTTCATGGTCTTCTGGGTGCTCAGCAGGACCCGCAGTCCGGCGGAGGAAATGTACTCCAGCTCTTCCAGGTCCAGCACCAGCTTCTGCACGCCGGCAAAGCTGGTTTTCAGCTCTCCCTCCAGCTGAGGGGCCGTGGCGGTGTCCAGCCGGCCCCGCAGCCGGATGGTCAGGGCGGCGCCGCCGCCCTCCTTGATGATCTCCATAGATGATGTACCCCCGTTCCCTTAAAAGTCCAGGCTGTCCACCCGGCTCAGCAGGTCGGCCAGACGCTCTTTACACAGCACGATGGTCGCCCGGCCGTCCTCGGTGCCAAAGCCGTTGCGGCGGATGGTGCGGCGCATCAGGCGGGCGTAGCCGATGACCATCGCCTTTTCCTCCACCGCGCGGATGGCCGCGTCGTCGTCGCTGCCCAGATACTTGGCCAGCGCCTTCTTCCAGAAGACGACGGCCGTGTCGTGGGTCATCTTCAGGAAGTTGAGGGTCACGTTGGGGTCCAGCTCGCCGAAGGCCACAAAGCCGAGGTACATCGAGGCCAGCTCAAAGATGGGATGCCCCACGCACAGGGTGTCCATGTCGATGATCAGCACTTCGTCGTTCTGCATGACGATGTTGTTGGTGTGGTAGTCGCCGTGCAGCATGGTGTCCCGCTCCGGCACAGCCTCCACCAGGGCCACCAGCTTTTCCGCCTGGTCGGCCGGCAGATACTCCCGCAGGAAGGTCACCCAGTTCAGGGCGATCTCCTTCATCCGGGGCATATCCCCGGGCTTGACGTGGGTGCTGTGCATCTTTTTCATCAGGTCCACATACAGGTCCACGTACTTGTCCATCCCCGCCGGGTCGGCGGCGATCAGCTTGGAGAAGGAGCGGGAGTTCAGCAGTTCAAACACCGAGCCGTAGCTCTCGCCCACCCGCACCACATCGTAGGGGATGGCGGTGGGAATGCCCAGCACAAAGGCCTTGCGGGCCAGCTCCCGCTCCCGCTGCACGTCAGGCAGGCAGTCGGCGTCGCGGTAGACCTTGACCACCGTGTCCTTGTCGATGCGGTAGACGGTGCCGTTCGCGCCCCGTCCGATCACCTCGCACCCCTCGACGGACAGCTCGCGGTAAGCCTTTTCCACCGTCATCATCTCGGTAAAGCCGGTCATGTCCAGGATCTCGTACACCTCGGCCGAGACGTTGACCAGCTTGAACTGCGGCTCCAGCTTCCGCAGCCGCAGCACCACCCGCAGGCCGGCGCTGGAAATGTAGGTCAGCTCTTTCAGGTCCAGCACCATCCCGTCGTGCGGCTCGCGCTCCCGCAGCGCCATCAGCTCGCTCTCCACGGCCGGCGCGTTGCCGGAATCAATGTGCCCGGAAAGGGCGGCCTTCAAAATGCCGTTCTCCATCGTTGCGTTCATCGTGTTCTCTCCCTTGCTTGCCTTCTCCCCGCCCGGCGGGGAGGGTCGTGTCCTTATTTCTCTTCAAAAACCTGGCCGATCAGCCAGTCGAATTCCTGCCAGGCCGCCGTATCCGCCAGCGGCGCCAGCACGCCGGCGATGGTCCGGTAATACCAGTGGTGCTGCTCGGGGTCCCGCTGGTGGAACGCCTCCCACATCGCCTCGCCCTTCTGCCCCCTGCTCCGGTAAAGAGCGCGCATATTGGACAGCTTGTCGCCCAGCGCGATGATGGCGACGCCCGGGTCCTTTGCCCCGCGCAGGCCGGCGATGGCCGCCTCCTTGCGGGCTTTCCAGCTCTGACCGGGCGGGACGCTGCGCATTTTGTCCTCGGTCTCCGCCCCCACCAGGGCCGCCACCCGGTCCCCGAAGCGGGCCCGGATCTCTTCCAGGTCCGCCCCGGCGTCCTCCACCGTGTCATGCAGCACGGCGGCCGCCAGGACCTCCTGGTCGGCGGTCAGGGTCGCCGCCACCGCAGCCGCCTCCATCGCGTGGAGAATGGCCGGCGAGCCGTCCCCTTTCCGCCGCGTCTCTCCGTGCGCGGCAATGGCAAAGGTCATCGCCTCCGCTAAAAGCCCCATCAAATGCCTCCTCCCGCCAGCCGCTTTTTGATCTTGAGGATGTTCTGGCCGTTTTTGTATTCATAGGTCACGTCATCCATCGTCTTGCGCACCAGGAAGATGCCCAGCCCCCCCGCCTGCCGCGCCTCCAAAGGCGCATGGATGTCGGGCGCCTCCTGCGACAGGGGGTCGTAGGGCATCCCGTGGTCGATAAAGGTGATGACCACCGCCAGCGGCTCCTCCATCACCTCCACCCGCACGGTGGCAGGCCCCACATCGGGGTCGTAGGCGTACTGCGCAATGTTCCCAAAGAGCTCATCAATGGCCACATCGATCTGCCGCTGCACCTTGGGCGGGCAGTTCAGCGCCGCCAGTTCCCCGTTGACAAAGTCGGTGACGGGCGCAATGTTCTCGATGGTGGCGTCTATGGACAATTCTTTCAAGGCGTTTCCCTCCTGATTGAGCAAGCGGCCGGTCTTCTGCGTTTTCCGGGTCTGTTTTCAAACCAATTAAAAAATAAAGTATAACGCACGCGATGTCAAGCCTTGGACCCCCCTCAAAAAACGCGATGGCAGAAATTTCCACGCCGCCTTGCGCAGCAAAAACCGGCCCGGCGCAGCTTTCGCCTGGCCGGACCGGTCACGGGGTCTCGGTTCTTCTCTTTTTGCGCAGGGTTCAGAGCATTCCGGCCAGCGGCGGGCCGCCATGCGCAAAAACGGCCCGGTGAACAAAATCTGTTCATCGGGCCCGGTTTGTAAAGGTCTTTATTTCGCCAGAAAATTGCGGATGGCGTTGTCGATGCTGCCCTGCATGGTCAGCCCGACGCTGCGGGCCAGCGCCCGGTGGTCGTCGCGCATCCCGTGCCGGATCCAGTCCAGCATCACCCCCACAAAGCTGTACTTGTAGAACCCCGCGATGAAGGCCTTTTCCTCCTCGCCCAGGGCGGTGCCGGCGCTCTTTTCGTCCACCACCCCGCGGATCAGCCCGTAGGTCATCTTGAACAAAAAGTTCTCCATCTGTTCCCGGCTGATGCACCGGTAAGCGTTGAGGATAAATGGTTTGTTGTCCAGCACCGCCTCAAAGATCTGTTCCAGCCCCTCGTTCCAGGTCGCGCAGGTCTTTTTGCCCTGCAGCGCCGCCGTCGCATCCTCGAGGCAGGTCCACTCGATCAGGTCGTAGATATCCTGAAAGTGATAATAAAAGGTCATCCGGCTGATGCCGCAGTCGTCGGTGATATCCCGTATGGTGATCTTATCCAGCGGTTTTTTCATCATCAGCTTTTTGAGCGACGCTTCCAGCGCCTTCTTGGTGATGTTGGACATGGCGGGCCTCCTTGCGCAAACTGTGGCTGGGGTTATTGTACCACACTTTTTTCCGCTTGCAAAGCGCCCCGCACTCCGCGCTTGTAAACAACGATGTTTTGTGATATCATAGACTTAGCCAACCGCCCGTCTCTCCTTTCATCCCGGTAAAGACAAGGTGATCGCCATGGAACAGCGCCAGCCCTCCCCAACGCCCGACCTTGCAAGCAAGCACGCAGAGGACCTGCAGCGCCTGCGCAACTTTCGCCTGCTCGACGACGACTTCATGAGCAAAGTCTTTGAAGATACCGCCTGCACCGAGCTTCTGCTGCAAATCATCCTCGACCGCAGCGACCTGAAAGTACAGAGCGTCCACAGCCAGCATGAAATCAAAAATCTGCAGGGACGCTCCATCCGCCTCGATATCCTTGCCACCAACGCCGCCGGGCAGGTCTGCAACATTGAGATTCAGCGCAGCGATAAAGGTGCCGGCGTCAAACGCGCCCGCTACAACGGCAGCCTGATGGACGCCAATCTCACGGCGCCCGGCGACGCCTACGAGAGCCTCGCCGAGGTCTATGTGATCTTCATCACCGAACACGACGTTTTGGGCGGCGGCCTGCCCATTTATCACATTGACCGTGTCATTCGAGAAACAGGCCAGCCCTTCGGCGACGAATCCCACATCATTTACGTCAATGCACAGATCACGAACGAGACCGCGCTCGGCCGGCTGATGCACGATTTCCGCTGCACCGACCCCCAGGAAATGTATTACGGCATCCTCGCCAACCGCGTACACTATTTCAAAGCAGACGAGAAAGGAGTGTCCATCATGTG
>DXHQ01000065.1 GCA_019113345.1 Candidatus Faecalibacterium intestinigallinarum
ACGAAAGAATCTGGTTTTTGTACTGTTCTATTTTTGTGTATTTTCTGGACATAGCAAAACCTCCTCGTGTGGTTCTATTATCCTACACGGGGAGGCTTTTTTCCATTGTCTACTTTTTACGGACCTGTTCAAACTTGGGCGGTTACTTCTTTTTTATTGCCTTTTGTTCCTGTCGGCTTCTATGAGCCGGAGGACTAAGTCAATCAGGCCGATGATTAGAATGCCGGTTTGAATCAAATCGGAGTAAGTAACCATAAAGCCAGCCCTCCTTTCCTGACGGTCGGGAGAGCAAAAGAAGCACCCCTGACCGTACAAAGTCGGACCAGAGGGCATACCGCTTGCCGTTTATCGACAACACCCACCAACAAGATACCATAAACGGCAAAAAATAGCAAGTCCCGGCTTTCCGCACAGGGAAGGCCGGGGCTTTTTGCTGCCGTCAGGCGGTTTTTGAGGGGGTGCGGGCTTTCAGCACGTTGTAGCCCACCACGCCCGCGATGACGATGGCCGCGCCCGCCAGGGCGCAGGGGCCCACCGTCTCGCCGTAAAAGGCGGCCACCAGCAGCGGGTTGAGCACCGGCTCGATGCCCGAGACAAGGCTGGCCGTCACCGGCGGGGTGGTGCGTAGGCCGATGGTCAGCAGGATGTAGGCCACCGCCACCTGAAAGACGCCCAGGATCACCAGACTGGTCAGGGCGGCGGGGGTAAAGACCGTCTCCTGCACAAGAAAGGGCAGCCCGGTCACCGCCGAGAGGACGTCTCCCCAAAAGACCGCCGAGATGGCGTCGGCGTCGGGGAAGTCGTTGAGCAGAAATACCCCGCCGTAGGCCGCCCCGGCCAGAATGGCCAGCAGGTTGCCGAGGGCGCCGCCGGCCTCGAGGCTGTCCACAAAGAAGAACAGCACCCCGCCGAACACCACCGCGCAGGCGGCCAGGTCCAGCTTCTGGGGCTTCTTTTTCCAGAACAGGGCCGAAAAGACGATGACAAAGACCGGCGCGGTGAACTGCAACACGATGGTGTTGGCGGCGGTGGTCAGCTTGTTGGCCAGTGAAAAGAGGGTGTTGGTGCCAAAGATGCACAGCGCCCCCAGGAACACCCACCGGTTGAGCCGGGGCTTGTGCCGGATGGCCGCAAGGTAGGCCCCAAGCACCACCAGAGCGATGGCGGTCCGCCCGCCGTTGATGGACATCCCGTTCCAGGGGATGACCTTGATGCACAGCCCGCCGATGCTGTACAGCAGGGCAGCCAGAAATACAAAAAGGGTGCCGGTCTGTTTTTTCATACAAGCCCTCCTTTGCCGCCCGCCCGGTCGATCTCCGCCTGCAGCCGGTCCAGGAACTGGGCGGCCTCCATCCCGTCCATCTGGGTGTGATGGAACTGGAAGGAAACGGGGAGTTTGGCCCGGAAGAGCCGCCGGCGCCAGCTGCCCCAGATCAGGAAGGGGTTGTTGTAGATGCCGGCGTAGATGTTGATGGCGCCGTCGATCTTGTGCCCCGGCAGCGCCGAGGTGCCGATCACCATATAGTCGTCCCCCAGTTCATGGGCCCGTCCGGTCCGGCGGACCTGCCCGGTCAGGGCGAGGTAGTCCCGGTTGAAGCGGATCAGGCTGTCCGAGACGGGGATGTCGCAGGTGTTGATGCCGCCGCCCTCCAGGGCGACCACCGTGTTCACGGCCAGCTTGTCGTACTGCATCAGCTTGCCGCCCACCGGCAGCAGGGCGAACTCGGGGGTGCGGGCGGCTGCCCGCCCGATGCACCAGCAGAGCAGCATATTGAATTTCAGGGGATGGCGGCGGCTCAGCCGCAGCAGGGGGGTCACGTCCAGCGTCTGGAACAGGGTCAGCATGGGCATGGGCGCGTGCATCCAGACCGCCGCGGCCGCCCGCGGAGTCTGGGAAGGGTCGATCTCTTGGGCCATGGTTCCTCCGTCTGTTTGATTCCTGTCTGTAAAACTTTTTCCGTTTATTCCCGTTCGGCCAGCAGCTTCTGCAAAAAGAAGCCGATCTGGCGGTTGACATAGATGGGGTTGTCGGTGTTGGAGTTGTGTCCGGCGGCCGGCACCCAGATCAGGGACAGCCCCTCGCCGGCCGACCAGGCGCGGTTATACCGCTTGGTCGAGGCGGCCTTATCGTGGACGCCGCAGAACAGCAGGGCCGGGCAGTCGATGCGGTAGGGAAGATTGGCGTCCAGAGCGTCGGCCAGCATCCGGTAGCCGTGGGCCGCCAGGGCGGCGTACTCGGCGGGGGAGTAGCTGTCCATCATCCGGCGCATCAGGATGCGGCCGTAGGGGGTCTCGGCGCAGCCGTCGGCCCCGGCCACCCGCAGCGCCCGCCAGGGGTAGAGCCGGTAGACCGGCCCGCAGCGGCGCAGCAGGGCGATCTCCCAGTCGGTGGTGTATCTGCGCTTGAGGGGGGCCGAGTCGATGGCGATGAAGCCGGCGGCCTCGCCGGGATATTCCTGCAAAAAGCACTGGGCCACATACCCGCCCATCGACTGGCCGATCAGGCAGAAGTCGCGCACTTCCTCCTGCGCCAGGATGCCGTGCAGCCAGACGGCCTGGTCCCGGAGGCTGAACTCGAGCGGGAAGGGCCGGGACGCCCCGTGGGCCGGCGGGTCCCAGACCAGCAGCCGGTACCGTCCGGCAAAAGCTTTGACCTGCAGGTCGAACAGCCGGTGGTCGGCGGTCAGCCCCGGCAGCATGACCAGGGTGAGCGGGTCCGGCGCGGAAAAGTCGGTCCAATAGTGGATATCCCCCAGCGGGGTGGAATAGAATTTGCCTTGCATAGCGCTGCACCTCCTGTCGTTTTGTCTTTGGGGCTATTATAGCAGGTTTTGGGGCGG
>DXHQ01000066.1 GCA_019113345.1 Candidatus Faecalibacterium intestinigallinarum
GGGCGCCGACCTCGGCGCCTACCAGGCCGTCAACTGCCGGCTGCGCCGCCCCGAGCTGTTCTGCGGGGCCATCGGCCTGTCCGGCCGGTACGACCCGTCCGCCTGGCTGGGCGGCCCGGAGGACGACCTCGCCCTCCGCAACGAGCCCCTCGCCGCCCTCGCGGCCGGCCTGGTCGATTCCGCCGCCAAGGCCGCTCTCACCAAAGGGCAGTTTCTCCTCTGCGCCGGCCAGGGCCAGGATTACGCCGAGCCCGCCGCCCTCGCCTCCACCCAGGCGCTGGACGCCGCCCTCAAGGCCGCCGGCATCCCCGTCGCCACCGAGATCTGGGGCCAGGACGTCACCCACGAGTGGCGCTGGTGGGCCCGTGCCTTTGATGTCTTTACCAACCGTCTGTTCAGCTGAAGGAGGTCTTTGCCATGCCCGCATTCATCACCGGCGCCCGCGGCCACGATTTCGGCCGCCACTCCCCCGCCGACCTGCTGTCCGCCATCGGGCAGGCCGGCTTCGCCTGCACCCAGCTGGCCTACACCAAGGCCGTCGAAGGGGTCAAGAGCTACGCCGACGTGACCCCCGCGCTGGTGGCCGCCACCAAGGAGGCCGCAGCCCAGACCGGCGTGCAGATCGCCGTCTACGGCACCTACGTCGAGCTGAGCTATGTGGATGAGGACCGCCGCAAGGCCGAAGTGGCCAAGGTCCTGAGCCAGATCGGCAACGCCAAGATTCTGGGGGCCCGCTGCATGGGCAGCGAGACCACCCCCATGGCCAAGCAGCCCGGCGTCAGCCGCAAGGACGCCCAGGAGGCCCTGCTGCGGAGCCTGAGCGAGATTCTGCCCGCCTGCGAGGAAGCAGGGGTGCTGTTCGGCATCGAGTGCGTCTACCACCACGCCATGAACACCCCCGAGGCCACCAAAATGGTCCTGGACACCATCGCCAGCCCCAACCTGCGGATCATCTGCGACCTGGCCAACTACATCGGGGCGGAAAACGCCGCCCTCGACGCCCAGCGCCGCATCTGGGACAAGGTGGGCAGCTGGTACGGCGACAAGATCTGCGCCGTCCACTTCAAGGGCGTCGCCTTCAAGCCGGACGGCAGCCACTACTCCACCAGCCTGGAGGATTCGGTCATCGACTACGCCGGGGGCTTCGCCATGCTGCGGCAGCTGCCCCAGGCATCTCTGCCCGTCCTGCGGGAGGAGGCCGTCCCCGCCCGGGCCGCGTCCGACATCGCCTTCATGGAGCAGTTCTACAAATAACCAGACGCCGGCAGGGGGCTCGAAAGGGTCCCCCCTGTTTTTTCACCGTTTTTTCACACGGATAGGGGGTATCGGTATCAATTCCCACTTGTTTTAGGGGGCAAACCGTGCTATACTGAGGGCACAGATACCCCCACGGGTAATATTTCCGGCAGCGGATGCCAGCCCCGGGGAAAGAGAGGATGTTTAGTATGGAAGAAGAAAAGAAATGCTGCGCGGCCGCCGAGGACCAGGCGGCGGGCTACCCCGCCACCACCTCCTGCGGCACGCCCCGCACCCGCCACCGCACCCCCGAGGAATACCAGGACCTCATCAACCGCCTCAACCGGGTGGAGGGCCAGGTCCGCGGCATCCGCGGCATGGTGGAAAAGGACGCCTACTGCCCCGACATCCTGTTCCAGGCGTCGGCGGTCAGCAAGGCGCTGGACAGTTTCTGCAAAGAGCTGCTGGGCCAGCACATCCGCACCTGCGTGGTGGACGACCTTGAGGCCGGCCGCTACGAGGCGGTGGACGAGCTGGTGCGGGTGATCCAGCGGCTGATGAAATAACGCCGCAGGGAGGCAAAGATGGAACAATATAACGTCACCGGGATGAGCTGCGCGGCCTGCAGCGCCCGGGTGGAAAAGGCGGTCGGCAAGGTGCCGGGGGTCACCGCCTGCTCGGTCAGCCTGCTGACCAACTCGATGGGGGTGGAGGGCACCGCCAGCCCCGCCGCCATCATCCAGGCGGTAGAGGCCGCCGGCTACGGCGCCAGCCGCAAGGAGGCGGCGGGGGCCGCCAAAGCCCCCGATCCCGCCGCCGCGCTGGACGCTCTGGCCGACCACGAGACCCCCAAACTCAAGCGGCGGCTGCTCGCCTCGCTGGGCTTTCTGCTGGTGCTGATGTACTTCTCGATGGGGCACATGATGTGGGGCTGGCCTCTGCCCGCCTTCTTTGACGGCAACCACGTCGCGGTGGCCCTGGTCCAGATGCTGCTGGCCGCCATCGTCATGGTCATCAACCAGAAGTTTTTCATCAGCGGCTTTACCAGCCTTGCGCACGGCGCGCCCAACATGGACACCCTGGTCGCCCTCGGGTCCTCGGCGTCCTTTGTCTGGAGCACCTACGCCGTCTTTATGATGACCGACGGGCAGATGCGGATGGACCCGAACAGCGTCTCCACCTATATGATGGAGCTCTACTTCGAGTCGGCCGCCATGATCCTGACCCTGATCACGGTGGGCAAAATGCTGGAGGCCCGCTCCAAAGGCAAGACCACCGACGCCCTCAAGAGCCTGATGAAGCTGGCCCCCAAAACCGCCACCCTGCTGCGGGAGGGCAAGGAGGTCGAAGTGCCCGTCGAGCAGGTCCGCCGCGGCGACCAGTTCGTGGTCCGCCCCGGCGAGAACATCCCGGTGGACGGCGTGGTGCTGGAAGGCTCCAGCGCCGTCAACGAGAGCGCCCTGACCGGCGAGAGCATCCCGGTGGACAAGGCCGCCGGGGACGCCGTCTCGGCCGCCACCGTCAATCAGTCGGGCTTCCTGCGCTGCGAGGCCACCCGCGTCGGGGAGGACACCACCCTCTCCCAGATCATCAAGATGGTCAGCGACGCAGCCGCCACCAAGGCCCCCATCGCCAAGATCGCCGATAAGGTCTCGGGCATCTTTGTGCCGGCCGTCATCACCATCGCCGCCGTCACCACCGCAGTCTGGCTGCTGCTGGGGCGGGACCTGGCCTTTGCCCTGGCCCGGGGGATCTCGGTGCTGGTCATCAGCTGCCCCTGTGCGCTGGGCCTGGCCACCCCGGTGGCCATCATGGTGGGCAACGGGCTGGGCGCCAAAAACGGCATCCTGTTCAAGACCGCCGCCTCCCTCGAGGCGGCCGGCCGCACCCAGATCGTGGCCCTGGACAAGACCGGCACCATCACCCGCGGCGAGCCGGAGGTCACCGACATCCTGCCCGCCGAGGGCGTCACCGAAACTGAGCTGCTGACCCTGGCCGCCGCCCTTGAACAGAAGAGCGAGCACCCCCTGGCCAAGGCCGTCCTGGCCTGCACCGCCGGCCGGCAGCTCGACCCGCCCGCGGTGACCGACTTTGCCGCCCTGCCCGGCAACGGCCTGTCGGCCAAACTTGCCGGCCGCAGCGTCTACGGCGGCAGCCTCAGCTTCATCCAGACCAAGGCCCGCGTCCCCGCCGCCCTGGCCGAACAGGCGCAGGCCCTGGCCGAAGCGGGCAGGACCCCCCTCTTCTTCGGCGGGGAGGGCCGGCTGCTGGGCGTCATCGCGGTGGCCGACACCATCAAGGAGGACAGCCCCGCCGCCATCCGCGCGCTGCAGAAGATGGGCATCCGGGTGGTGATGCTGACCGGCGACAACCAGCGCACCGCCGAGGCCATCGGCCGGCAGGCGGGGGTCGACCAGGTCATCGCCGGGGTGCTGCCCGACGGCAAGGAGAACGTCATCCGCGCCCTGCGCGAAAAGGGCAAGGTGGCCATGGTGGGCGACGGCATCAACGACGCCCCCGCCCTGACCCGCGCCGACACCGGCATCGCCATCGGGGCCGGCACCGACGTGGCCATCGACGCGGCCGACGTCGTGCTGATGAACAGCCGTCTGTCCGACGTGCCGGCGGCCATCCGCCTCTCCCGCGCGACGCTGCGCAACATCCACGAAAACCTGTTCTGGGCCTTTATCTACAATGTCATCGGCATCCCGCTGGCGGCCGGGCTCTTCATCCCCTTTGGGCTGACGCTGAACCCCATGTTCGGCGCGGCGGCCATGAGCCTTTCCAGCTTCTGCGTGGTGTCGAACGCGCTGCGGCTGAATCTCTTCGACCTGCACAGCGACAAAAAAGATAAGGCGGTCCGGCCCGTCGAGCTGCCCCCCGCGCCCGAACCCCGGCCCGCCGCCTGCCCTATCTTCAACAACGATACGGAGGAAACGACCATGAAAAAGACCATCAAGATCGAAGGCATGATGTGCGGCCACTGCGAGGCCACCGTCAAAAAGGCGCTGGAGGCCCTGCCCCAGGTGGACGCGGCCGAGGTCAGCCACACCGCCGGCACCGCCGTCGTCACCCTGAACGCCGGCGTCGACGACGCCGTCCTGACCAAGGCGGTCGAGGACAAGGACTACAAGGTGCTCGGCATCGAATAAACGTACGCACAGCAAAGCCCCCGCTCGTCTGAGCCGGGGGCTTTGTTTGCGTTACGCTTCTTTGGTTCCGGCCTGGGTCAGGGCCAGTTCTTCTTTGTAAAAGACGCCGAGGGGGCCGATGTAGTTTTTCTGCCAGGGCTTGGGCTTGCCCAGATAGTGGACCACCACCGTGTTCTGCCGCACCCAGTCGAGGGTCAGCCGCTCGGCGGGGAGGGCGGCGCACCGGACAAAGAGCCGGTCGGTCATGTTGTAGACGCGGCTGTCCAGCACCAGGGCCTTGTCGCCGAACAGGCCGGTCAGGATGTCCTGGTCGGGCAGGATGAGCCGGCGCCTGTACTGTTCGGCGTAGTCGCGGATGTCCGCAAGGCGCAGCGTCCCGCGCAGCAGGGCAAGGTTCATCATCAGCACCCCCGAGTTGAGGTAGGGCACCCCCTCTTCGAGGTCGAGCCGGGCCTGGTTGACCCGGTCCAGAAAGCGGCCGGTGTGGCTGCAGGCCATGAAGGCCGTCCCCGCAAAGTCGGAGGTGTAGAGGGGGACAAGGCTGTTCAGCACCACCGTATCCACGTCGAGGTAGAGGATGCGGCCGAGGGCTTCGGGCAGCAGCAGCGGCGCGGCCAGCCGGTAATAGATCTGCAGCGGATAGCGGCCCGTCTCGGGAAAGCCCTCGAACAACCCGTCCGGCACCTCCACCAGGGTGCAGCTGTCCTGCGGACGGAGGGCGGCGCGCATCCGGGCCCCGTCCTCCGCCGTCAGGTCGGAGTGGAGGACGTAGACGTCGTACCGGACAGCCCCGCCGTGGCGCAGGATGGTGGCCATGCACTGCTCCCACAGGGGGATGAATTTTTGATTGATCGAAAACAACAGGTTCATATGCTCTATTCTATGTAAAGATGGGCGGACTATGCCTTTTGGGGGCAGGCTCTGGCCGCGTCCAGAAAGCCGCCCGCGGCGTAAATGCGGCACAGGGCCTGCCCGATCTGCCCAAGGCTGCGGGCCTCGGCCACCGCCATCCCGCCCGCCTGCAGGCTGGGCAGGTGGCCCGACAGCATATCCCGCAGCTTTTCCTCAAACTCGCCGGTGGAGGCGGCCTTGTAGACCGACTTGCCGTCCACCAGCCAGTTGGCGTAGACCGGGATATCCCGGACGATGGTGGGGATGCCGCAGGCCAGCGCCTCCAGCACCACGATGCCTTCCGTCTCCTCATAGCTCAGGAAGGCGAAGGCGTCGGCGCCGCAGTAAGCGTCGCAGAGCTCCTCGGCGTTCACATAGCCGGCAAAGAGAACGTTGCCGGGGGCGGCGTCCATCGCCCGGCGCACCTCGTCGGTGAGCAGTGTCTCGGCGGTCTGGCCGAACCAGATAAAGCGCACCTCCGGCATCCGCCGGGCCAGCTCGACAAAATCGGGCAGCCCCTTGCGGACCATCCAGTGCCCCACCGAGATGACGCACTTCTGCCCTTCGGCCAAACCGTACCGGGCCCGGAAGCGGGCCGCGCGGGCGGCGTCGGGGTGGAAAAAGCCGGTGTCGATCCCGTTCGAGAGGGCGTAGATGGGCCGGCCGATCTTGTACCCCATCAAAATGCGGCGGGAGTAGACGCTGGGGGTGATAACCACATCCCCCTGCCGGTAGCAGAAGATCAGCCACCGCTTGAACAGGGGCGCCAGCAGGTTGGAGCCGAAAAAGCTGTTCCGGAAATCCTCCATGGTGGAGTGGCCGTAATAGACCACCTTGCACCCCCGCGCGTGGGCCCGGGCGGCCGCCAGCGGCGCGCCGGGCAGGACGGTGTTCAGGTGGACGACGCACCCTTTGGCCGCAGGGCCGGCCGGCGGGATGGCGTCGACCAGGGGCAGCCCCGCGCTCTGCAGAGCGGCGGTCTGGTGTTCCAGCGCCTTGCCCACCCCGCTCTTGCGGACGGTCTCATAGCCGCCGCGGTAAATGCAGACAGACATTGTGTTCGCCTCCCCTCCCGGTCACAGCAGCCGCAGGACCGTGTTCATGGCCACCGTCAGGCCGGTGCTGTAGGCCGCGATGGCAAAAGGCTTGCAGGTCAGGATGATGAAGGTAAACTGCCCCCAGTGCATCGAGGTGGTGCCGGCCAGGTAGCACAGGAAATCGTCCGGCGCCACCGGGAAGAAGATGGCCAGCGCAAACCATTTGGCAAAGCTCTTGTTCCCCAGCCAGCGGTCGTATTTCAGCAGCAGCCTGCGGGAGAACATCCGCTCGATGAGGGGGCGGCCGCAGTAGCGGGCCACCCCGAAGGCGGCCAGCGACCCGGCGCAGATCCCCACATAGTTGTAGGCAAAGCCGTACCAGGGGCCGAACAGGATCACGCCGGCCAGGCATCCCAGCCCGCCGGGCAGGATGGGCACCACCACCTGCACCGCCTGGAAGGCGACAAAAGCCGCCGCCGCCCAGGGCCCAAGGCCCGCCACCCAGGCCTGCAAAGCGGCCAGGTCGGTCAAAAGGCCCTTCTGCCAGGCCCACACCCCCAGCCAGAGGCAGAGGAAAAAGCCCACCCCCGAAGCCGCGGCCGGCACGCTGGCCGGCAGGCCGCCGGGCACCCGGCTGCGCGCATCCAGGACCTTTTCGTACACTTCCAGCGCCTGGGCCGCAAAACGGGGCGCGGCATACCGCTCGGCGGTGGCCAGGGCCCCGGCCCGCAGCGCGGCCCATACCTCTCCCCCGGCGCTGAAGGCATCCAGCGCCGCGTGGAAGCTGGCGGCGTCCTTCCACTGCCAGCCGTTGACCCCGTCCTCGACCACGCCGTCCAGACAGGGGTCGGCCCGGACGATGGCGGGCAGGCCGCAGGCCAGCGCCTCAAAGTAGGTCAGGCCCTGGGTCTCGCTCTGGGAGGCGCAGACAAAGGCGTCCCCGGCCTGGTAGTACCGCACCACCTCGGCGGGCGGCACCATCCCGGCAAACATCACCCGGTCCACAAGGCCCAGGTCGGCGGCTTCCTGCTCCAGCTGGGCGCGGACCGGGCCGTCCCCCACAAAGAGGAGCAGGGGCCGCTGCCCGGCCGGCTCTCTGGCCAGCAGGCGCAGCAGCTCGCTGTGGTTCTTTTCGGCGGCCAGACGCCCCACCGAGACCAGAATGGTCTCCCTTTCCGGCAGGCCGAGGGCCCGCCGCAAAGCGGGCTTGTCCGCCGGGGCGATGGGGCGGAAGGCGTCGAGGTCGATGCCGGTGGGCACGGTGTAGACCGGGCAGCTGACCCCGTAATGGTCCAGCATCTCGGCCACCTTGCCGGTGGGGGCCAGAATGGCGTCGCACCGGCCGGAAAAGAGCTTGGTCAGCTCCTTGACCGCCAGATGGCCGCAGCGCTCGCTGGGGATGATATAGCGGGTGTAATCTTCATAGGCGGTGTGGTAGGTGTGCACCAGCGGGCAGTTGCACCGCCGGGCCAGCTGCCACGCCGGCAGAAAGGTGGAAAACTCGCACTGCGAGTGGATGACGTCGGGCCGCCAGGCGGTCAGGGTCTTCATCCAGCGGTTCCAGGCCGCAAAGCGGACCCGCGCCCCGGGGTAGACCCGGTCGGCGCTGAGGCTGCCCAGATAGATGACGCCGTCCCGTTCATAGGAACGGCTGTCCGGCGAAAGGGTCAGCACTTTGACGTCGTGGCCCTGGGCCAGCAGTTCCCGCCGCAGCAGCGTCACCGAGCGGACCACGCCGTTGACCGCGGGCGTCCACCAATCGGTAGTCAGCAGTATCTTCATCCAAAAAACACCTCCGTCGCGGAGTTTTTATGAAAAGAAAGGTCTCTGCCCTTAAAACGAATCAGAGACCAGATTTTTTGCAAGGAAATGGGTAGGCCGCGGTATTTTTTTGCAGCGCCGTGCCGCCGCGTCCTTTTTCGTATTGTAGCAGGTTTTGCCATCGGCCGCAAGGCAGTTTGCCATTTCTTTGCAGTTTCTTCGTTTTTTCTTGACTTTTTCATGCAGCTGCGCGGTTTTACAGCCGCGCAAAGGCCCGGCTGCCGCCCCGGCGCAAAAAGCCCAGCGCCCCGGCGCACCCGGCCGCGAGGCAGACGCAGCACAGGCCCAGCGCCCCAAAGCCGCCCAAAAGCGGCTGCGCCAGCCACCACAGCCCGCACAGCAGCGTCAGCGCCGCCCAGTTGGCAAAAAGCGCCGTCACCGGGGCCGCTCCCTGTTTGACAGCGGCCGTCTCGCTGGTCCAGTGGAGGTTGGGCAGTTTGACCCCCAGCACAAGGCCCACCGCCCCGGCCAGCAGGGTGTAGAGCCAAACGGCCGCCAGAACGAGGGCGGCCGCCAGCGGTCCGCTGCCCACCGCGCCCAGCAGGCAGCCGGCGGCCAGCAGAGCCGGGGGCGCCGTCAGGGCCATGTGCAGGTCGAGCTTGGCCTGCAGCGCCTGCCAGGGGCTGACCGGCAGGGACTGCACCAGCCAGAGGGTGCGCCCTTCCAGCGAGACGGAGGGCGGGGTGAGCAGGTTCATGGCGGCGAGGGAGCAGACCGCCGCGCAGGCCAGCACCGGCCCCGAGGCGGCAAAGCCCGGCAGAAGGGCCAGCGCGCCCCGCAGCAGCTCCGCCTTCCAGACTGCGCCCGCCGCGGCCGCCAGCAGCAGAACGCTGCCCAGCAGCCCGTTGACCATATAGCTGGTGCAGCTGCCCAGGCGCCGCATTTCCCGGGCAAGGAGGGCCGCCCGGACGCTGCGGACCCGGACCGGCTTTGCCTGATAGACCGCCCGCGCCCCGCCCCGGCGGGTGGTCATCATCCGCAGGTAGCTGCGGCGCAGCAGCAGCCAGGCCAGCGCCGCCGCCCCCAGCGAGACGGCCGCCAGCAGGGCCAGGGCGGGCAGGTCCCCCAGCGCCGCGCAGCCCAGCAGGTAGACCGCCTGCGCGTCGGCCCGCAGCCCCGCCGAAGCCTGGTCCAGGTGGGTCAGCAGCCAGATCAGGCCGGAGCGGACCGCAAAGTTGGACCCAAAGGCAAAGATCAGGATCAGCACGGTATAAAACAGGCTGAGCAGCGCCTTGTACCGGACCACGCGGCTGCCCAGCAGCGCCGCCAGCCACCCCGCCAGGCAGGAGCCCGCCAGCACCAGGCAGCCCAGCAGGACCGTCACCGGCAGCATGGCCAGGGCGGCGGCCGCCGGCCGCGTCCCCAGCAGGAGATAGACCAGGTAGGCCGGCGCCAGGATCACCGCGAGGTAGCCCGCGCCCAGCAGCCAGACCGAACCCATCCGCACCGCCAGGATCAGCCCCGGCGGGATGGGCAGGGCCAGCAGCTGCTCATTGTCCCGGGCGGCGTAGAGGGTGCCGTAGGCCGCAAAGCCGCCCCCCGCCACCCCGGCCAGCAGGGCCGGCAGGGCCATCAGGGCAAAATAAAGCCAGTCCAGCCCGGCTTCGCACAAGGGCCGGCAGAGCAGCGCAGCCAGCAGGGCGACAGAGCCCATCACCAGCAGGGCGACGGCGGCGGCCAGCGCCAAAAAAGCCGCCGCCTTCCAGCCGGTGCGGGCCCGGCCGGTGACGCTGCTGCGGCGGAAGGAGGCCGTCATTTCCAGCCATTGTTTTTTGAGCAGCGTTTTAAGCATCGTCCTTCTCCCCTTCCAGCTCGAGGAACACCTCTTCCAGGCTGTCGTCGCCCCGCACCTCGTCCATGGCGCCGGCCCGGACCAGCCTGCCGCCCCGGATGATGGCCACCTTGTCGCAGAGCTTTTCGGCCACCTCCAGCACATGGGTGGAAAAGAAGATGGCCCCGCCCCCATCGCAGAACTGCCGCATCAGCACCTTGAGCTGATGGGAAGCTTTGGGGTCCAGCCCGACGAAGGGTTCATCCATCAAAAGCAGCCGCGGCGCATGGACCAGCGCCGACAAAATGGCCAGCTTCTGCTTCATCCCGTGGGAGTAGGCGCTGACCGGCTGGGCAAGGTCCCCGGTCAGCTCAAAGGCGTCGCCGTAGCGGCGGATGCGCTCGGCCCGCTCGGCCGCCGGCACCCCGAAGACGTCGGCAATGAAATGAAGGTACTGGATGCCGGTCATGTACTCATAGAGGTCGGGGTTGTCGGGGATGTAGGCCAGCCGCCGCTTGCAGTCCATGGGGTCGGTGCGGATGGACACCCCGTCCACCAGGATATCGCCGCCGTCGAACTGCAGAATGCCGCAGCAGCTCTTCAGGGTGGTGGTCTTGCCCGCCCCGTTGTGCCCGATGAAGCCGTAGATCTCCCCCGGCCGGATGTGCAGGGAGAGATCGTCCACCGCCTTTTTGCCGCCGTAGACCTTGGTCAGATGTTGGATGTTGAGCATGGCCATGCGCCTCCCGTCGTGTCTTTTTGATATCAAAATCATATCACTCGCGGCATCCTGTGTCAAGTCCATTCTATGCAGGCAAAAAACATCCGGCCTCGCCGGATACTACTCCGTCGGACCGGATGCCATTCATTCTGTCAGGACCGCCGCTTCCCGGACGCCATAGAAGCGGAAAAGTTCGGCGGCTGCCGGGCCGATCACCTCGCCGCTGACGGCGATGGGGATAGCCGGCGGGCAGGCCACGGTGGGCAGCGCGCAGACCCGGCCGAGGGCCTGCTCCGCCGGGACCCGCTCCTGCCGGAAGAACACCGCCTGCCGGATGGTGCAGCGGGGACGGGCCTCGGCCGCAAGCCGCGCCCAGATGCCGGCGGGCAGGGCGGGCGGCGCGCACCGCTCTCCCTGCCGGGCGGCGGCGTCCGCGGCAGCCGCCCGCACCCGCTCATAATCCCGGGGCGGGTTGCCGGGCGCGAACATCAGGACGACGTACCGGCCGTCGGCGTACTCGCATTCGACCCGATGGGCCCGCAGCAGATCCGCCAGGGCCTGCCCGGTGCAGCCGAGGGCCCCGGCGTCCAGCACCGCTTTCAGGGGTTCGGACGGGCGGACCAGGCCGGGGCAAAGGGCGTCGAGGTCCCGTTTCAGCCGGTCCACCGCCCCGATGCAGCCAGCCAGCCGCTCCGGCCAGTCCCCCGCCAGCGCCGCGGCGCAGAGGTCAAGGGACTGTAAAATCAGATAGGAGGGGCTGGTGGAGCCGAACAGGCACATCGCCGCCCGCACCGCCGCCGGGTCGGGGGCCAGCAGCCCCCGTCCGACCTGCAGATAGGCCCCGCCGGTCAGGACCGGGAGGGTCTTGTGGGCCGAATCGCAGCAGAGGTCGGCCCCGAGGGCGATGGGGTGACGGCTGCCCCCGGGCAAAAAGTGCAGGTAGGCCCCGTGGGCGTTGTCCACCAGCAGGGGCACCCCCCGCGCATGGCAGAGGGGAGCCAGCGCCGCGACGTCCTGCATCCCGCCCAGATAGTCGGGGCTGGTCAGATAGGCCGCAAAGGGCCGCCGTCCGGCCGCCGTCAGCCGGTCGAGAGCGGCGGCAAGCTGCGCCGGCACCACCGGGCAGGCGCAGAGGCTGCCCTGTCCGTCGGGGTCCGGCCAGAGCCATTCGACGTCAACATCCAGCAGGGCCGCCGCATAGAGCAGGGCCTTGTGGGCGTTGCGGGCGGCCAGCAGCACCGGCCTGCCCTGCCCCGCCGGGGCCGCCTGCAAAGCCAGAAACAGCATGGCCCGGATGCACTGGGAAGAGCCCTCGGCCCCATAATAGGTCGCTGCCGTGCCGAAGAGGCGGGCGGTGTTTTCTTCGCTTGCGGCAATGATGCCGCCGGCCTCGTACAATTCGTCTGCGCCGGCGATCTCGGTCAGGTCCAGCGCCTCGCAGCCAAGGGGGCCGCGGCCCTTGTGGCCCGGCATGTGCAGCCGGGAAACATCCGCCGCGGCGTATTCCTTTACAAAATCGGCGATGGGGGTCAGGCTCATTCGGCGCAGCCCTCGCCGTCAGCACAGGCGGTGCAGGCGCCGCCGAGCTCAAGGGGCACCTCCACCCCCTGGGCGGCCAGGTCCTGGTTTTCGGCCACCTTGAGCATGATGGCGCACTCCATCCGCTTTTTGAACAGCTCGCAGCCGTACTCATACACCCCGCTGATGCTGCCGGTGGCGTGGTAGGCGTTGGCCGCGCAGCCGCCCGAGCAGTAGAGCTTGGCCCAGCAGTCCTTGCATTCGGGCCGGGCGTAGGCGTTGCAGTGGCGGAACTCGTCCTGGGCGGCGGTGTTGGTGACCCCTTTCCAGATGTCGCCCAGCAGGTACTTGGGGTCGCCGACAAACTGGTGGCAGGGGTACAAATCGCCCCAGGGGGTGACCGCCATATACTCGGTGCCCGAGCCGCAGCCCGCGATCCGCTTGTAGATGCAGGGGCCGCCGGTCAGGTCGATCATATAGTGATAAAAGGTGAAGGGCCGGCCCTCGCGCCGGCGGCGGATCATCTCCTTGGCCAGGATCTCGTACTGCTCCAGCAGGACGGGCAGGTCCTCCTGGGTGAGGGCGCAGGGGTCGTCGGGTTTCGAGACCACCGGCTCCATGCTCAGCTCGGTAAAGCCGAGGTCGGCCATGTGGAAGATATCGTTGGTGAAATCGGTGTTGGCGTGGGTGTAGGTGCCGCGGATGTAGTAGTTTTTGTCCCCGCGGGCCTTGACCAGCTTCTGGAACTTGGGCACGATGGCGTCGTAGCTGCCGCGGCCGGCGTAGTCCACACGCAGGCGGTCGTGGACCTCCCTGCGGCCGTCCAGGCTGAGGACGACGTTGCTCATCTCCCGGTTGCAGAAGTCGATGACGTCGTCATCGATCAGCATTCCATTGGTTGTCAGGGTAAAGCGGAAGTTTTTGCCCGTCTCCTTCTCCCGGCTGCGGCAGTAGGCCACCAGGTCCTTGACCATCTGCCAGTTCATCAGCGGCTCGCCGCCGAAGAAATCGACTTCCAGGTTGCGGCGGGTGCCGGAGTGCTCGATCAGAAACTCCATCGCCCGCTTGCCCACCTCGAGGCTCATCAGGGCCCGCTCGCCCTGGTAGCGGCCCTGCGCCGCAAAGCAGTAAGAGCAGTTCAGGTTGCAGGTGTGGGCCACGTGCAGGCAGAGGGCCTTGACCACATTGCTGCGGTTTTTGAAGTCGAAGGCCATCTCCTCGTAGACGTCGGGGCTCCACAGCTTGCCGGCGGCTTTGAGGGCGGCGATGTCGTCGAGGCACTGTTCAAGGTCGGCGGCGGTGACGTCGGGGCGGCCGGTGTACTTTTGCAGCAGTTCGGCGACGATCTCTTCGCGGGGCTTTTCCGGATACAGGGCGATGGCGTCGTAGGCGACGTCGTCCACCAGGTGGACCGACCCGCTGCAGGTGTCGAGCACGATGTCGTACCCGTTGAGCTTATACTGGTGTACCATGTTCTCCTCCGTACAACACAAAAAAATGCCGCCCGGCACAGGCGGCATCAAGTGGGACGTTTCTTACTTGTTGCTGTTCTCGCACTTCTGGTTTGCCACGCCGCAGGAAGTCTTGCAGGCAGACTGGCAGGAGGTCTGGCACTCGCCGCAGCCGCCGGTCTGGACGCTCTTGGTCAGGTCGCGGGTCGCAATGGTCTTGATTCTCTCCATGGTATGTACCTCTCTATTCTCTATGGACTACGCCGGACGCAGCGCGCACGGCAAACGTATCTTGCAAGTATGATAACACGGTTTCGCGCCGCTGTCAAGTCTCCCGCTGCCCCGCCTCGGGGAAAGCGGGCAGCCCGGTCAAAATGGTGTGCAGCCCCAGTTCCCGGGCGCGCTGCAACAGGTACCGGTAGCGGCACAGCAGCGCCTGCCGCTCGTAGATGCGCTGCTCGACAAGGTCGGGGTCGACTTCCAGGTTGAACATCATGGCGTTGCGGCGCAGGCAGTACAGGCATTCCTTAATCTCGTCTTCCAGCTCGGGGTGATAGCGTTCGTGCTCCATATCCCGCACAACGCGGCGAGAGAGCAGGGTCTTGCGGGCGGTCGGTACAGACATAAGCGGGGCCTCCTTTTCCTCTTTGTATCTGATTCTATGCCCGCGCCCCTGCAAAATATGCCAGAAATTTTATTTTTGGGCTTGACAACCGCCCCAAAGCTGAGTATAATAGTCACCGTCGGCAGCGCGCCGGCAGCAAAACAGCATCCGATGGGGATTTGCATAGTGGTAGTGCGGTAGACTCTGACTCTACTTGTGGGAGTTCGATTCTCTCATCCCCAACCAGAAGCCTTGTCCTGCGGGACAGGGCTTTTTTGCTGCACGCTGGCAGCCAGACCCCGAAGCGTCTCGCAGGGCGCGTCCACAGCGGCTCTCAGACTGTCAAAAAAGTCCCGGCCGAACGACATGTGCGTACGGCCGGGACACATACAGGGAAATTGAGCGTAGAGAGTGTGCGAGGCCCTTTGGGCCGAGTGCGCGGTTCTGCGCTCAATTTTGTCCCCAGGGGGATACCAGGGGGAAGGAATTTCTGACGCGCGGCTGCGCGCAGAAATGGGTTCCCCCTGGAGCGTGGCGCTTTTGCGACACGCTGAGTCCGCGGCAGCGCGCCGCGGACAGGGAAAAGGGAGGGTCAGTTCAGGGTTTTGCCGAAGAAGGGTACCTCCTGCCGGAGGAAGTCCATCAGCTCGTCGAACTGGTCGGGGGTCAGGCTCTGGGCACCGTCGCACTTGGCTTTGGCGGGGTCGTTGTGTACCTCGATCATCAGGCCGTCGGCCCCGGCGGCCACCGCCGCCTTGGCCAGCTGGGGCACCATCCAGGCCTGACCGCAGGCGTGGCTGGGGTCCACCACCACCGGCAGGTGGGTCATCTTGTGCAGCATGACCACGCCGGCCAGGTCCAGGGTGTTGCGCATACTGGTCTCAAAGGTGCGGATGCCCCGCTCGCAGAGGATGACGTTTTCGTTCCCCTCGGCCATGATGTACTCGGCGCTCATGACCAGTTCTTCCAGGGTGTTGGCCAGCCCCCGCTTGAGCAGCACCGGCTTTTTCTGGCGGCCGGCGGCTTTCAGCAGCTCAAAGTTCTGCATATTGCGGGCCCCGATCTGGACAAGGTCGACGTTTTCAAACAGGGGCAGGTGCTCGGTGTTCATGATCTCGGTGACGATGGGGCTGCCGGTGGCCCGGCGGGCCAGCTTGAGCAGGTCCAGCCCCTCGCTGCGCATCCCCTGGAAGGAGTAGGGGGAGGTGCGCGGCTTGAAGGCGCCGCCCCGCAGCAGGCTGGCGCCGGCGGCCTTCACCCGCTGGGCGCAGTAGGTGATCTGCTCCTCGCTCTCGATGCTGCAGGGCCCGGCGATGACGGCAAAATGGCCGCCGCCGATCTTGACCCCCTCGATGTCCACCACCGTGTCGTCGGGGTGGAACTTGCGGTTGGCCTTCTTGTACGGCTCGGACACCCGGCGGACCGTCTCGACCACAGGGTTTGCCAGCACCCAGCTCTCGGCGATGGCCTTGGTGTCGCCGATCAGGCCCAGGATATGGGTGTCACGGCCCTTGGAGTCGTTGATCTCAAAGCCCATGCTGGTCAGTTCGTGGCAGAATTCCCGCACCTGCGCGTCGGGTGCGTCCTGTTTCAGGATGATAATCATAAAAGGCTCCTTTCCCCTCGATGACGGCTGCTTCAGTTGTCTGAATCGATGGGGCTATTATATCGCTTCAGGAAACTGAAGTCAAGAGGGAAAATAAAATTTTCAGCCGGTAAAAAGTCCCGCCCGCCTGTTCATCCGACGGGTTTTGTGGTACAATACTCTTATAGGAGTGTGAGAAAGATGGCGAAGGAAGCCAAAACCAACGCGATGCGCTTTCTCGAAAAGGAGAAGGTCGCCTACGCCGCCCACGCCTACCCCCACGAGGAGGGGGTCGCGGTGGACGGCGTCACCGTCGCCCGCAGCATGGGCGAGGACCCGGCCTGCGTTTTCAAGACCCTGGTCACCCAGGGGGCCAGCCGGAATTATTTCGTGTTCGTCATCCCGGTGGAGGCCGAGCTGGACCTGAAAGCCGCCGCCCGCAGCGTCGGGGAAAAGAGCGTGGCCATGATCCATGTGGCCGACATCAACAAGGTGACCGGGTACGTCCGGGGCGGGTGCAGCCCGGTGGGGATGAAAAAACAGTACGTCACTGTTTTTGATGCAAGCGCCCTGGCGCAGGAGAAGATCTACGTCTCGGCGGGGCGGATCGGCCTGCAGGTCTGCTGCGCGCCGGCCGAGCTGATCCGGGCCGCGCGGGCGTCGACCGCTCCCATCACCCACGGGGCCGCCGGGTAGAGATTCTTGACGGCAGTTTGTGCAAAAAAACAGGAAAAACAGACGGCGGGACCGCCGCTGGAAAAGTCGTACTATTGCGGCGGCGCGTGGGGAAATTGCACAAAACTTTCCGAACGGACTCGGAACAGGTCAACACAAGGGAGAATTTGTGTAAAATCCCTTTGCAAAGGCGCGGCTTTGCCGTACACTGTAGACGTACAGGACGAGCGAAACAAGAGGACAGGCGGACGAAATGAGCTTTGCAACCAAGAGCTTAACGGGCGCGGTTCGCCCCGTGTGGTACAGCCGGCGGCTGCCGTGTGCTTCCGCTGGGCTTTGCCGTACCGTCCTGTTCGCAGTGCAGCAAGATAAGGCCGTGGTGTAGCCGCATCACAGCCTTTTTTGTTTTGGCGCGGCGCGGGAAAGCGCTCGCCCGCAAGGTCTGGTTTTGTATTTAGGATGGAGGATTTTGAGTATGATTCGTAAAGTTGCCGTGATCATGGGTTCGGACAGCGACTGGCCGGTCGTCAAGGGCGCCTGCACCCAGCTGAAAGCGCTGGGCATCCCCTTCGAGGCCCACATCCTGTCGGCCCACCGCACCCCCGCCGAGGCGGCCGCCTTTGCCAAAGGGGCCAAAGAGGCAGGCTTTGGGGTGATCCTCTGCGCCGCCGGCATGGCGGCCCACCTGGCCGGCGCCTTTGCCGCCAACACCACCCTGCCGGTCATCGGCATCCCCATGAAGGGCGGCGCCATGGACGGCCTGGACGCCCTGCTGGCCACCGTCCAGATGCCCAGCGGCATCCCGGTGGCGACGGTGGCCCTGAACGGCGCGAAGAACGCCGCCTGGCTGGCCGCCCAGATCCTGGCCCTCGGGGACGAGGCGCTGGCCGCCCGCCTGGAAGAGGAGCGGGCCAAGATGGGCCGCGAGATCGCCGCCAAGGAGGAAAAGCTCCAGCAGGAGCTCGCCGCCCTGTAAAAGGCGGACCGCAGAACAAGCAAGACGCAAGAAAGACGAAGGAGCAAGCATGTCTGATTTTGCCTACCCGCTTCACGAGGAGTGCGGCGTTTTTGGTATCTACGATAAGGCCGGCACCGAGGATGTGGCCATGGCGGTCTATTCCGCCCTGTACGCTTTGCAGCACCGCGGCCAGGAGAGCTGCGGCATGGCCATCAACGAGGACGGCGTCATCACCGGCCACCGGGACCTCGGTCTGGTGAACGAAGTCTTTACCCCGCAGGTGATGGCCAATATGAGCAAGCCCGAGGCTCACATGGCCACCGGCCATGTCCGCTACGCCACCGCCGGCAGCCGAGTGCGGGCCAACGCCCAGCCCATGATCGTCCGGCACGGCCGGGGCACCATGGCCCTGTGCCACAACGGCAACCTGACCAACGCCATCCAGCTGCGCAACGCGCTGGAAAACGAGGGCGCCATCTTCCACGGCTCGTCCGACACCGAGGTCATCTGCTACCTGCTGACCCGCAACCGCCTCAAGCACAAGAGCATCGAGCAGGCGGTGTCCGCCACCATGGATCAGCTGGACGGCGCTTACAGCCTGGTCATCATGTCCTCCACCAAGCTGATCGCGGTGCGGGACCCCCGTGGCTACCGGCCCCTGTGCATCGGCACCCTGCCGGGCGGCGGCTACGCCTTTGCCAGCGAGAGCTGCGCCCTCGACGCGGTGGGGGCGGCTCTGCTGCGGGACGTTGAGCCGGGCGAGATCGTCATCGCCGACGCCAGCGGCCTGCGCAGCATCAAGACCCACTGCGGCCAGAAGGACAGCCAGATGTGCGTCTTTGAGTATATCTACTTTGCCCGGCCCGACAGCACCATCGAGGGCTGCTCGGTCCACGAGGCCCGGATGCGGGCCGGCCGCTTCCTGGCGCAGGAGCACCCGGTCGAGGCCGACGTCGTCATCGGCGTGCCCGACTCGGGCCTGGACGCCGCCCTCGGCTACGCCGAGGAGAGCGGCATCCCCTACGGCATCGGCTTTTTGAAGAACAAATACATCGGCCGCACCTTCATCCAGGGCAGCCAGAAGCAGCGGGAGAACAGCGTCCGCATCAAGCTGAACGTCATCGCCAGCACGGTGCGGGACAAGCGGGTGGTCCTGGTGGACGACTCCATCGTCCGCGGCACCACCTCGGCCCGCATCATCAAGCTGCTGCGGGACGCCGGCGCCAAAGAAGTGCACTTCCGGGTGTCGGCTCCGCCCTTCAAGTACCCCTGCTATTTCGGCACCGACATCCCCGACCAGAAGATGCTGGTCGCCACCGGCCGCAGCGTCGACCAGATCAATGAGATCATCGGCGCGGACACCCTGGGGTACCTTTCCACCGAGCACGTCGTACAGCTGGCCCAAGGCGCCGGCTGCGGCTTCTGCACCGCCTGCTTCACCGGCGAGTACGCCGTCAAGCCCGAGGTGGTGCTCTCGACCGACATCCACGACCGCCCCCTGCACCAGCGTCCCAAGGGGGAGAAAAAGTTAGGAGAGTAACATGGAAAAGAGCTATTCGGAAAGCTATAAGGCGGCCGGCGTCGACATCACCGCGGGCTACCGCTCGGTGGAGCTGATGAAGCAGTATGTCAGCCGCACCATGAACGAGCACTGCATCGGGGGCCTGGGCGGTTTCGGCGGCCTGTTTGAGCTGGACTGCACCGGCATCAGCCACCCGGTGCTGATCTCGGGCACCGACGGTGTGGGCACCAAGCTGCGCATCGCCATGCTGCTGGACAAGCACGACACCGTCGGCATCGACTGCGTGGCCATGTGCGTCAACGACGTCATCTGCGCCGGCGCAAAGCCCCTGGTCTTCCTCGATTACATCGCCTGCGGCAAGAACGTGCCCGAAAAGATCGCCGACCTGGTCAAGGGCGTGGCCGAAGGCTGCGTGCAGGCGGGCGCGGCCCTGGTGGGCGGCGAGACCGCCGAGATGCCCGGCTTCTACCCCGAGGACGAGTACGACCTGGCCGGCTTCACGGTGGGCGTGGTGGACAAGAGCAAGATCCTGGACAACAACACCATGGTCCCGGGGGATGTGATTCTGGCTCTGCCCTCCTCGGGCGTCCACTCCAACGGCTTCTCCCTGGTGCGCAAGGTCTTTGACCTGGAGAACCACCCCGAAGTCCTGAAGGAGGCCCCCGCCGAGCTGGAGGGCCGCACCCTGGGCGAGGCCCTGCTGGCCCCCACCAAGATCTACGTCAAGCCGGTGCTGGCCGTCCTCGAGCAGGTGGCCGTCCGGGGCATCTCCCACATCACCGGCGGCGGCTTCTATGAGAACATCCCCCGCAGCCTGAAGAAGGGCTGCTGCGCCAGGATCAAAAAGAGCGACGTGCGCACCCCGGCCCTCTTCGGCCTGCTGCAGAAGGCCGGCGATATCCCCGAGCGGGATATGTTCAACACCTTCAACATGGGCGTGGGCATGATCCTGACCGTGCCCGCCGAGCAGGCGGACAAGGCCCTGGAGATCCTGCACGCCAGCGGCGAGCCGGGCGCCTACCGCCTAGGCGTCATCGCGGAAGGCGAGGGGGTCGAACTGTGGTAAAGATCGCGGTGCTGGTCTCGGGCGGCGGGACCAACTTGCAGGCTTTGCTGGACAGCGAGGCCCGGGGCGAAAACCCGAACGGCAGGATCACCCTGGTGGTGGCCTCGAAACCCGGGGTCTACGCCCTGGAGCGGGCGGCCAAAGCCGGCGTCGAGAGCTGCGTGGTCAGCCGCAAAAGCTACGAAAGCCCGGAGGCCTTTGACGCCGCTTTGCTGGAAGTGCTCAAGAGCCATGACATCGGCCTTGTGGTGCTGGCGGGCTTTCTGTCGGTGCTGGGGCCCAGCGTGGTGGCAGCTTATCCCCGCCGCATTTTGAACGTCCACCCGGCCCTCATCCCCGCCTTCTGCGGGCCGGGGATGTACGGCCTGCGGCCCCATCAGGCCGCGCTGGCCCGCGGCTGCAAGGTGACGGGCGCCACCGTCCACTTTGTCAACGAGGAGTGCGACGGCGGGCCCATCCTGCTGCAGAAGGCGGTGGACATCCTGCCCGGCGACACCCCCGAGACGCTGCAGAAGCGGGTGATGGTCGAGGCGGAGTGGAAGCTGCTGCCCAAAGCTGTGGCCATGGTCTGCAGCGGCGAGATCGTGTGAGGATAGGGAGGAAACCAGTATGGAAAAGATCGACCTGAACGCTTACCTTGCCGGCAACGAGTACCCCGGCCGCGGCATCGCGGTGGCGATGGCCCCCGACGGGCGGCAGATCTTCATCGGCTATTTCATCATGGGGCGGAGCGCCAACAGCCGCAACCGGGTCTTTGACCCGCTGCCCGAGCGGGGCGGCATCTGCACCATGGCCGCCGACCCCGCAAAGCTGGAGGACCCCAGCCTCATCATCTATAACCCGGTGCTGACCCTGGGCTCCACCCACATCGTCACCAACGGCGACCAGACCGACACCATCTACGACGGGATGTGCCGCGGCATGAGCTTTGCCGACGCGCTGCGCACCCGCACCTTTGAGCCGGACGGCCCCAACTGGACCCCCCGCATCTCGGCGGTGGTCTATGCCGACGGCAGCTACCAGATGAGCATCCTCAAGTCGGCCGACGGCAACGGCGAGAGCGTCCAGCGCTACTTCTTCGATTACCCGCAGCCGGTGGCCGGGGAGGGCCATTTCATCAGCACCTACAAGTGCAACGGCGACCCCATCCCCAGCTTTGAGGGCGAGCCCCTCCGCTTTGCCTGCCCCCGCACCATCGGCGATTTTGCCACGGGTATCTGGAGCAGCCTGAACCTCGACAACAAGGTCAGCTTCTTTGCCCGGGTGATCGACCTCGAAAGCGGCGAGAGCGGCGATCTCATTTATAATAAGTACGACGCGGTGGACAGCTCCCTCGACGACCCCGAGGAGCCGGCTCTGCTGCCCGAAGAAATGGAATAAAGGAGGCATTGCCATGAACGAACTTGCCCTGAAGTACGGCTGCAACCCCAACCAGAAGCCCAGCCGCATCTATATGGCGGACGGCAGCGACCTGCCCGTCACCGTCCTGAACGGGAAGCCGGGGTATATCAACTTCCTCGACGCCCTCAACTCGATCCAGCTGGTCTTCGAGCTGAAGAAGGCCCTCGCCATGCCGGCGGCCGCCTCCTTTAAGCACGTTTCGCCGGCGGGCGCGGCCATCGGCCTGCCCCTGACCGACGTCGAGCGGCAGATGTACCATGTGGCCCCCGATATGGAGCTTTCGCCCCTGGCCTGCGCCTACGCCCGGGCCCGCGGCGCCGACCGGATGTCCTCCTTCGGCGACTGGATCGCCCTGAGCGACGTCTGCGACCTGCCCACCGCCAAACTGATCCAGCACGAAGTCTCGGACGGCATCATCGCCCCCGGCTACGAGCCCGAGGCCCTGGCGGTCCTGTCCAGCAAAAAGAAGGGCAACTACAACGTGGTGGCCATTGATCCGGCCTACCGCCCCGCCCCCATCGAGCGCAAGCAGGTCTACGGCATCACCTTTGAGCAGGGCCGCAACGAGCTGGAGATCAACGCCGACACCATGCTGAACAACTTCGTCACCGAGAACAAAGAGGTGACCGAGGAGCAGAAGCGGGATCTGATCATCAGCCTCATCACCCTGAAATACACCCAGTCCAACAGCGTCTGCTATGTCTCGGGCGGCCAGACCATCGGCGTCGGCGCCGGCCAGCAGAGCCGCATCCACTGCACCCGCCTGGCCGGCCAGAAGGCCGACAACTGGCAGCTGCGCCACATGGACAAGGTTCTGAATCTGCCCTTCCGGGACGACGTGACCAAGCCCAACCGGGACAACGCCATCGACGTCTACATCGGCGACACCCCCGAGGACGTCATCGGCGACGACGTCTGGGCCGAGACCTTCACCCGCCAGCCCGAGCCCCTGACCGCCGAGGAAAAGAAAGAGTACCTCAGCCACGTCACCGGTGTCTGCCTGGGCTCGGATGCCTTCTTCCCCTTCGGCGACAACATCGAGCGGGCCCGCCGCAGCGGCGTCACCGCCATTGTCCAGCCCGGCGGCTCCATCCGGGACCAGCAGGTCATCGACACCTGCAACAAGTACGGCATCGCCATGGCCTTCTGCGGGCTGCGGCTGTTCCATCACTGATGCGGCATAGGGGAGGATCGCTATGAAAATTCTGGTAGTTGGCGGCGGCGGCCGTGAGCACGCCATCATCCGTGCCCTGAAAAAGAGCCCGGCCTGCACCGAGATCTGGTGCGCCCCCGGCAACGGCGGCATCGGCTATGACGCCATTTGCAGGGACATCAAGGCCACCGACGTGGAGGCGATGGTCGCCTTTGCCAAAGAGGAGGCCTTCGACTACGCCGTGGTTGCCCAGGACGACCCCCTGGCCCTCGGCATGGTGGACGCGCTGGCGGCGGTGGGCATCCCCGCCTTCGGCCCCGACAAGGCGGCCGCCCGGATCGAGGCGTCCAAGGTCTTTTCCAAGAACCTGATGAAGAAATACGGCATCCCCACCGCCGCCTACGAGACCTTTGACGACCCCGCCAGGGCCCTCGACTATATCCGGGCGCAGGGCAAATGGCCGGTGGTCATCAAGGCGGACGGCCTGGCGCTGGGCAAGGGCGTCCTCATCTGCGAGGACGAGGCCCAGGCCGAGGACGGCCTGAAGGAGATCATGCTGGACAAGAAGTTCGGCGCTTCGGGCAACCATGTGGTGGTGGAGGAGTTCCTCACCGGGCCCGAGATCAGCGTCCTCAGCTTCACCGACGGCAAGGTGGTCAAACCCATGGTCTCCTCGATGGACCACAAGCGGGCGAACGACAACGACACCGGCCTGAACACCGGCGGCATGGGCACCGTGGCCCCCAACCCCTACTACACCCCCGCCGTGGCCCAGCGCTGCATGGACGAGATCTTCCTGCCCACCATCCGGGCCATGGAGGCCGAGGGCTGCCCCTTCAAGGGCTGCCTCTACTTCGGGCTGATGATCACCCCCGACGGGCCCAAGGTGATCGAGTACAACTGCCGCTTCGGCGACCCCGAAACCCAGGTGGTGCTGCCGCTGCTCAAAACCGACCTTCTCGAGATTGTGCAGGCGGTGATCGACGAGCGGTTGTCCGACCTGCCCATCGAGTGGGAGAACGGCGCGGCGGCCTGCGTTGTGGCGGCGAGCGGCGGTTATCCGCAGCGCTATCAGACCGGCTACCCTATCGCCGGCCTGGATCAAGACGGCC
>DXHQ01000067.1 GCA_019113345.1 Candidatus Faecalibacterium intestinigallinarum
GCCTTGCCCACCTGGCAGACGCCGAAGGGCAGCTTGCGGCGGGTGGTGCGCTGGATGTTGGCAAAGTTGACAAAGATGCCCTGGGCGGTCTCGGGCCGCAGGTAGCAGACCGAGGAGCTGTCCTCGGTGACGCCGATGGCGGTCTTGAACATCAGGTTGAACTTGCGGATGGGGGTAAAGTCGTGCTTGCCGCAGACCGGGCAGACCACCTGCTCGTGCTCGGCAATGAACTGGTCCATCTCGTCAAAGCTCATGGCGTCGACGTTGACGTCGGGGAACTCGTCCGAGATCAGCTTGTCGGCGCGGTGACGGGCCTTGCAGGCGCGGCAGTCCAGCAGGGGGTCCGAGAAGCTGGCCACGTGGCCGGTGGTCACCCAGGTCTGGGGGTTCATCAGGATGGCTGCATCCAGGCCCACGTTGTAGGGGCTCTCCTGCACAAACTTTTTCAGCCATGCCTTCTTGACGTTGTTCTTGAACTCGACGCCGAGAGGGCCGTAGTCCCAGCTGTTGGCCAGGCCACCGTAGATCTCGGAGCCGGGGAAAACGAAGCCCCGGTTCTTGCACAGGGCCACGATCATATCAAGTGTCTTTTCGCTGTGTTCCATGTTACATACATCCTTTCCGTCCGCGGCTGGTTTGCCGTGTCGTGTGTGTCGGCCCGGCGTCCCCGGGCACAGTACCCCTCTACTTTACCATGTTGTGAGGAAAATGGCAAGAGTTACAGCACCCACTCGCCCTTTTCAAACAGCGCGACCTCGCGGCCGTCGCGGGTGCGGCCGGTGATGCGAGTGTCGGCTGCGCCGATCATGACGTCCTCGTGGATGAGGGACTGGTTCATGCCGCGGGCGAGCAGCTCTTCCTCAGTCAGGGCGGTGCCGCCGCGGGTGGTGCCGGGATAGCTGGCGCCGAAGGCGATGTGGCAGGAGGCGTTTTCGTCAAACAGGGTGTTGTAGAAGATGACGCCGCTGCGGTTGATGGGGCTGGAAGCCGGCACCAGCGCCACCTCGCCGATGTGGCGGGCGCCCTCGTCGGTGTCCAGCACTTCGCCCAGCAGGGCCTCGTTTTCCTCGGCGCCGTACTCGACGATCTTGCCGCCCTTGAAGGTGACGTGGAAGCCCTGGATGGCCTGCCCGCCGTGGATATAGGGCTTGGTGCCGTAGACGACGCCGTCCACCTTGTCCTTGTGAGGGGCGGTAAAGACCTCCTCGGTGGGGATGTTGGGCAGGAAGCTGACCCCCTTTTCGTTCTGCGAGGCGGCGCTCTCCCAGACGGCCCCGTCGGCCAGGCCCACCGTCAGGTCGGTGCCGTTCGCGCTCTCAAAGTGGACCGATTCCAGGTCGAGGGCGTTCATCTTGTTCTGCAGGGCGGTCAGGCGGTCAAGGTGGGCCTGCCACTCCTGCACCGGGTCGCCGCCGGTGACCCGGCAGGTGTCGAAGATCAGCTGCCACAGCCTTTCGACGGCCTCGTCTTCGGCAAGGTCGGGGAAGAGCTTTTTGGCCCAGGCCGGGGAGGGCATGGCCGCAATGGACCACTGCACCCGGTCGTTCATGGTGTAGCTGCGCCAGGGCATCAGCGCCTTGCGGCGGGCGGCGTTCACCCGGCTGACCTTGCCGGCGTCCAGGCCGGCCAGGGCCTCGGGGTCGCTGGCCAGCAGGTTCAGCACGCAGACGCCGCCCTCGCTCTCGGCGTAGTCGAGGTAGCTGCGCAGGAGGTAGGGCTTGACGTCGCAGAGGGCTTCCTCGCTGCCCAGTTCCATCCGGGCGCGGGTGACGGCGTCGTCCGACCAGTCGACCCGGACATCCCGCGCGCCGGCGGCAAAGGCGCTGCGCACGCACAGCCGGGCCAGGGGCGCGGCCGCGATGGGCGCGGAGAGTATGAGGGTCTGCCCGGGCTGGACGTTGGTGCCCACACGGACGATGAAGTCGGCGTATTTTTCCAACAGTTCTTCAAAATGCTGCATGGCGGTATCCTTTCTGCATCAAAAGAATTCAGAAGAATGGGCTTCTGTTCCACAGTATAACCCATCCCGCAGCGGGAAGCAAGAGCTGGGACCTCCATGAATTCTTTGAAAATACTTGCATATTCCGCCGATGTGTGGTATATTCTGATAGTACGAATACACGATTGAATGGAAAGTGGGCCGCAAGGTCCGCTTTTCTTGTTTGATATGGAGGTTTTGAGCATGGCCAAGCAAGCGGGCGGGAACACCGCGCGGCGGGTCGAGGCGCTGGTGCGCCCCATCGTGGAAGGGATGGGCCTGCGGCTGTGGGACGTCGTCTTTGAAAAGGAAGGCCCCGACTGGTATCTGCGGGTCCTGATCGACCGGGACGGCCCGATGGACACCGACACCTGCGCGGAGGTCTCCCATGCGCTGGACCCCGTTCTGGATGAGGAGGACCCCATCCCCCAGAGCTATTACCTCGAGGTCGGCTCCCCCGGCCTCGGCCGCCGGCTGACAAGGCCGGAGCACTACGACGCTTTGATGGGCCAGAAGATCCGGGTGCGGCTCTACCGCCCCGGGCCCGACGGCCGCCGGGAGCTGGAAGGCGTCCTCGCCGCCCACGAGGGGGACGCCGTCACCCTCGAGACGGCCGCGGGGCCCGCGCAGCTGGCCCTTTCCGCCATCAGCAAGGCGCAGCTGTGCGACGACGAAGATTTGTTCTGATGCAGACAGAAAGAAAAAACATACCGGGAGGAATACTGGAAAATGGCAGGCAACAATGAATTCTTTGAAGCGCTTACCATGCTGGAACATGAGCGCGGCATTACCGCCGAATACCTGATCGAAAAGATCCGGGCTGCGATCGTCATCGCGGTCAAGAAAAACTACGACGTCGAGGACGACAACGTCTCGGTCGAGATCGACCCCGACAAGGGCGCGTTCAACGTGGCTCTGGTGCAGGACGTGGTGGCCGACGAGGACTGGGAGAACGAGCACACCCAGATCCCCCTCAGCAAGGCGCAGACCCTGCGCCGCACCTACCAGCCGGGCGACCGTGTGGTCACCCCGCTCAAGACCAGAGAGTTCGGCCGGATCGCCGCCCAGACCGCCAAGCACGTCATCCGGCAGGGCATCCGGGAGGCCGAGCGCAGCCAGCAGCTCAGCGAGATCCAGTCCAAGAGCCACGACATCGTGATGGCCACCGTCACCCGCGTCGACCACGAGCGGGGCATCGTGGCGGTGGATATGGGCAAGGGGGGCGAGGCCATCCTGCCCCGCAGCGAGCAGGTGCCCGGCGAAAGCTACACCGAGGGCCAGCAGCTGCAGGTCTACGTCATCGACGTGGTCAGCACCGAGCGCGGGCCCCGCGTCATGATCAGCCGCACCCACCCCGGCCTGGTCAAGCGGCTGTTCGAGCTGGAGGTGCCCGAGATCTTTGACGGCACCGTCGAGGTCAAGGCCATCAGCCGGGAGGCCGGCACCCGCACCAAGATGGCGGTCGCCTCCCGCGATCCCAACGTCAACCCCGTCTCGGCCTGCATCGGCCCCCGCGGCGACCGCGTGGCCGCCGTGGTCGAGCACCTGCACGGCGAGAAGATCGACATCGTCCAGTGGAGCGAGGACCCCGCCGCCTTCATCGCCTCGGCGCTCAGCCCGGCCAAGGTGCTGAAAGTCGAGCTGCTGCCCGGCGAGACCCGCTCCTGCCGGGTCACCGTGCCGGACGGCCAGCTTAGCCTGGCCATCGGCAACAAGGGCCAGAACGCACGCCTGTGCGCCCGCCTGACCGGCTACAACATCGACATCCGGCCCGAGAGCGGCTACTACGGCGAGGAAGAGGATAAGCCCGAGGCAGCCCCCGCCCCCGAGGCCCCCGCTGAGGCTGCCAAAGAAGCCGAATAAACAGGGGAGGGAGCCAGATGCCGCAAAAGCCGCAGAAACAGAAAAAGATCCCCATGCGCCAGTGCATCGGCTGTCAGACCAGCCGCCCCAAAAAGGAGCTGGTCCGGGTGGTGCGCGGCCCCGACGGGACCATCAGCATCGACACGGCGGGCAAAAAGCCGGGACGCGGGGCCTACCTCTGCCCCGACCCCGCCTGCCTTGCCAAGGCGCAGAAGAAAAAGGCGCTGGAGCGCAGCTTTGAACAGCCCGTCCCGGCCGAAGTCTACGGGGCGCTGGCCGCGCAGCTGGCCGCCGCCCAGGCCGCAAAGGAGGGAACCGATGCCAAAGCATAACACGCCCCCGAAACCCGCCCTGCCGCCCGAGGACGCCCTGTTCCAGGCCATGAGCCTGGCCCGCAAGGCCGGCCGCCTGGTGATGGGCTTTGACGCGGTGGAGGAATCCGCCGTCAAGGGCAAGGCATGGCTGGTCCTGACAGCCGCCGACGCCAGCCCCAGGACGGTGCAGCGGCTGCGCAACAACATCGGCGACCTGGTGGACGTGCTGTCCACCCCGCTGACCATGGACCGGCTGGCCCCCCTGGGCCGCCGCCCGGTGGCAGTCTGCGCCGTGACCGACCGCAACCTGGCCAGGCTCTGCTACGACCGGCTGGACGCCTGCGGCGTCATCAAACACGAGGAGGAAATGACTGAATGATCGTAAAATATAAAGTGACTGATTTTGCCAAGGACACCGGCCTGCCCGTCAGAAAGATCCTCGATACCCTGACGGCCATCGGCGTCAAGGATAAGAAGAACAGCTCGGTGCTGGAGGAAAAGGAGCTGAACGCCCTGCTGGACCGCCTCAGCCGCGACAACAGCGAGGCGGACCTGTCCGCCTTCCTGAACAGCGCCAAGCCCGAGCCCAAAGCCGCCCCCGCCAAGGACGCCGCCCCCAAGGGCGCCAAAAACGGCGGCAACGGCGGCAAAAACGCCCAGAACGGCCAGCCCAAGGGCCAGAAGGGCGGCAATGCCGGCAGCGCCAAAACCGGCAGCAACGGCGGCAACGGCGGCGTAAAGCAGCCCCAGGCCCAGCAGGCGCAGCCCCAGAACCAGGGCGGCAAGGGCGGTCAGAACCAGAACGCCCCCCGCAAGAACCAGCCCCAGCAGCCCCACAAGAAGCGGGACGAAAAGACCGTCTCCTTCAGCGAGCTGGCCCGGGAGACCGGCGCCAAGGGCGGCGCTTCCGAGGCGGTGCAGGTCAAGCGGGAGAGCAACCAGGTGACGGTGGACACCCGCACCGTCGACGTCAACGTCGACCGCTTCGACGTCCGCTACGACGACCTGGCCTCCACCAAGAATACCGAGAACCGCCGCAAGCCCACCCCGCAGGGCAACAAGCAGAAGTTCAGCCAGCGGACCCAGCGCCAGCGCCAGCAGTTCCAGAAGGGCAAGCGGGAGACCGAGGCCGAGCGGATGCAGCGCATCCAGCTGGAAAAGGCCCGCAACGCCCAGCTGAAAGTCTCCATCCCCGACGAGATCACCATCGCCGAGCTGGCCGCCCGCCTCAAGCAGCAGGTCAGCAAGGTCATCGCCAAGTGCATGCAGATGGGCGAGATGCACGCCATCAATGACGTCATCGACTTTGACACCGCCTCCCTCATCGCCGAGGAGTTCCGCGCCAAGGTCGAGCACGAGGTGCACGTCACCATCGAGGAGCGTCTGTTCGTTCAGGAGGAGGACCACGAGGCCGACCTGGTCTCCCGTCCGCCGGTCGTCTGCGTCATGGGCCACGTCGACCACGGCAAGACCAGCATCCTGGACGCCATCCGCAAGACCAACGTCACCGCGGGCGAGGCCGGCGGCATCACCCAGGCCATCGGCGCCTATCAGGTCAAGGTCGGGGAGGACCTGATCACCTTCCTGGACACCCCGGGCCACGAGGCTTTCACCTCGATGCGCGCCCGCGGCGCCAACATGACCGACATCGCCGTGCTGGTGGTGGCGGCCGACGACGGCATCATGCCCCAGACCATCGAGTCCATCAACCACGCCAAGGCCGCCGAGGTCAAGGTGATCGTGGCCATCAACAAGATGGATAAACCCACCGCCAACCCCGAGCGGGTGATGGAGGACCTGACCAAGTACGGCCTGATCGCCGAGGAGTGGGGCGGCGACACCGCCTGCATCCCCGTCTCGGCTCTGACCGGCCAGGGCATCAGCGATCTGCTGGAGCGGATCGTCCTGGAGGCCGAGGTGATGGAGCTGAAAGCCAACCCCAACCGCCGCGGCAAGGGCGCGGTCGTCGAGGCCCGGCTGGACAAGGGCCAGGGCCCGGTGGCCACCCTGCTGGTCCAGAACGGCACCCTGCGCGCCGGCGATGTCCTGATCGCGGGCACCGCCGTCGGCCGCGTCCGCACCATGCGGGACGACAAGGGCCGCTCCATCGAGGCGGCCGGCCCCTCCACCCCTGTGGAGATCACCGGCCTGACCGCCGTGCCCGAGGCCGGCGACCTGTTCGAGGCGGTCGAGGACGAGCGCCTGGCCCGTGAGCTGGCCGAAAAGCGCGCCGCCGCCGCCCGCGAAAAGCAGTTTTCCGCCTTCCAGAAGGTCACCCTGGATAACCTGTTCACCCAGATGGCCCAGAACGACATGAAGGAGCTGGCCATCGTGGTCAAGGCCGACGTCCAGGGCTCGGCCGAAGCCGTCAAGCAGTCCCTCGAAAAGCTGTCCAACGACGAAGTCCGGGTGCGGGTCATCCACGCCGGCGTCGGCGCCATCAGCAAGTCGGACGTCGACCTGGCCGACGCCTCCAACGCCATCATCATCGGCTTCAACGTCCGCCCCGACAACATCGCCAAGGAAGAGGCTGCCGCCACCAAGGTGGAGATGCGGATGTACCGCGTCATCTACGACGCCATCAACGACGTGTCGGACGCCATGAAGGGTATGCTCGCGCCCAAGTTCCGCGAAGTGTCCCTGGGCGAGCTGCAGGTGCGGCAGGTGTACAAGATCAGCAGCGTCGGCACCGTCGCCGGCTGCCGTGTCACGGGCGGCAAGATCACCCGCGACAGCAAGATCCGCGTCGTGCGCGACGGCATCGTCATCGCCGAGGACGAGATCGCCTCCCTGCGCCGCTTCAAGGACGACGTCAAGGAAGTGGCCGAAGGCTACGAGTGCGGCGTCACCCTGGCCAAGTTCTCGGACGTGAAGGAGGGCGACGTCTACGAGGCCTTCCGGATGGAAGAGTACCGGGAGTGAGCTTCGCTCCCAAGGGGGACCAATTTCTGCGCGCAGCCGCGCGACAGAAATTCTTCCCCCCTGGTATCCCCCTTTTGACAAAATTTGGTGTCGAACCGCGCACTCGCCTGACGGCTCGCACACTCTCGACGCCAAATTTCCCTGCATGTGTCCGGCCTGTACGCACATGTCGTCCAGACCGGACAGATTGAATTGCGCGTTAGGAGTAAAATATGTCTGAGAAAAACATGGGCCGTCTGGCCCAGGATATGAAGCGGGAGATCATCGCCATCCTCTCCCGCCTCAAGGACCCGCGCCTGACGGCCGGCGGCCTGCTGACCGTCACCCGGCTGGACGTGACGCCCGACCTGGATGTGGCAAAGGTCTATGTCAGCGTGCTGGGCAGCCCCGACGGGCCGGCGCCGGTCATCGAGGCGCTGAACCACTCGGCCGGCCATGTCCGCACCGAGCTCAGCCGCAAGATGCACATCCGCAAGGCCCCCCGCCTCATCTTTGTGGAGGACGGCGGGGCAGCCTACGCGGCCCATATCAATGAACTGCTGAAAGAGCTGAAGGTGGAAGGCGGCGAAGAAGCCGCCGAGACGGACGGGGAGTGAACCCCGCCCCCGAAAGGATGACTACGCCATGACCGAACCGCTGAATGTGGAGCAGGCCGCCGCCCGGCTGCGGGAGGCCGGCAGCGTCCTGATCCTCTGCCACAAAAACCCGGACGGGGATACCATCGGCTGCGGCAGCGCCCTGTGCCATGCCCTGAACGCATTGGGCATCACGGCGGCTGTCCTCTGCGCCGACCCCATCCCCTCCCGTTTTGCCTATACCGAACCCCGGCTGTTCCGGGGCGAGTTCGAGCCCGAGCTGGTGGCGGCGGTGGACGTGGCCGGCCTGCAGCTGTTTGGAGACAAGGGGCTGATGCCGGCCTACAGCCGCCGGGTCGATCTGTGCATCGACCACCACGCCGGCAACGGCGGCTACGCCCAGTACACCCTGCTGGACGCGGGCGCGGCCGCAACGGCCGAGCTGATGTGCCAGGTGATCGAGGCGATGGGGGCAAAGATCACCCCCCTCATCGCCGACTGCCTGTACACCGGGCTTGCAACCGACACCGGGTGCTTCCGCTTTTCCAACACCACCGCCGCGACCCACCGCATTGCCGCCCGCCTGATCGAGGCGGGGGCCCGGATCGAGACGCTGAACACCATCCTGTTCGCCACCAGAAGCCGCGGACAGATGGAGGCCGAGCGGATCGCCCGCAGCCATCTGGAATACCATCTGGGCGGGCGCTGCGCCCTGATCTGGCTGGACCGGGACGAAACGGCGGCCAGCGGGGCCGACCCCGCCGACCTGGAAGAGCTGGCCAGCCTGCCCATCGGCATCGAGGGGGTCAAGGTGGGGCTGACCTTCCGTCAGCAGCCCGGCGGCAGCTGGCGGGTCAGCATCCGCGCCGCCCGCGGGGTGGACGCCTGCGCCATCGCGCAGCGGCTGGGCGGCGGAGGCCATCTGCGGGCCGCCGGCTGCGAACTGCTGGGCACCCTTGACAACGCAAAGCAGGCCGTCCTGGCGGAGGCAAAAGCCGTCCTGGACGCCGCAGAGGAGGAACATTGATGCAGGGCATCCTGATCGTCGACAAGCCCGCCGGCTGGACCAGTTTTGACGTCATCGCCAAGATGCGCGGGGTGCTGGGCACCCGCAAGCTGGGCCACAGCGGCACGCTGGACCCGATGGCCACCGGGGTGCTGCCGGTCTTCTGCGGCGGGGCCAGCAAGGCGGTGGACCTGCAGCTGGACCACGACAAGACCTACCGGGCCACCCTGCGGCTGGGCGCGCGGACCGACACCGGGGACATCACCGGCGCCGTCCTGGAAACCCGACCCGTCACCGCCGGCGAGGCCGAACTGACGGCGGCCCTGCCACGCTTTGTGGGGCCGCAGATGCAGCTGCCGCCCATGTACTCGGCGGTCAAGGTGAACGGGCAGCCCCTCTACAAGGCGGCCCGGCAGGGCCTGACGGTGGAGCGGAAGGCAAGACCCATCGAGATCTACGCCATCGAATACGAGGGCAGCCCGGCCCCCGGGGAGTATACCCTGACGGTGCGCTGCTCCAAAGGGACCTATATCCGCACCCTTTTGGAGGACATCGCCGCCGGCATCGGGCAGCTGGGCGCCATGAGCGCCCTGCGCCGGACCCGGGCGGGCCTGTTCACCGAGGCCGACGCCCACACCCTCGAAGAGATTCTGGCGGCTAAGGAGACCGGGCCCGACGCGCTGGAAAGCCTGCTGCTGCCGGTGGAGCGGGTGTTCGAGCCGCTGCCCCTGCTGGAAGTGGACGGGCGGACGGCCGCCCATCTCTACAACGGCTGCCCCACCAGCCACTACCCCGCTGCCGACGGGCGCTACCGCGTCCGGGACGGGGCCGGGCAGTTTTTGGGGCTGGCCAACATCCGGGGCGGGGTGCTGCGGGTGGAAAAACTGTTTGTCGAACGCAGCGGACCGACCAGATAAAGAAACGGAAAGACTATGCAGATTTATCCTAGTATGTCGCCCCTGCAGCTTGGGGGCAAACAGGGCAGCGCGGTGGCGCTGGGCTATTTCGACGGCATCCACATCGGGCACCGGACGGTGATCTGCGGCGCGGTGGACTGGGCCCAGGCCCACGGCGCGGCCGCGGCGCTGTTCACCTTCAAGCTGCCGGGCGGCAGCAAGATCAAGGGCAAGCGCCTGTTCTCGGTGGAGGACAAGCGCCGCATCGTGGCGGGGCTTGGGGTGGACCACTACCTGGTGCCCACCTTTGCCGATATCATGGCCATGACCCCGGAGCAGTTCGTCTACGGTCTGGTGGCCGACTGCCAGGCGCGGGCCTTCTTCTGCGGCGAAAACTTCACCTTTGGGGCAAAGGCCGCCGGCGACCCCGCCCTGCTGAAAAAGCTCTGCGCGCCGCTGGGGATAGAGGTGCATATCATGCCGATGGCCGCGTTTGAGGGCCGGCCGGTCTCCTCCACCCGCATCCGATCGGCGCTGGAAGGCGGGGATATCCCGGCCGTCAACGCCATGCTGGGCTCGCCCTATACCATCCGCTTTCCGGTGCGGCATGGGGCCGGCCTCGGCCGTACGCTGGGGGTACCCACCATCAACCAGATTTACCCCGAGGGCTATCAGCTGCCCCGGTACGGCATCTACATCACCCGCACCTGGATCGGCGAGAGGGCCTACCCCTCGGCCACCGGCCTTGGCACCCGGCCCACCGTCAACGACGATTCCAGCAAAGTGACCTGCGAGACCTTCATCCCCGGCTTTTACGGCGACCTGTACGGCGCCGACCCGGCGGTGGAGTTCCACACCTACCTGAGCCCCAGCAAAAAATTTGATACTCTGGACCAGCTGCGGGACTGTATCCTGCACGCCGCCAGACGGGCCGAAGAATACTTCGGCAAATAAAGCAAAGCCCCGCCGTAACGCAAACGGCGGGGCTTTTATGTTATGAAGATGAAGGGCTTAGAATTTGCTGCGAGAATATCGGACAGTTACAATGAGAACTCTTTTCTCGTTTTCATCAACACGAAAAATGACAGTATAACCTTCAACCAAAAGCTGCCGGTAACCTTGGTAAGCATAAATGCCTCTGCTACGTTCAGGACAGCGGTAAGGCATCTGTTCCAAAGAGAGAATAGCATTTTCAATTCGATTCAGCAAACGGGATGCCGTTTGCGGTTCCAAAAGCACATATGAGATATAGCTATAAATTTGGTCTAGATCGGCAAGAGCTTGTGGCATGAAATTGACATTATAATGATCCAAAATGCTTCCTCCTCAAGGAAGCCAGGGCCTCCCGCGCATCATAGAGTTTGCCGTCCTGCTTGAATTGCGCTTCAGCACGAGAAATAGCGGCATCGGTCATGACATCGTCCATCAGCGATTCGTAGGCTTCGATGCTCATTACTACCAAATCGCCATATCCATTTTTGGTAATAAAGACAGGTTCGTGGCTGGAATGACAGATGTCAGAGATCTCATTGGTATTACGAAGGTCCGTGATGGGTCTGATTTGCGGCATGATAACACCTCCCTTGTATGTAATTATAGCATAATTGCGTACAAAAGGGTAGGGCGAATTGCTGGAGTCATGTCCAGAGGCTGGGGTTATGATATCGCTCGTCCAGGGCGGCGCTGAAAAAGCGGCCGTTGAGGACGGTGCGGATGACGTGCTGTTTGACATCGGCCGGGAGGGAGGCGTCGGCCGCCATCCGGTCGAGAACGGCGGCGGTGTCGGCCGGAGCGGCGCGCAGTTCGGCGGTGAGGGAGGCGGCGTCCTGCCCGGCGTCCAGCACCAGAGCGGCGGGCGCGGCAGGGGTCCAGAGATGCCAGGCGGGCAGGGCCCCGCCGTTCGGGTCGCCGCTGCGGAGGAAGGCCGCCACCGCGCCGGTGAAGGCGTCGGCCAGGGCGTCGAAACCGGGGCCGCCGGCGCCGGTGAGGGCGGCCATCCCGTTTTCTCCCGAGAGGAGGGAGAGGCTGAGGCCGTGATAGGAGCCGAGGCCCAGAGCGGTGATGGGACGCCGGCTGCCGGGCGCGCCGTAAGCGAGCTCGCAGAGCCAGACGGGCGCTGTGCTGCGGGGGGCGAGGACCTGGGCGGCGGCGGCCCCATTGAAGAGGCGGTAGAGGGCGGAGCCGTATTCGTTGGCAAAGTCCCGGGCGCGGGCGGCGTCGGCCGCGCTGAGCCCCTGCGCCTGATACTGGGACGCAAGGGGGCTGAAAAGGCTGAACTCGGTGGCGCCGGTAACCAGCAGGAGGGGGACGGCGCTGTTCTGCACCGCCTCAAAGCCGCCGGCCGGCAGCACCACGCCGTCGGCAAAGAGGTGGGGGAAGCTGCTCATCCGCAGGTCCCCGCCGCCGGGCAGCAGCGCGCAGAGACGGGCCGGGTCGAGCGCATAGAGCCAGCGGCCGACCTCCCCGCCGTCCGTCAGCAGCCAGGCCGCCGCGGCGTCCGCGTCCGCGAACAGTCCGTCCTCCACGGCCAGCGGGGCGAGGATGCGGGCGGTCTGCCGGGCGCTGCGGGCCGGGTCCGCCATGGTCAGCCCGCCCGAGAGGGAGATAGCCTTCTGGAACCGGCCGGCGAAATAGGGGCTGGCCGCCATGGCGAGGACGTCCCGTCCGCCGGACGAAAAGCCCATCGCGGTGACGTTATTCTTGTCCCCGCCGAAAGCGGCGATGTTTTCTTCCACCCAGTCGAAGGCCTTGGCGGCGTCGAGCAGGGCGCAGCTGCCGGTGGCGTCGGGGCCGTTTTGCAGCGCGGGCAGGGCGTTGAAGCCCAGCAGCCCCAGCCGGTATCCCACCGAGACAAAAACGCAGCCGGCCTGTTCGGCCAGGCGGCGGCCGGGCAGCTCGAGGGTGGTGCCGGTGCGGTTGCCCCCGCCGTGAAAGTAGACCACCACCGGCAGGCCGGACCCGCCGCCGGGGGCGTAGATGTCAAGTTTCAGGCAGTCCTCGGTGCCGGCGGCCGCCCCGTTGCAGGGCTGCAGGGCCATCGGAGCCGGGGCGGTGCAGTCGAGCGGCGCGGTCCAGGGGGCGGGGTCCTGCGGGGGCTGCCAGCGCAGCGCGCCCGAGGGCTCGGCTGCGTAGGGCACCCCGTACCAGACAAGGCCCGCGCCGTTCTGCCTGCCCTGCACCGGGCCGTAAGCGGTGGGCCGCACCGGGCCCTGACAGGGACTCTGCGCCGGTCTGCCGTCCGCCGCCCGCCCGGCGAGGGCGGGGGAGGCCGCCAGGCCCGCGGCGGCGAGTGCGCCGGCCTGCAAAAAGCCGCGGCGTGTCAGATTCATGGGAGATTCCACTTCCTTCCGTTTCTGCATTGGTAACAGTATACAGCAAACCGCCTGCCGCGCAAGGGACGAAATTTGAGAAGATGTACACAAATTTGTTTCAACAATTTTGGAAGGGGGAACGCTTGCTTTTTGCCGCCGTTTTTGCTATACTATCTCCGTTACCGCGGCGCAGCGCTGGGAGTATGCCCTCAGATGGGAAGACCGGTACCCACCGCCCTGTCGCGGCAAAAAACAGAAAGAGGTATATTGCAATGAACAAACAGGAAGTTATGGCCAAGGTCGCCCTCAATGAGAAGGACACCGGCTCCCCCGAAGTCCAGGTCGCTCTGCTGACCGCTCACATCAACGAGCTGAACGAGCACCTGAAGAAGAACCCCAACGATCACCACAGCCGCCGCGGTCTGCTGAAAATGGTCGGCCGCCGCCGCAATCTGCTGGCTTACCTGCAGAAGAAGGATGTGGAGCGCTACCGCGCCCTGATCGCTACGCTGGGTCTGCGCAAGTAATTTCAATGAACGAGGGGCAGGCGCCATGCAAGGGTGCCTGCCTCTTGCTTTT
>DXHQ01000068.1 GCA_019113345.1 Candidatus Faecalibacterium intestinigallinarum
AAAAATGACCGCGGCCTGCTGAGAGGGGAAAGCAAGCCGCGGTCCGGAGGATATGCGTATCGGGATGTTACAGGGAAGAATAGCCGAAGCTGTTTACCAGCGCATCGATGGGCTGCCCGGCTTTGCACATGGGGCAGTCGCGGGATTCGTAGCTCTGGTAGTCGGGGAGGTTGTTGGGGTCGAAGATGGAGTTGACCCGCATCCCCATGAACTCGTGGGTGGTGGCGAAGATGGCCGCAAGGCCCGCCACCTGCCCGCCGTAGTAGCGCACCGCCTCGACGGCGGCCTGCGCGGTGAAGCCGGTGGTCAGGGAAGCCGCCAGGATCAGCACGTGCTTGCCGCGCACCATCGGGGCGATGTTGTCCCGCAGGATGATCTGGCTGCCCGAGGTGTACTCGGGGGTGATGATGTAGATGGTCTGGTGGGCGTTCATGTTGCGGAAGCCGTCTTTGGTCAGCTCGTTGGCCATGCAGGTGCCGATCACCTGGGTGCCGTCCAGACACAGGATGGTGTCCACAATGGTGGTGCTCTTGTACATATGGACCAGTTCGCGCGCAGTCTCCGCCGCCTCGGACAGGCGGGTCTTCTGCATGGTCACGTCAATGTAATAGTTGATGTGGCTGTGACTGGTGGCGAAGTGCCCCCGTGCGACGCGCAGAATCATCCGCTTGTTGTTGGTGGGCAGCTTTACCATGTTGATCATTTGTCAGACCCCTCCTGTTGATGAGATGCGGCCGCGGGCGGCCTTGATTCAGTTGAGTATATCTTTATTGTAGCGGGAAATTCTTTTACGCACAATACACATATTTCACAAATTTTAGGGAAAAATTCAGTGTAATATACTGGCCGCGCCGCGGGCCTTGACAGAGCCCCGGAAACGTGCTAGACTCTACTACATAAACCGATGAAGCGGAAGATGCGGCGCATCCCACCCCACCCAGAGAGCCTGCGGCAGCTGAAAAGCAGGCGGGGGCCTGGCGCGCCGCTGTGGGCCGCCGAGGGCGCGGGGGAAGGGCCATGGCCGCCTGGGTATCCCGCGACGGCAGGGCGCACGTCAGGCGCCGGGGATGTGTTGGCATCCCGTCAAAGGGTGCGGCCCGCAGCGGCTGCAAAGCAAGGTGGCACCGCGGATAATCTGTGTTATTCGTCCTTGACAAGACCGGCAGGCCCGGCTTTGTCCGGGACGTCTTTTTTATTTTTGCAGGATCAGGAGGCATTTCTCATGAGTGAACAGAGCGAACGCAAGCGCGTTATTTTGTCCGGCATCCAGCCCACCGGCACTTTTACCTTGGGCAACTACATCGGGGCGGTCCGCAACTGGGCCAAGCTCCAGGATCAGTTCGACTGCCTGTATATGGTGGCCGACCTGCATGCCCTGACCGTCCGGCAGGAGCCGGCGGCCCTCCGCCGCCATACCCGCGAGGCCGCGGCCATGCTGCTGGCCGCCGGCATCGACCCGGTCCAGAGCATCCTCTTTGTCCAGAGCCATGTCCCGGCCCACACCCAGCTGAACTGGATCCTCTGCTGCAACGCCCAGTTCGGCGAGCTGAGCCGGATGACCCAGTTCAAGGACAAGAGCGCCAAGCACCCCGACAACGTCAACGGCGGCCTGTTTACCTACCCGGCCCTGATGGCGGCGGATATTCTGATCTACAACGCCGACCTGGTCCCGGTCGGGCAGGACCAGACCCAGCACCTCGAGCTGGCCCGCAACGTGGCCCAGCGGTTCAACAACGCCTACAGCCCCACCTTCAACCTGCCCGAGGGCTACGTCACCAAGGAGGGAGCCAAGATCATGTCCCTGGCCGACCCCACCCGCAAGATGAGCAAGAGCGACACCAACGCCAACGCCTTCATCCTGCTGACCGACGACCGGGACGCCATCACCCGCAAGTTCAAGCGGGCGGTGACCGACTCGGACGGCGTGGTCCGGTACGACCCGGCCGCCAAGCCCGGCGTCTCCAACTTGATGGTCATCTATCAGGTCTTTACCGGCAAGAGCTTTGCCGAGATCGAGCGGGAGTTCGACGGTCAGGGCTACGGCGTCTTTAAGGAGGCGGTGGGCGCGGCGGTGGCCGACGGCCTGGCCCCCATCCAGGGCGAGTACGAGCGGATCCTGGCCGACAAGAGCTATGTCGACGGCGTCCTCAAGGAGGGCGCGGCGGCGGCTTCCCGCATCGCCGACCGGATGGTCCAGAAGGTCTACCGCAAAGTCGGCCTGCTGCAGCTGTAAACAGATTTTGCGCATGGGCCCGCATTTCCGCCTCTTTTTGGCGGGGTGCGGGCCTTTTTGCGGTTTTGGGAGGGAAAAACGCTCCCATTCGTCCTTTTCGGCCAAAAGGGGCGGCGGAGCAGGGCGCGGCGGCGGATTTTATGTCGAACAAATGCGGTATTCTTGACGAACGCTGTCTCTTCCTGTATACTGGAAAAAACAGGAAACGGGCCTCTGTTTCAGGGCGGTCCGCCTGCAGGAAGGCGTAAAGGAGAACGAAATGATGAAAGAGAAAAGCACCGGGATCATCCGCGGCGTCGACAATCTGGGGCGGGTGGTGCTGCCCAAGGAGCTGCGCACCGCGCTGGGGATGACCTGCGACAGCAAGGTGGAGATCTTCGCGGAGGACGGTGCTATTGTGATCCGCAAATATATCCCGCCCAAAGCCTGCACCTTCTGCGGTGCGGTGGCGGAGGACGCCATCCTTTTCGAGGGGCGGCGCATCTGCCCGGCCTGTCTGGCCCGGCTGACCGCCCGCCAGGACGATGGAGAGAGGAGGGACCAGCCGTGAGCACCCTGCGCTATACGTCGATCCCGTCCACCAAAGCGGGGGCGAACCTGAACGTCCTGCTCTGCCTGCCCGAGGGGCGGCCCCGGGCCGTTTTGCAGATGACCCACGGGATGGTGGAGTACATCGGCCGCTACGAAGAGCTGGCCCGCACCCTGGCCGACCACGGCATTGCGGCGGTGGGTCACGACCATCTGGGCCACGGCGGCTCGGTGGCCAGCAAGGCGGATTACGGCTATTTTGGGCCGGACGGCAACCGCCTGCTGCTGGAGGATATCCACGCCGTCACCCGGTGGGCCAAGGCGCAGCCCGAACTGGCCGGCCTGCCCTGGTTTTTGCTGGGGCACAGCATGGGCTCCTTTTACGCCCGGCAGTACCTCTGCGAATACGGCGACGAGCTGGCCGGAGCCATCCTGATGGGGACGGGCTGGCAGCCCAAAGCCGCCGTTCTGGCGGGGCGGGCGGTCTGCCATCTGCTGGCGGCCTGCAAGGGCTGGCGGTACCGCAGCCGGTTTGTCAACAACATGGCCTTTGGCAGCTACAACCGCAGCTTTGAGCCGGCCCGCACCCCGAACGACTGGCTCAACCGGGACGCGGCCGAAGTGGACCGCTACCGCGCCGAGGAGCGGTGCAGTTTTCTCTTTACCCTGAACGGGTACGACAGCCTGTTTGCCGGGCTGGCCCGCCTGTGCGACAAAAAGCTGCTGGCCCGGGTCCCGAAAGACCTGCCCCTGCTCTTTCTCTCCGGGGACGACGACCCGGTGGGGGACAAGGGCAGGGGAGTGCGCAGGGCGGCGCAGAGCCTGCGGGACGCGGGGGTCAGGCAGGTCGCAGTCAAGCTCTACCCCGGCGCCCGGCACGAGCTGCTGGTCGAGCTGAACCGGCAGGAAGTGTTTGCCGACATCCGGGCCTTTATCGAACAACACCTATAAAAAGACCGCATCTACACAAAAAGACCGCCGTCCCAAAAGGGGCGGCGGTTTGGTTTTGTCCGGGCGTCATTCGTCCTGGGCGGCGCAGCTGCTTTCGGCGTCGGTCAGCAGGGCGCGCTGGCGGATCTTTTCGAGGGTCTGCTCGCTGAGGATGTGTTCGGCCTTGCAGGCGTCCTCGGCGGCGGTCTTTTCGTCCACCCCCAGCTGGATGAAGAAATGGGTCAGCAGCCGGTGACGGCTGTAGATCCGTTCGGCGATCTCCTGTCCCGGGGGCAGCAGGGTCAGGTTGCCCTCGCCGTCCACCGCGATGTAGCCGTTTTCGCGCAGCTTCTTCATGGCGATGCTGACGCTGGCCTTGGTAAAGCCCAGCTCGTTGACAACGTCGATCGAGCGCACTTTGCCCTGACGCTCGGTGAGCATCAGGATGGTTTCCAGATAATCTTCCGCGGACTGGTGGATGGTCATGGTTGGTTCTGCCTCCTGTGTTCTGCCCGGCGGGGCAGCTGATCTATACTACTATAAGAGTACCACATCCGGCGATGATACGCAAGGGCCAATGCACCCCGCTTCGTCACAGGCTGGCCAGATAGGCCGCCGGGCCCGACTCGTACAGATCGCCGCCCACGCTGTCCAGAATGACGGTCAGGGGCATATCCTCCACCACCAGGCGGCGGACCGCCTCGCAGCCGAGGTCGGGCCAGGCGATCACTTCCAGGCTGCGGACGCTTTTGGCCATCAGGGCCCCGGCCCCGCCCAGGGCGGCCAGATAGACCGCGCCGCTGCGGCGGACGGCGGCCTTGACGGCCCCGTCCCGTTTGCCCTTGCCGATCATGATCTTGTTGCCCAGGTCGAGCAGCCGGGGGGACATGCTGTCCATCCGGCCCGAGGTGGTGGGCCCGGCCGAACCGATCACCTGGCCGGGACGCTCGGGGGTGGGGCCGACGTAGTAGATGGCGCTGCCTTCCAGCGGGAAGGGCAGGGCCTCGCCGGCGTCCAGGGCTTCCATCATCCGTTTGTGGGCCTGGTCGCGGGCGGTGTACACCACCCCCGACAGCAGCACGGTGTCCCCGGCCCGCAGGGGGGCCAGGTCGGCTGCGGTGCAGGGGGCTGTCAGTTTGTATTCCATAAGGCGCCCTCCTTTACAATTCCGCCGTGGCCCGGCGGGTGACATGGCAGGAGACGTTGACCGCGGCCGGCAGGCCGGCCACGTGGGTGGGCATCTGCTCGATGGCCAGGCCCAGGCAGGTGGTACGCCCGCCGAAGCCCTGCGGCCCGATGCCCAGGGCGTTGATTTCCTCCAGCAGTTCCCGCTCGAGGGCGGCATAATAGGGGTCGGGGTTGGGGACGTCCAGCGGGCGGAGCAGGGCCTTTTTGGCCAGATAGGCCACCTTGTCAAAGCTGCCGCCCACCCCGACGCCCAGGATCACCGGCGGGCAGGGGTTGGAGCCGGCCTGCCGCACCGTGTCGACCACGAACTTTTTGAAGCCTTCCACCCCGTCGGCCGGCTTGAGCATGGCGATGCGGCTCATGTTCTCGCTGCCGAAGCCCTTGGGGGCGACGGTCACCTTGCAGCCCTCCCCGTTTACCAGATGGACGGTGATGGCGGCGGGGGTGTTGTCGCCGGTATTGCCCCGGCGGAGCGGGTCGGCCACGATGCTCTTGCGCAGGTAGCCGTCGGTGTAGCCCCGGCGGACCCCCTCGTGGATGGCGGCCTCGAAGTCGCCCTCGATCTGCACCCCGGTGCCCAGCTCGACAAAGACGCAGGCCATACCGGTGTCCTGGCAGATGGGCAGGCTGGCCTCCTCGGCCGCGCCGAGGTTGGACCAGAGCAGGTCGAGGGTGGTTTTGGCCAGCGGCCAGGGCTCGGCGGCGCGGGCCGCGTCCAGGGCGGCCTGGACGTCGGCGGGCAGGCGGGTGTTGGCCTCGATGCAGAGGGCGGCCACCGCCTCGGTCAGTTTTGCAGCGGGGATGGTGCGCATAGCCGTCCCCTCCTTACAGCCGGGCCACGCCGGTCTCGCGGGCGGCCTTGGCCACCGCGGCGGCCACGCTCTCGGCCACGCGGGGGTCGAAGGCGTTCGGGATGATGTACTCCTCGCTCCGTTCGGCGTCGGTGATCAGGTCGGCGATGGCGTAGGCGGCGGCCAGCTTCATGGGCTCGTTGATGTCCCGCGCCCGCACCGACAGCGCCCCCTTAAAGAGGCCGGGGAAGCACAGGACGTTGTTGACCTGATTGGGGAAGTCGCTGCGCCCGGTGGCGATGACCCGCACCCCGCCGGCTTTGGCCTCGTCGGGCATGATCTCGGGGGTGGGGTTGGCCATCGCAAAGACGATGGCGTCTTTGGCCATATGGCGGCACATCTCGGCGGTCAGGCAGCCGGGCTTGGAGACGCCGATAAAGACGTCCGCGCCCTCGATGGCCTCGGCCAGGCCGCCCTTGATCTGGCGGGGGTTGGTCACTTCGCCCAGCCAGTTCTTGTGGGCCTCGGCGCTGTTGCAGCCCTTGTAGAGGGTGCCGAACTGGTCCACCGCGATGATGTCTTTGGCCCCGGCGGTCATCAGCATCTTGATGATGGCGGTGCCGGCCGCGCCGGGCCCGTTCAGGACGATGCGCGCCTGCTCCATCTGTTTGCCCACCACCCGCAGCGCGTTGATGAGGGCGGCGGTGACCACGATGGCGGTGCCGTGCTGGTCGTCGTGAAAGACCGGGATGTCCAGCTCCTTTTCGAGGGTCTGTTCGATCTCAAAGCACTCGGGGCTCTTGATGTCCTCCAGGTTGATGCCGCCGAAGGTGGGGGCGAGGGCCTTGCAGGCCGCGATGACGCTGGCCGCGTCGGGCGCGTCGATGCAGACCGGGAAGGCGTCCACCCCGCCGAACTGCTTGAAGAGGACGGCCTTGCCCTCCATCACCGGCAGGGCGGCCTCGGGGCCGATGTTGCCCAGGCCCAGCACCGCGGTGCCGTTGGAGACGACGGCCACCATGTTCCCCTTAAAGGTATAGCGGTAGACGTCGGCGGGCTCGGCCGCGATCTTGCGGCAGGGCTCGGCCACGCCGGGGGTGTAGGCGGTGGCCAGGTCGTCCCGGGTCTTGACCTCCACCTTGCTGACCATCCCCACCTTGCCGTGATGGGCCTCGTGCATTTCCAATGCTGCCTTGTTGTAATCCATAGCGTGCTTCCTCCTGTATCCAATGATTTCTCCTATTTTAACACAAAGGGGCAGGGCTTTTCCACCCGTTCGGGGCCGTGCAGCGCGATTTTATGGGAATTTTGTTAAAGAACTTTCTTTTTTTGCAATGTTCCGGTATACTGGAAAGCGTCTTACGACATACCCATCACACCGTCAGGAGGTTTTTCATCTTGAAAAAGCATCTTCGTTTGATCGCGGCGGCTGCGGCCCTCGCCCTCGCCGTTTCGGCGGCGGGCTGCGGCGCGTCTTCTTCGTCGTCCGAAGCCACCAGCTCGGCCGTCCTCGGCCCCGCTTCGGGCTACGACTATCAGAACTTTACCTACAGCCAGGGCCTGACCGCCGACGGCCACTGGGAGGGGGTCGCCGCCCTGGATTACGTCACCCTGCCCGAGGACTACGCGGCCATCCCCCTCAAAAAGGCCGACATCGAGCCGGCCGAGGAGGACATCCAGAGCCTGTGGGACAACCTGCTGGAATCCAACCGCATCCAGCAGCCGGTCACCGGCCGGGCCGCCGAGACCGGCGACATCGCCAACATCGACTACAGCGGCACGGTGGACGGGGTGGTCTTTACCGGCGGCACCGCCGAGGACTACGACCTGACCCTGGGCAGCGGCACCTTTATCCCCGGCTTTGAGGACCAGATCGTCGGCCACAATATCGGCGACAACTTCGACGTGACCGTCACCTTCCCCGAGGACTACGGCGACTCGACCGACGAGGCCGGCAACACCATCACCCTGTCGGGCAAGGAGGCGGTCTTCAACGTCACCCTGAACAGCCTGGCGGTCAGCGTCCTGCCCGAGGCGACCGACGCCTGGGTGGAGGAAAACTTCGGCGAGTCCAACGACCTGCACACCGTCGCCGAGATCGACCAGTACTTCTACGACAACCTCTACAGCACCAACCTGACCAACGCCGTCGTCGACTACCTGACCGAAAACAGCACCATCACCAGCATCCCCGAAGTGCTGCTGAACTACCAGGTGTGCAGCCAGCTGAGCTACTACAACAGCTACGCGGCCATGTTCGGCTACGAGACGCTGGACGAGTTCCTCTCCGGATTCATGGGCTACGACACCGCCGACGCCCTGCTGGCCGACACCGAGGAGGACATCCTGGCCAGCTGCGACCAGCTGCTGATCTTCCAGGCGGTGGCCGAGAGCCTCGACCTGGCCCCCACCGACGCCGAGCTGGAAGTCTACGCCAGCTACGCCGAGAGCATGGGCCAGGGCTACGTCCACCTGCTGGCCTTGCAGGACCACGTTCTGGCCACCCTGCGGGACAGCGCGCAGGTGAGCTGACCGTAAATCATACCGACTGCAGAGCTGAGTGCCAAGCTGGCTCTGCATTTTTTATGTTGCAATTTTAGCTGATAAGTCGTATAATTAACATAGAATCCAGAGGAAAGGAAGTGCGCGCCATGAGCAGCCGGGAATTTGCCAAGAGCCTGATCGACCAGATCCCAGAAAGCAAGATGATGTATATCATTGCCTATTTGCAGGGCGCGGCTTTGCCGGATGAAATGCCGAATGCCGAGACCCGCGCGGCCATCGAAGAGGTGGACGAGATGATTGCCGGCGGTCAGGGCGATCATTTTGCAGGCTCGACGGCCGACTTTTTCGCACAGCTGCTGAAGGAGTAGGCCGATGCTGCAACTGAATGTTTCGTCCCGCTTCAAACGTGATTTGAAGCTGTGCCAAAAGCGGCGGCTGGATTTGGCCTTGCTGCAGAAAGCGGTGGATACCCTCCGGATACCGGCGCCTTTGCCGGTCAAAAACCGGGACCATCTTCTGACCGGAGATTATACGGGTTGCCGGGAATGCCATATCCAGCCGGATTGGCTGTTGATTTATCGTGTAGAGGGAGAAGAACTCTATCTTGTCCGGACAGGAACACATACCGATTTATTCGATATGTGACCTATTGCCGCTCACCCCGGCGAGAATAGGGTGAACGTGTATGTTTAACCTCCGCAGGCGACGGGGTGCTGCAAAGCGTAGAATATCGCCTACGTGTGAAAACGGAGCCTTCTTGGAAAAGGCTCCGTTTTTATTTTATCATGTTTCGTGCCGGTAGTCCTTTTCCAGCGAGAAGCCGCGGCCGCGGACCTCGGTCACCTCGCTGACCACCATGAAGCAGGCGGGGTCGATGGCGTGGACCAGCCGTTCGAGGCGGGGCAGCTCCCGGTGGGAGATGACGGTCAGCAGCAGATGGCCGGGCTGCCGCAGGTAGCCGCCTTCGGCAGCAAGGAGGGTGACGCCGCGGTCCAGCTCGGAGAGGATGGCGCTGCGCAGCTCGTCGGTGTGGGTGCTGACCAGCTTGACCTCGGTGCGGCGGGTGCCCAGCAGGATCACCTTGTCCAGCACGGTGGAGTAGACAAAGACCAGCACCACCCCGTAGAGCACCTGCGCCCGCGGACTGGAGACGGCCTGCGCAAAGAGGATGGTCAGGTCAAAGACGGTCATGCTGACCGCCACCGGGATGCGGAAATATTTTTGCAGCACCAGCGGCGGGATGTCCATGCCGCCGGTCGAGCCGCCCACCCGGATGACCAGACCCAGCGCGCCGCCGATGCCAAGGCCGGCAAAGACGGTGTTGAGAAACAGGTCGTCGGTGAGGACGTATCCGGCAAAGAGCCGCTCCCACACCGCGAGGGTGAGGGGGGATAAAAAGGTGCTGGCCAGAGTGGAAACGGCGAAGCGCCGCCCCAGCAGCACCCAGCCCACCACCAGCATCACCACGTTGACGGCCAGCAGCACCGCCGACACCGGCAGGCCGGCCATCCGGTTGGCGGCCAGGGCGATGCCGGTGGCCCCGCCGGTGATCAGCCCCGAGGGCACCAGAAAAAGGACGACGGTGAGGGAGTAGAGCGCGTTGCCGGCCAGCAGGGCCAGCGCCGTCCGCAGCAGACGGGCCCGTTCGCTCGATGGGATCATGGCAGACACCTCCTTGATTGCAGTATGCCACGGAATTGCAAAGAAAAAATGCCCCGCGTCCGCTAAAAACAGCCGGCGCGGGACAGTGTTTATTGTAACAGAAAAAGGATGTTGGGTCAATGCCTTACCGACCAGTGCCCGGAAAGGCACGGACTTATCCTGGCTCCCCCCGTGGGGGAGCTGGCACAGGGAGCGTCAGCGGCCTGTGTCTGAGAGGGGCATTAGACTTTCAGCTCCTGCTCGCCGAAGACGTCCGAGGTGGGGGTCTCGAAGGTGGGGATGGAGGCGTAGGGGTCGGGGGTGTCGTCCTTGGGCAGGCTCTTCATGTATTCGTCCATGGCCACCGCGACGTCCTTGGCCATGGCCACCGCCTCGACCACGGTGCGCGCGCCCTTGACCGCGTCGCCGCCCGCAAAGACGCCGGGACGGGTGGTGCGGCCGTCGGGGTCGACGGTCAGCAGGCCCTTCTTGTTGGTGTCGATGCCGGTGGTAGTCTGGATCAGGCCGCTCTCCGAGCCCTGGCTGACCGAGATGATAACGCCGGTGTGGGGGTAGAACTTCTCGCTGCCCTCCACCTGCACAAAGCTGCCGTCGGCCTGCTTGACGGTGTCGCGGCAGATCAGGCCGGCGTCCCGGATCTCGACCGGGGCCTTGCAGAAGCGGAAGCCCACCCCCTCGAGCTTGGCATAGCTGACCTCGTAATTGGAGGCGCTGATGCAGCTTTCGTCCCGGCGGGCGTAGCAGGTGACGTGCCGCGCGCCGTTGCGGATGGCGGTGCGGGCGCAGTCCATGGCCGAGTTGCCCACGCCGATGACGGCGATGTTGTCGCCGAGGCGGAAAGCCTTGCTGTTGGCCAGATAGTCGATGCCGAAGGCGGCGTTGCCCAGGCTCTCGCCCTTGATGTGCATGGCGTTGGCCTTCCACAGGCCGGCGCCGATGAAGATGCTCTTGTACCCGTCGCGGAAGAGGTCGTCGATGGTCAGGGTGCGGCCAATCTCGGTGTTGGTGCGCACCTTGATCCCCTTCAGCTCCAGGTGGCGGTACTGGAAGTCGTCCAGGACGCTGTCGGGCAGGCGGTAGTTGGGGATGCCGTACCGCATGACGCCGCCGGTCTTGTCCCGCGCCTCAAAGATGGTGATGTCGTAGCCCCACCGGGCCAGCAGCACCGCGATGGTCAGGCCGGCCGGGCCCGACCCGATGATGGCCGCCCGCATCCCGTTTTTGGGCGCGGGGCCCGCCACCATCTTGTTGGCGTAGGTGGTGGAGATGTAGTTTTCGATCACCGAGAAGTGGACCGGGTCGTGGCTGGGCATCCGGTTGCGGACACAGTGGCCCTCGCACTGCTTTTCGTGGTCGCAGACCAGGCTGCACACGGTGGTCAGGGGGTTGTTTTCAAACAGCATCCAGCCGGCGTCGTCCATCTTGCCGGCTTTCAGCAGCCGGATGACCTCGGGGATGTTGGTGTGGATGGGGCAGCCCTGCTGGCACATGGGCTTTTTGCAGCCGAGGCAGCGGTTGGCTTCGTCCAGAACGTGTAGCGCCATGGTGAGTTCCTCCTTGTTTCCAAATCGCGGGTGTTGTATCCAAGATGTGCTGCTATCATAATACACCCATCCGCCCCTGCCGCGCAACGGCGGATTGACTGATTTTCAGGCGTATTTTTTGGAGAGTTTGCCAGCTCAGTTGAACTTGACGATCTTGCGGGCCAGACGGTAGCCGAGGACGGTCAGCTTGTCCCCGCCGGGGAACTTGAGGTTGGTCGCGCCGCCCAGGGAGAGCTTGATCTGCCGGTAGACCCGCGGGCTGACCTTCTCTTTCAGGTAGGCCCACAGCTCGGCCTTTTTCTGCTTGGCCTCGGCGCTGCCGTCCAAAATCAGGAAGATGCCGCTGATGGCCATCATGGTGGACAGGTACTGGACCATGTAGCTGCGCAGCCGCGCCTGCTCGGGGGGCAGGGCGTCCAGGTCCTGGCAGTCGATCATATAGCGGGTGACCCGCAGCTGCTGGTCCACCCGCTTGACCATCACGCTCTCGTTGACGCTCTGGTCGGCCCGCCCGATGAAGTAGCGGTAGAGGTCGAGGTCCATGTAATACATGCTCTTGACGTAGGGCAGGGGCTGGTAGACAAAGATGTTGTCCACATAGAAGGTGTGCTTGGGCAGCACCATTCCGCAGCGGCGCAGCACCTCGGTGCGGTAGATGACCGAGTGCATCAGGATGTTCTGGTCGGGGCGGAAGCGCCCGACGTGCATCCAGCTGAACAGCCGGTTCTGCGGGAAAACGTTGGTGTACCGGACGGTGTGGCTGGTGCCGTCCTCGACGTGCTCGTAGACATAGTTGCAGAACAGCAGGTCGGGGGCGGTGCCGCGGTGGAGCAGCAGACGCAGCCGGTCCAGCACCTTTTCAAGGGCTTCGGTGTCCAGCCAGTCGTCGCTGTCCACCACCTTGTAGTAGAGGCCGGAGGCGTTGCGGATGCCCTGGTTGACCCCTTCGCCGTGGCCGCCGTTCTCCTGATGGATGGCCCGGACGATGGTGGGGTATTTGGCGGCGTACTCGTCGCAGATGGCGGGGGTGTCGTCTTTGGTCGAGCCGTCGTCGACCAGGATGATCTCGGCGTCCTCGCCGGCGGTCAGCAGGGTGTCGACGCAGTGGCGCATATAGGCCGCCGAGTTATAGCACGGCACGGCAAAGGTGATAAGCTTTTGTTCCATAACGGGACTCCTTAATTATGTTGGGGGCGGCATGGGCCGCGGTGATGCGGGTCTGGGATGCAACCATTATACCATGCCGGGAGGCAAAAATCCATCCGCCGGCAAGAACTGGTCTCAAAACCGCAAATGTGCTATACTGAAAAAAACAGATGCAGCGAGGTGCGCGATGGAGGACAAGTACAGCATTCTCAAAAAGGTGTTCGGCTACGACCGTTTCCGGCCGGGGCAGGCCGAGATCGTGGACGCGGCCCTGGCCGGGCGGGATGTGCTGGCCGTCATGCCGACCGGCGCGGGCAAGTCGGTCTGCTACCAGGTGCCGGCCCTCCTTTTGCCGGGGGTGACGTTGGTGGTCAGCCCCCTCATCAGCCTGATGCAGGACCAGGTGCGGGCGCTGGTGGCGGCCGGGGTGGCCGCCGCCTACCTCAACAGCAGCCTGACCGCGGGCCAGCAGGCCCTGATGCTCCGCCGCGCCCGGGAGGGCTGGTACAAGATCATCTATGTGGCCCCCGAGCGGCTGATGACCCAGGGCTTCCTCCGCTTTGCCGAGGCGCAGCCGGTCAGCATGGTGACGGTGGACGAGGCCCACTGCATCAGCCAGTGGGGGCACGACTTCCGGCCCAGCTATCTGCAGATCCGGGCCTTCATCGAGCAGCTGCCGGCCCGCCCGGTGGTCACCGCCTTTACGGCCACCGCCACCGCCCGGGTTCGCCGGGACATCGAGGCGCAGCTGGGGCTGCACGAACCCTTCCGGCTGACGGCCGGCTTCGACCGGCCCAACCTGATGCTCGAGACCCGGCGGCTGACCGAGAGCGAAAAGCCCCGCGCCCTGATCGAGTTCCTGCTCGAGCAGGGGGACGCGCCCGGCATCGTCTACTGCGGCACCGTCCGGCAGGTGGAGGAGACGGCCGCCATGCTGCAGGGCCTGGGCATCCAGGCCGCGGCCTACCACGGTCAGATGGACTCTGCCCGCCGCCGGCAGAATCAGGAGGACTTCCTCTTCGACCGGGTACAGGTGATGGTGGCCACCAACGCTTTTGGGATGGGCATCGACAAGCCCAACGTCCGGTTCATTGTCCACTACAATATGCCCAAGGACCTCGAGAGCTACTATCAGGAGGCCGGCCGCGCCGGGCGGGACGGCGAGGCGGCCCGCTGTGTCCTCTTTTACGCGCCCAACGACGTGCGGCTGGCCCAGTTCTTCATCAATAAGGAGGAGGACGAGGGCGACGCCCCCGACGAGCAGCGCCATGCCGCCGCCGAGGAGGCCCGCGAGCGGCTCAAGTACATGACCTTCTACGCCACCACCCCGCGCTGCCTGCGGCACGAGCTGCTGCACTACTTCGGCGAGGCGGCCCCCGCCCGCTGCCGCGGCTGTTCCAACTGCCTGGCCCCCAAAGCGGCCCTGCCCAAAGCCCGCCCGGCGGCTTCCGCCGCCCCCAGGCGCGCCGCCCCTGCCGGCCCGTCCGCAGGCGTCCCCGCCGGCGCCGACGAGCAGCTGCTGGCCGCCCTCTACGCCGTCCGCCGGGAGCTGGCCCGCAAGGAGAAGCTGCCCGCCTTCATGATCTTCCCCGACGCGGTGCTGCGGGAGATCTGCACCCGCCGCCCCCGCACCACCGCCGACCTGCTGGCCATCAGCGGCATCGGCGAGGTGAAAGCCGCCCGCTACGGCCCGGCCTTCCTCGAGGCGGTGCGGAAGGGGAAGTGACCCCCGCCCGGCCCTGCCAGAGAATGGGGAGGGAAAATTTTCTTTTTCACAAAAATTATACAATTGCAAAAATCCGGCCAAAAGGCCGGCCGAGAGCGCCCGTGAAAGCGGGCGCTTTTCTTTTTGCACGCGGCAAAATGGAAAGAATAAATATGCGTTAAATAACGCATGAAAATGAAAAATATACTCTCGCGCCTGCGGC